>JAITJQ010000080.1 GCA_031278845.1 Puniceicoccales bacterium
GTGTCTCTCCGTTATTGTTTGGAATATTGACGTCGGCGCCTAGTTTAATGATGTTTCTAACCAATTCAAAGCTCGGATATCGAAAGGATATAGCTCTAAGCAGTGCTGTATTCCCTTGATTATCCTGTATATCGGTGTTGGCATCGTGATTTATAAGTAGTTCTGGTATTTTAGAACAGCGATCTATTTCTGAGGAGGGATCAAAAGTTGGGTCCTGTTGCATAACAAATCGGTAATACCGTTCGGTCAGTTCAGAAATACGATCCACTAGGATCATCAGTGGGGTATGGCCGTCATTATTTTTGGCATTAGGATTAGCGCCCTTTTTCAATAATAGTTCTGCTATTTCGAATCGATTAAGATTGTCACTGTACATGGCTACGTGTAACGGCGTTACTCCGAAGGCATTTCCCCGGTTGACATCAGCTCCATTGTTAAGGAATATTCTTACCGCTTCTAAAATTCCAGAGGATACCGCGTAGTTCAATGGCGGTTCTCCTTTGCGTATTATTTCGCCCGATTCTGGATCAATAAAGAGTGTTACTTGATTGAGATCTCCGCCTTCTGCTAAAAGCCGTTCAATGAGCGCCTTATCTCCGAAAACCGCCGCCCGGAGTAGTTTATTCCCGAGCGTTTCTTTGGCCTGTTCTTCTTGGGGAATGGCTCCAGCCTTTTTATCGGATTCATCGGATACTTCCATACCCAACAAACCATTTCCCAGGCAAAAACATCCCAACATTACATTTTTTATTAGTTTTCTATTCATATCCGAGATGGGATATTTTCTGTTTTTGAAAAAATGTCAAATGAATTTATAAAAAAAATAAATCACGGGGGTGTTTTTTGATTTTTATTTCGCTTTGATTAGCGATTTAGTCTTCGTTTTCTTCGGTTTCATCTTCGTCCTTGCTATTTTCTTGGGATTGGCCTTTCGTTGCGTCTTCAGGTTGGCCTTTCGTTGCGTCATTAGAGCGGCCTTCCGTTGCGTCATTAGGATGACCTTCCAGGGCGCCGTGTTCGAGGAGGAGTTTAATGATTCGATCGAGTTTTTCTCGTTCATCTTTGCATTCCGGGTCATCGTTGGGGATTGCTGCTCGCTTTTCAAGGACAATATCCAATGGCGTTTGGCCGTATTCATCGAGCGCATTTAGGTCAGCATTATATTCCAATAGTAGTCGTACAAATTCCAAATTCCTCTTACCTGTAGCAACATGTAATAGGTTGCACCCTGTTTGAGCATTAGGATCGGCGCCATGATCAAGAAGCCATCGGGCTATTCTTAATTGTTGAAAGCATAGGGTTGCGTATAAGGTAGTAAGTCCATAAATGTTTAATACATTGGGATCAGCGCCGTTATTGAGTAGTAATTCTAATATCTTTTCTACGGTTTCAAACTCGCTATCCGAGGAGGGAAAAGAGCAAGCAAAATACAATAATAATGTTTCGCCATTGGAATCACGTGCATTGATATCAAGCCCTTGCTCGATAAAAGCTTTTAATGCTCGCCCATTGAGATCCTTTATAGCTTCTATTAATGCCGGATCATGGGGGTGTTCACCCTTTCTCGGGTGTCAGGGTTTTTTCGTTCATTCCAAGGGAGATTGTTATACGCTTCTCCTGCAAGTATCAGTCTGCGATACGTTGTTTCCACCAGTCTTTTATCCCAAGTTGTGGAATCTTCACCCAAGGTTGCTACTTGTGTATTTGCATAAATGCTCCCTATGCCCAGCAAAAAACTTCCACCTATGACATTTCTTAATATCTTCCTATCCATAATTTTCGCAAACTGAGATTTTTTTTAAATATTGCAAGCATATTTGTGGGAAATTTTTTATTTTTCATATAAGAAAAGAGTGTCTTTCTAAAGGCACCCTCTCCATTTTACTTCTGACTAATCTCTTACAAAGAAATTATTCCGACGGAGATGCGATTGCTTGTTCTAGATATTTCACAATTGCATCATATCTACTTTTCAGGTCTTGGTCTGAATTTTCGTCTCTTTTCCGTTTAGCTAAATCCAAAGGCGTTTTCCCCTGGTTATTTTTTTCATTTGCCTTTAATCCCGCCTTAAATAATAATTGAACAACTTCCAAGGATGCATAGGAAGAAATGTCCGATGATTCATCTTTTACTTGCTGATCGGGTTCTTTAAGTACAGTTTTTATAGCAGTTTCTATATTGGATTGCTCTACTTTCCAGGTATCCGTTTCTTTCGTCCTGAGGTTAGCCTTCTCTGGTACCGTATTCGAGAAGAAATGCAATAATTTGATCATATTCATTTATAAGTGCTTCATCATCATTGGAAAGTTCTTCTTTCTGTTTTTGAACTAAATCTAATACTGTCTGCCCACTATAATTTTGAATATTAATATCGACGCCATAATTAACAAGCTCTTTGACTAATCTTAAATTCAGATGTTTTTTCTTTGCCGATTTTTCAAATGAGGATATTGCTAAATGTAGTGCCGTATTTCCATCTTTATCCTGCGGATTGGCATCCACACCGTAATCCATGAGCAATCGCATGACGTCAAAGTAATATTTGACATTGTTTGGAGAGAAGCGGTTCATTTGTTTTTGAAGGTGGCGCAATTTTCTTCCAAAAGAAGTGGAAGATGGGTGAATTAGTTCCCATATGTAAGGTCTTTGATTTATTGTAAGAAGAATTAGATAGGCCGTCCGCATCAATGGTGTTTGGGCGATGTGATCTTTGGCATTAAGATCCGCACCATTATCCCTTAGTATTTTTATTATCAGAGTAGAACCACGATGCACGGCCAAATGTATCGCTGGTGTTCCTTCCAATTTCAGATTGGGATCAGCTCCATAATCCAATAATAATCTCAGAATACTTGTGGATTCTCCTGTCGATACTACTTTATGCAATGGTAACAACCCTGTTGATAGTTTTTCATTAATATTTACACCTTTCTCGAGTGCATGCTTAACATTTATTTTATCGTTAGCTTCAATTGCTGCAAGCAACTTATCCTTTAATGATGTTTGATCTTGGGCAGCCTGCGTTTTTGCACCGAACACACCATTCCCCAAAAAAAGACCTCCCAGAATAACACTTTTCAATATTTTTTTCCCATCCATATCAAATTGACATATTTTCTATTTTTGAAAATATGTCAAATCAATTATAAGAAAAAAATACCTTCAAGAGACATCTCTTACTTTTAAATTTCTGTTCCCTGTACATTTTGTTTTCTTTGAATGAGCAATGTCTGTAAATACTTCAATTGAAGTGATTGGAAGTTTTGTCCTTTTTGCCGTTTAAGCGTTAGATCTCTTTGTATTATCGGGTGAAGTACTTCTTTCCCTTGCCCTTCTAACTGGACGATTAGACTATAGCTTTTGTTATTGTTTATTATGCATTTTGGTTCTAAGTTATACATCTTTTCTACATCAAGAAGCAACCAATTTATGACGTCCTCATATTCCTTTTTCATTTGTTGATCGGATTCTTTTATTTGTAGATTTAATATTGGAATCTTTAGTTCTGCTATCGGTGTTTGAGGATCTATCGTTAATATTTCTGGGTTTAATACTAATGCAAGATATCTTTCAACAGCCAAATCCAATATTGTTTTGCCATTTTTGTCTTTTGCATTTAGTTTTGAGCTTAGCTCTTGTTTTGCAGATAACTCCTTCATTAATAATTCTAGTACTTTTCGGGGAACATACAGGCCTGGAGGGGGTACTGCTTCCTCCATTTGATCCAGACCCATTTTCTTTAAAAACTCTCTGCTTTGTTGTTCACGGAAGGCTTGAACTATACCGACTGTTGCATGGTTCTGTATTCCCACACTTTTTATTTTATCAAGTGCTTGCATTTCGTCTGGAGTCAGTAAAGCTAGATGTAATAACGTTACTTCATTGCCGAATGCCTTTTTTATCTCGCTGCTCACCTCGCATACGTCTGCTCCATGGGCAATAAAGATTTCCAACGCTTCCGGATATCGAGACAGTATTGCTTCTTCCAATAGGGTTAAAGATTCATTTTGCTCTTTGAACCAAAAATGGCCTTGTGCATTTGGATCTCCATTATCGTCCCTAACGAGTCTTATACATTCTTCCCTAGATAGATTACGCTCACTAAGTTTTGTTTCCAATATACAAATTGCGCTTTCCATATATTTGAATACTTTCTGTGTTGGTGTATATCGACGTTGTGTTGCTTGGACTTGTGTTATAATACCAACGGAAATTCCATATAGGGAACTTCCGAGTACGAGATTATTGGCTAATTTTTTATTAATACTATTTATTTTCATGATTATTCTCCACCAATCCTTATAATTTAGGATTATTTTCGATGGCGCAAGAGGTTTTGAATGGAAAGTGATTTTTAAAGGTATTTTAGCATGGCATCCCGCTGTTTTTGTAAAATTACAAACAAAAAGCACATTCCGAAGGATATGCTCCATTGTTTTAAATTTCAACTAATATTTTTTTGCCTTTTATTGTAATTTAGTTTTCGCCATCCTCAACCTCATCTTCGACTTCGCTTTCTTCGGTTTCATCTTCGTCCTCGCTATTTTCTTGGGATTGGCCTTTCGTTGCGTCTTCAGGTTGGCCTTCCAGGGCGCCGTGTTCGAGGAGGAGTTTAATGATTCGATCGAGTTTTTCTCGTTCATCTTTGCATTCCGGGTCATCGTTGGGGATTGCTGCTCACTTTTCAAGGGCAATATCCAATGGCGTTTGGCCGTATTCATCGAGCGCATTTAGGTCAGCATTATATTCCAATAACGCGGATGGCGCAATTAAGAGGGAAAATTAAAGGCAAAAATAGCGAGAGAAAAAGAGGCAAAAGCCGGAATTTGGGAACGGAAATAGGAAAGCGTGAAGCCAAAAAGGGATTTAAACTTTCCGATGGTCGTTTCCACGAAAGAATGTTTTCGGCGCAACTTTTTTTCTATCGGAGTATTAGGGGCATGTTTTTTTTATGGCGAGCAACGAGACGTAGTCCTTGCTTTGGGAGCAGTTTTTTTAAGGGTTTTGAGCAATAACCCTTATCCCCGACAACGATTCCCTGATATTTTTTCAGTACATTTTTAGCGCCAGCAACATCATGCAAATATTCAGGCCATTTCATTTCGCCATTCGCGTAATTTTAGAGGACTTTTATTTTTTGCGTGTTCGTACAATTGGACTAAATCCTGGTGCTCCGGGATTAAACCGAACTGGCTCATACCCATTGGATTCTAACGCCTGATCCCATTTTTGGGCGTCATTCAGACTATATCCGTGTAAATATACCGCCACTGTCGAACCTTCTAGTGCTTTCAAAGCAGCTCCCACTGCCTCACTAAGCACCGAGGAAGGATTATTGACAACCCCCATTCCAACCGCTGTAAAATGTATCGGACAACTCGACAATCGCGCCATTTTGGCCAATGCCTCATACTGAGTACACAGAAGGGCAATACTTATCCTTCTAAAGCAATTTGTGCGCTCATCAGTGCTATTCCAGTTAACAGATTGTGTAGGAAAGAATGGTGCCGCACAAAATACCTGCAACTGCGTTATCCCCGATTCTTCGCACCTCACCCATTGCGTTGGTATTTTTAGTTTTTTTGCATTTTTTTCTATATAACTCGTAAAATATTGTAAATCTTTTGGATTGCTTATTTCCGATGGGCGCAAAAGACTATTTAAATATAGGTTGCGATATTTGAGATGTATTGGTTGTCCTCCGACCGTACATCCTTCAAGTAAAGGCAATATCGCATCGGGGAATTGCCTTCGTTCGTGAGCGACACGGCGCAACGCCGCCGCACTTAAAGCTTGCATACATGCTCCAGGACCTTGAGATCGATAGCCAACTAACTTCGGTAAATATATACCTATAGGATCATCCGATTCCGATGCATTAAATTGGCTTGCGACTTGTACGATTGCACCATCTGCTTTTTCCCAGTGTTGCAGCGACTCAATCGGTAAACCTAATACAACATGAACGCTCGGTTCTTGGATATGGTCAATGTCTTCAAGTGAAAAGGCAGATACCACCGGCTCTCGCATTCCATCGAAGGTTTGTGTTGCAAGGTCCATTAATTGTGCATGTCTTTGATCAAGAAACTGCCGAATATGAGCTCTTAACGGATGAACTTCGCCTCTTTGGTGTGTAGGATCTGCTCTCCATTGAGCTATTCTCTCACGACTTATCCCGCTGCGAAGGCCAAGTTGTTCACGAACAGTGGAAGAAAATTGCTCGAGCGCTTCAGGAATATAAGGATCGCTAAAAAAAGCTAGACCGTCCGGTGGAGGTAATGCCATTTTTTGCGTTTGCGCAATTGGACTAAATCCTGGTGCTCCGGGATTAAACCGAACTGGTTCATAACCATTGGATTCTAACACGTGATTCCATTTTTCGATGTCACCCAGACTATATCCGTGTAAGAACACTTCTACCCCCGAACCTTCCAATACGCGCAGAGCAGCTCTCAGTGCTGCATTGAACGCTTCGGGAGGATTATTGAAAGTCCCCATTCCAACCGCTGTAAGATGCAACGAACGTCTCGACAATCGCGCCATCTGGGCCAAAGCACAATACTGAGCACACAAAATGGCAGTACTTATCCTTCTAAAGTAATTTGTGGGCCCATTCGTTTTATTCCAATCGATATGTTCCGTTACAAATGCAGGTGCCGCAGAGAATACCTGTAACTGCGTTGTCTTCGATTCTTCACACCTTACCCATTGCGCTTGTATCATTAGTTGGCCAATATTTGTTTCTATATAATTTGCGAATCTTGATAGACTAGCCAGATCTCGTATTTCAAATAAATTCAAATAGCCATTTCTATATAGTAGAGGATATTTGCGAAGTATTGGTTGTCTTTCGAGCACACACTCTTCAAGTAAAGGCAATAGCGCATCGGGTAAATTCCCTCGTTCTTGGGCGACACAGCGCAGGGCTGTCGCAGTCAAAGCTTGCAAGCATACTCCGGGGCCTTGGGTGCGGTCATCAACCCATGTCGGTAAAGGCGAAATTTCAGGTCTAGCCGATTCCAATGCATTAAATTGGCTTGCGACTTGTACGATTGCACCATCTGCTTTTTCCCAATGTTGGAGTGACTCAGCCGGTAGCCCCAATACGACATGAATTTTCGGTTTCTCCCAACCGCTTCTATCTGATGTTTCAAACGCGCTATTAATTGCAGCAACGGGAACGGAATGTATAACTTCATTCATATCATCGAGGATTATATTTATACCTGCCATGAAGAATCTTGAATAAAATATGTCATCAGAAAGAAAACGTCTAAGATGAACCCTTAATGGATGCTCTTCTCTTCTTTGATGTGTGGGATCTTCTCTCCATTCCCCCATTCTCAAAGGATTTATTCTTCCGGAAAAGCCAAGTTTCTTACGAACAACTTTAGAAAAATCTTCGATTTCTGCAGGAATATCGGGATGCGTTAAAAAATCTAGAATATCGACTGCTCCAGAAACCGTTACAGCTGTACTGCCCAGTAAAGCTAAGCCGTAGCACAATTCCTTTAAAATATGAATATCTTTCTTCATAACGAAAAGAATGCTATTTATTTGTAAGGTAGGCGCAAGTTTTTTTGTGAAACTAAAATTTTCATTTTAGGGAATGGAAAAACGCGAACAAGATCTTAACACGTGTACTCAATTGCTTTTATTTTCATTCTATAGTATGATCAAGGCATGGACACAGCACATTGCAGGGCTTGTGGGGGGCAGTAATATTATTTGTATTGAAATAAGTGACACGAATTTTAAAGCGTAATAATTTCTGGAATTTTAGGGAATTATCTACATGTCTTTAAGCCATTTTTCTACATTTTCTTTGGCTGATTTCGCACTGCTACCGTAGAATGCGTGACCTGCTTTTATGATTGCGTTTGGCACTAACTGAGCTATATCGGAGGTGCTATGGCCAAGTTCGCTACCTTCGTGTGTCATGAATGGGATGATCGTTTTGCCTGACAGGTTATGGGTTGATAGGAATGTGGCGACGGGTGGGGCTATGGTTGACCACCAACAGGGGGAGCCTATAAATATCGTATCGTAGGCCTCTATGTTTTCGACTCTGCTTTTGATTTCGGGCTTGAATCCGGCATTAATTTCCTGTTGTGCCTGTTCCGTCGTTTCATGGTATTCCAATGGGTAAGGTTTTACGGGTTTGATTTCAAAGATATCGCCATCGGTAGCGGTTTGAATTTGTTTTGCGATTGCCTGCGTATTACCGGTATGGGAATAATAAACTACGAGTGTTTTCGCCATTCTTTTATGTGATTACTATTTCTGCTAAAAATAACAAAACGAGCATAACGTTCAAGACTTTTCATAGTTTTCCATATTGGCGAAAATGGTGGCGAGAGGCGGAATCGAACCGCCGACACAAGGATTTTCAGTCCTCTGCTCTACCGACTGAGCTATCTCGCCGCGACCTGTATGTTTTTCTAGGGGCAATGCTATTCCTGTCAATTATTTTCTAGGAAAAAATCTGCTCTGAAAATTTTCTAAAAAAAATACTTGACTTCGAATAATTTATATAAGTTAAAAAGAGCATGGAAAAAATACATAAAATCACATTATCGTATCTGTGCAGCTCTTTGCTGTGCAGCACTTCGTTTTCTAGTTCACGTTCAACAGGTTGTGGAGCATATGTACCGCCTGCGGCTCCACCGCCTGCGGCTCCGTCAAGTTGGTTTAGAGGCGAGAAACAACCTCCTCCTCCAGCTGTTCCTGCGGACCCTAAGGCTCCGTTACGTTGGTTTGGAGGCGAGGCACAACCTCCTCGTCCAGCTGTTCTTGCGGACCCTAAGGCTTCGTTAAGTTTGGTTGGAGGCGAGGTACAACCTCCTCGTCCAACAAAGGTGAGGACTGTTCCTGCAACCGATAAATCGCGGCCACTTGCTCCGAGGGTTATGCTGCGGAAGCCATGCTATCAGCAATTGCAATGGGCTCAAAATTTAATAGATTTCATGGAAGAGTACGGATCTCATTTCAGCTCAGGAGTGTTTTCTGGGTCACTTCGATTACCAGGCGAGGAAATAACCTTTCAAAGTGGTGGCGATTATTCACTTCCATTCCACTTTACACTGGAACATTTTCTTAAAGAAATAGACGTAAATTTTACAGCCTGCCATGTGGGTAAGTTTAAAGGATGCCCCCCTTGCAAAAGTGGAGTAGAGCACGTAATTGGAGATCATTTACCCGATTCAGCAGTGCCCAAAAGCGCATTTAATCTTTCTGCCATAGTTACACTTTTTAATCCCGACGCCATAACTCGTCTCGAATTTTCCAGATTTAGCCCCGAAACATTTCAATGGCAAAGTAGCGTGCTTTATTTATTTTTAAGATCTTGCCTACTTCATTATACTATCGTTCAAATTGAAGAATGCCACGGGTTGAGCGGTTCGTCTGAATTTGTATTCTATGTGGAATTGCCAAAAAATATTGGGTGGGTGAATAAGCGTTTTACGGAAGACGGTTCCAAATTTTTCACAAATCATACGAAATTCGTAAAACTTATTTTCGGGCTTGACGAAACCAAAGGGAAACTCTTTTTTTACTCAGCCTATCCCATCTCGATGGACAAATTTCAGACCGCAGTTAGCGGAGGATCAGCCGCAGCTGACGAGGAAGAAGAGTACTGAAAAGACTCTCCCATCACTTCATAGTGTAAAGGCTCCTGCATCGAAAAGCTTCCTTCCCCAACGAAAGAAATAGATCCGACGATGGGGAAAACAACTTAATGAAAACGTGAGAGCGATTGTAAATTCAATCCACGAGTTGGCAAAAGGATTCGCCGTTGCGGGGTTCACTGAATTTTCGCTTCGGCATCCAGCGTGAGCCTTGCAAAAATTATAATTTTCTCTTTCATAAGTGTGTGAGAGGATTAGGAGTATTTATTTTTATGAATATTTTGTTTCCTAAGCTATTAGGAGCCGATATTTTTCCGATACCTTTGGAAACTTACGCGACGCCAAGCGCTGTGGATGGATTGGGGCAAATTTTGCTATCGCGGATCAAAATCGCCCCCTTCAATTTCTTCGCCACATTCATTTTTTTGCTCGCCATCGTTCATACGTTTTTTGCACCTTATTTTTCCAATCTAGCCCATCGATTTCACCGCGACACACCACTGGATAAAATGCTAGCGACACTGTTCCATTTTCTCGGAGAAGTGGAGGTTATTTTTGGCCTTTGGATTATTCCACTTGTTTTTACTATTTTTACCTTCTACGGTTGGCATGCCGTTACGGTTTATTTCCATTCGGTCAATTACGTCGAGCCCCTATTCATCGTCGTTATTATGGCCATCGCTTCGAGTCAACCCATACTGTTTTTTGCAAAAACTTGTATGCAGAAAGTCGCCATGCTTGGCAATCATACGCTCTGCGCCCGATGGTTTTCGATTATGATTATTGGTCCCCTGCTGGGCTCGTTCATTACGGAACCCGCTGCCATTACCATTTCCGCCCTTCTTTTGGCACAGCAGTTTTATTCATTACAACCTTCCATCGCCTTTCGTTACGCGACGCTGGGTCTACTTTTTGTCAACATATCCGTAGGTGGGACACTCACGCATTTTGCTGCTCCGCCGGTACTGATGGTTGCAGGAAAATGGCACTGGGATACGGTCTATATGTTTACGCATTTCGGTATGCGTGCGTTTGTCGGAATTATCCTTGCATCGGCCCTTTACGGATTCATTTTTCGGAAAGAATTCAAAAGTCTGGAGGAGCGCTCCTGGGAAGCTATTGAACGTCCGGTTGAAGTGCATATACCAAAATGGGTCATAGGGAGTCATTTATTATTTTTATTTTGGACCATTTTCAACATTCACACGCCGGCATTATTTATTATAGGGTTTTTATTTTTCCTTGGTTTTACGAAGATTACGGCAATGTATCAGACATCCATTTCGCTTCGGTCGCCTATTTTGGTGGGATTTTTTCTGGCGGGATTAGTGACGCATGGTGGGTTACAGCAATGGTGGATCGAACCGCTATTGGGGCGGATGAATGAAACGTTACTCTTTTTAGGGGCAACTTTTCTGACTGCATTTAACGACAACGCTGCGATCACCTATTTAGCGTCTTTAGTTCCGACCATTTCTTCGAACGTTGCGTTACAGCATGCAGTTATTTTTGGTGCGGTGACGGGTGGGGGATTGACGGTCATTGCCAATGCGCCGAACCCAGCGGGCCAATCAATTTTACAAGACTATTTCCCAGGAAAAATTTCTCCGTTAAAATTACTCCTCAGCGCCCTAACGCCCACTATTATTCTCGCCCTATGTTTCAATTATTTATAGTTATTATTTAAAAAATATAATGTTTTTTTACATCCTATCATTATAATCGGAACGTAGGGGAATAATAATCCTCAGAACCGCATCTTCGGTTTTCGGATACGGCGGATGACTCGAAGGGGCTATGGCTTGTCGTTCCTTTTTGAATGGTAAACTTTCGAAAATGGTCTTAACGGCTTGTTGATTTTGTTCTCGGAGTATATTGCCTCCGATCTGATCAAAAAAATTACTTCGTCCATCAAAACTATTATTCCCTACAGCATCGATTACACCTGGACCCATCTTCCTAATGCCATTCTCCATTTCATTAAGGTGCCGCTCTATTTGTTTTTTCTTTTGTTCAAGCGATAATTTTTTGTCCTGTTTCGTTTCTTCGATTTTTGTCATTCCTTTTTCGTATAAATCTTGCAAATCAGTTATCACCTTAGTGCCAAGATAATTCAACGGCTCGAGTTTTTTCCTAAGAGCTTCTAGACCGATCCCAGGGGATTTTCGGGATACTAAGTAGTCTATTTGCATATTTCTTATCGCTTTGTCATTTTTTTTGAAAGTTTCCATAAATGATTCGCAACTCTGTTCTATAACGTCTATGAATTTGCCTATATATTGTCTAATTTCGTTCCTTAACTTTCCCAAAACATTTTCAGGGGAAGATTTTTTTATTTCTTCATCCAGTTCGGAACGTTTCAAGACAAACCCATGTAATAATTCTACATTTTCTTTCAAAAAATCCCAATAAGTTTTGATATTATCTTGCTGAATGAGATCGTGTTCTATGCGAAAAATTTCTTCTTGTATATCTTCCAAAGTCCATCGATCTTTCGTTTTCTGATCTGCGGTACCTGCTGTAAGCGAGTTTTTTATTCCTATGAGCAAACTCCGTGTTTCTTTTAGTATTTCTCGAGCTTCACATAAAGTCAATTCAAAGGGATGTGAATCTCTTTTGGGGCCAAGACTATCAAGTATTTCATTTAAATTTGTTTGGGACTGTTTTAAGTCCAGATTTATTAACGAGAGAGTATTTGAAAAAAAGTATACATAATTCCTTAGGTCATCTAGAAGTTTTAAATAGTTTGTTGTTTGTAAAACTTCTGCTATTGATAAATTGGCACCCGCGAGCCTATCTACTAATCGAATTAGTATTAGCATAATGTTTTCAACATTGATACTATCATAAACGTCCTTACCATCATAAATGTCTTTACAAAAATGCTCTTTCACTAAAACAGGGTTCACTGGATCTCTGGGCATTGATTTTTCTTGCTTGAACCGAATAGTCGCTTCTGCTATGAGTTGTTCTAACTCACTTTTTTCGGATTGTTCCTTGTATTGATTAATATGAATTAAATGTAGATAGAGTGAATCATTTACATATTCAAGGCCACTTTTTGGAGGGAATCCATTTCTATGAAAATCTCTACCAATGAAGAATCCTTCATATCCTACAAATTCCAGTAGAAAAAAGGACATATAGTATGCCACCGGTTGTAATTTACCGTGAGAATATTCATTATGACATAAGAAACATAAATTTGCGATCTCTCTAGCTGATGCTTCCCAATTGTCTCTTGATCTTTGACCATCATTGATTTTGTTATCTTGGAGTAACATCAATAATCGCCCTATTTCAAACAATCTACAAGAGTTTTGTTTTCGTATGCTAATATCTTGAAGTAAATCTTTGATTTTTTGCAAAGGTTCTTTTTTTGTATACTCCACGAGAAAAGTAGCGACACCTTGTTTTACCATTGGGATAATGATAAATTTGTTTAAGAATTCCTTATTTATAACAAGGCAATGCCGCTCTGCCTCTTGTTGCACTTTCGCTTGAAAATTTTCAGCATATTCTGGAGTCACATTTTTTAATTTTCCGTCTGGACCATTGAAAAATACTTTGCTCCATTGAAATCGAAGAAGGGCAAAACATAAATTCCTGACTTGCACTTCGAACTCTTCTTTTCCTCTTTCTGCTGCTTCTATCAGTCTAAGAGCACCGATGGCGAGGAAAATTACATTTTCCGTTTGTTCTAACTCTTTCACTTGTTCTGGAGGTAGGGATTTTTTTGGACTACTGGCTAACAGAGGCAGTAGGTTCATGGCGAGAAAAAAGAATTGTTTTTCGAAATTTGTCCTATTATTTCTTAAAGTATCATTCCCCCCAGTAGGGCATAATCCTAAATTTTTTAAAACGTTTTGAGGAACTCCCTTAATATACATTTTTCCAGAGTCCATATCGTGAAAGGTTTTTGCAATATCCGTAAGTCCTTTTTCGGTTTTAGTTGTCCCCCAAATCAGTGCTGATTCCTCTAACTCTACTTTAAAAGGATTATTGCTTAATTGTTCCCAAATTTCCTTAAAAGGTTTTGCTTTGGCGTTATACAGAGTGCGTCCCAGGTGTGCCGCTGCGAGAAAAATTATATTATAAGAATCAAGATGCAGTGTTGCTGGTTTGGCCGCTGGGACAGATTTAGATGCCTGCGCTAAGTCTTTTATAATTTCCATGGAGCTTCTTCTTGGTTTGTCGTGCGCATTCCCTCCTCTCGGTGCTAATCCTTCAGATTCGTATTCTTGTGCGAGCTCTCTTAAAAGAAATTGAAATTGTTTTACATCAAAATCGGTTACTGCGTTTTCTTTGCTTAAAGATATAATTTTTTCTATTACATAACTAATTACTTCCAGATATCCGCCAGTTTGTAGTTGTGTGTCGGTTTTGTTCCACACATTTGGTTTCTTCACTGATCCCTTCTTATTTAATTTATAACCAAATTTTTCAAAGCATATTTGTTCTATGGCAGAACGTACAGATACGGAAAAAGATTGCAATTCCTTTTTAGCTAATTCCTTTTTAGCTCTTACAACTTGGTCAACAGCGCACCCATTTTTCCATGCACCCACGACTAAATCCTTTAGGGATGTCTTTCGGATCTCTTTTAGTATTTTTTTCCCTTCTTTAGACTTCCCAAGATCTTCAAGGGAAATCGCACGATTACGCAAAACCTCGGCAAACCAGACTGGAAGTTCCCCTGTCTTTTTTACTGGTGCTGGCGCTGGCACTGGCGCTGGCGTTACCACTGTCGTTGCCGCTGTTGCCTCTAATCCTTCGCTGTTAAAAGTAATACCCATAAAGCAGAGCAAAGAGACCTTTGCCCACAAACCGGTTATTGTAATCCATTTTTTCATATTGATTTTATCCTAGTCCTAAATTCTAGTTTGCAACCTTTTTTTGAAAAAATGTTAAAATATTGCGATCTTCATTTTTTTCTTGCTACTTTCAACGCATACTCCAAATTAAATTGAAGTATGAGAATCTTTAGAATAATTTTTCTTGTTTTTATCGGGTTTCTTTCTGGCTGTTTCCAACGGGAGAGCCATATTCTCCGCATTGGTAATGCGATTGAACCGGAAACTTTAGATCCTCAACTTGCCCCCGGACTTTCCGAAGCCAAAATCATTACCGCCCTCTTTGAGGGTCTCCTGATTGCCGATGGCCGTACCCTTCAACCCATTCCGGGAATGGCCCGATCCTATACGCTTTCCCCCGATGGTTTGGTATACACTTTTTTCCTGCGTGAGGGTATTTTATGGTCCAACGGCGATCCCGTTGTCGCCCAGAATTTCGTAGATGTTATCGAACGCGGGCTCTGTAAATCCGTTGCATCGCCCTGGGTCGATTTCTATTTCATGCTCAAAAACGCCCATTCCTACTATAATGGCGAAATTACTTCCTTTTCCCAGGTAGGGGCTAAGGCTTTATCGGCCCAAGTCCTTCAATTGACGCTGGAGCGTCCCGTTGATTTTTTCCCTTCTCTCCTAACCCATTGGGCCTGGCTACCGGTTAACCGCCAAGCGATCGAACGATCGGGTAACTTTTTTGACCGCGGTAACCGCTGGACACAGGTGAAAGATATCGTTACAAATGGCCCTTATCTATTGAAATCATCTAAGATTGGCGACAAAATCGTTCTCAAGAAGAACAAATGCTATTGGGATGCTTCCAATGTGAGTATCGATTGCGTTCATTTTATTTCCAATATCTCTCCTGCAACCGAGGAAAATATGTTTATCACGGAGCAACTCGATATCACGGAAAATGTTCCCGCCGATAAGATTCAGTTCTACCGCGCCCAGGGTAAACTCCCCATGACGGTTTCATTGGGTACCTCTTTCTATTGGTTTAATTGTAAGCAAAAGCCCTTCGATGACGTAAAAGTACGAAAGGCATTGAGTTTAGCCGTCGACCGCGACGCTATCGGGAAACTGCGGAATCGCGGTGCTGGATTCGAAGCCTATGCTCTCGTCCCTCCGGGAACGATGAACTATAACAGTGTTGAATTTTTTAAATACAGTGTAAAACGAGCCCGAAAATTACTGGCCGAATCGGGTTATCCCAATGGGGAAGGATTTCCCGAAATAACGATTTTATACAACGTGAGCGACAATTGGAAAATCGTAGCCGAAGCGGTTCAGGAGATGTGGCGTAAAAATCTCAATATCGATGTCAAATTACAGAGCATCGAGTGGGGCACTTTTTTAGCGGAGCGGCGGCAGCATAGATTCGATATTTGTCGAGGCGGTTGGGTTGGCGACTATAATGACGCCACCACATTTTTAAACCTGCTGCTCTCTGAAAATAACAATAACCACGCCCAGTGGGCCAATGAAATCTATGACCAAATGCTTTCTCGAGCTTCCCAGGAAAGGGATTCCCGTTCCCAAATATTAGCCGATGCAGAAGCTTTGATGATCAATGAAATGCCCATTATTCCGCTCTATTTCGAATCCATGTGCCATTTAGTATCTTCCCGTATCAAGGGTTGGTATCCCAATATTCTCGATTGGCATCCGCTGAAATTTATTCACTTTAAAGAATAAATCGAATTTTATTGCCTAGGGGTCCGAAGATTGCTTTATTAAACCAATGTTCGGTCGGAAGTCTAAAGATTCTCAGTATGTTCTCGAGTTCGAAAAGCCTTTACGCGAACTACAGAAAAATCTCGATGAACTCATTGCGCGTTCCCAGGATGCTAAGGTTGATATCAGCTGCGAAATCCATGCCCTCGAACAAAAAATCGCCAGCGAAGAACGCAATATCTTCGCTAACCTTTCCATTTGGCAACGCGTACTCATTGCGAGACATCCCTGCCGCCCCTACGCCAGAGATTATATCGATAACATTTTTTCTGATTTCCAAGAACTCCATGGCGATCGGTTATTTAACGACGATCGTGCGATTATCGGTGGTTTTGCAACCCTTCAAGAGGAATCGGTTATGGTCATTGGTGAACAAAAAGGACGATCCCTCAATGAAAATATCGAATGCAATTTCGGTTGCCCTTACCCGGAAGGTTATCGAAAAGCTCTGCGCCTCATGAAATTGGCAGAAAAATTTTCCCTGCCTCTCATCACCTTCGTTGATACACCGGGCGCTTACCCCGGTATCGGATCCGAAGAACGCCACGTCGCAGAATCCATCGCCGTCAATTTACGTGATATGGGACGCCTTGAAACATCGATTGTCTCCATCATCATCGGTGAAGGAGGGTCCGGCGGAGCATTGGGTATCGCCGTAGCCGATCGGGTACTCGCTTTGGAAAATTCTTATTATTCGGTTATTTCTCCTGAAGGTTGCGCCGCTATCCTTTGGAAGGATCGAAAATTTGCACCGGAAGCCGCGGAAGCACTGCAGCTGTCTCCTGAAAATTTACTAAAATTTGGCATCGTCGAAGAAATTTTACCCGAACCCCTCGGTGGCGCTCACCGTAACTCCGATGCCGTTTTCGCCTCCACCAAAGAGGCTATCCTGCGACACTTGAAGGCTCTAAAGAAATTTTCCCCTAAACAACTCCTCGAAAAACGTTACGCGCGCTTTCGCCATGTCGGCATTTTTTCCGAAGAAGTTTAGCCCAGGGGGGCTCCGCCCCCCTGGACCCCCCGCAAGGAGGTGTTGCTGTGGGGCTCCGCCCCACACCCCGCAAGGAGGCATAGCCTCCTTGACCTCCTTCGGCGGCCGAGCCCGGCGCGGAACGCG
>JAITJQ010000089.1 GCA_031278845.1 Puniceicoccales bacterium
CGCCCCAGCGGCCGCGCCCGGCGCCTCGTGCGCCGGGCGGGGCCGCTAGGAAAAGTCAAAGAGTCTATTCTTGACCTTGCGGCCCGGTCCTTGCGCGATGCGCATGGACCGGGCCGCCAAAGGAGGTCAAGGAGTCCATGACTCCTTGCGGGGTGTGGGGCGGAGCCCCACAGCAGACTCCTTGCGGGGTATGGGGCAGAGCCCCATATCCTCCCCAAAATAGCGCTTGAGTTTATAGGGATGATTGATTCGCTAGGCGAATTATTGTGGAGGTACAGAGTTTTGATGTCATTGTTTGTGGTGCGGGGCACGCGGGTTGCGAAGCGGCGATGATTGCGGCGCGGCGTGGTGCGAGGGTTTTGCTATTGACATGGAATCTCGACACGATCGCACAGATGAGTTGTAATCCGGCGATTGGAGGACAAGCCAAAGGGCAAATCGTCCGTGAAATTGATGCTCTGGGTGGTGAAATGGCGATTAATGCGGATCAAACGGCCATACAGTTCCGACTCCTCAATGCATCCAAGGGGCCGGCGGTACAATCTCCGCGGGCACAATGTGATAAAAAAGCGTATCAGTTTCGGATGAAGTATGTTTTAGAACGTACGAAAAATCTACAAATTTTACAGGCAGAGGTCTTGGCATTGGTGGTCAAAGGGGGCAAAATCCAGGGAGTCGAAACAAACATTGGATTAAATTTCGAAGCTGGAGCCGTGATTTTGACGGCGGGAACATTTTTACGGGGATTAATGCACATTGGACTTCAAAAGATCAATGGCGGACGTTTGGGAGATTTTGCGGCGAATGCACTATCGGATTCGTTGAGAAAGTGCGGCATCGAATTGGAAAGAATGAAGACAGGGACGCCGCCACGTATACTCGGTTCGACGATCGATTTTCAAGAGTGTGAGGAACAAATCGGTGATTTGATACCGCAAAAATTCGCGTTCTATGATTCCCGAAATGACGAGATGATTACTCAATTTAGATCGCATTCTGTGGATAATACGTTGGGGAATCGGTCTTGCTGGATTACTCATACGAGTGTTGCCACGGGAAATGTGGTTCGGGAAAATTTATGTCGATCACCACTCTATTCCGGAGAAATTACGGGGATTGGACCGCGCTACTGTCCCAGTATCGAGGATAAATATGTCAAATTTCCCGATAAAAATACCCACCGATTATTCCTGGAGCCGGAGGGTAATGGTACCAATGAGTGGTATATCAATGGATTATCGACGAGCTTGCCGGTCGATGTGCAAATGAAAATTTTACAAACAATTCCCGGACTAGAACAGGCACAAATGGTTCGTCCGGCCTACGCCGTGGAATATGACTATGCACCACCTACGCAGTTATATCCTTCGTTAGAGTCGAAAATCGTCGAAGGATTATTTTTGGCGGGACAGATTAACGGGACTTCGGGGTACGAAGAAGCCGCCGGTCAAGGAATCGTTGCCGGCATTAACGCCGTCGCAAAAGTTTTTGGGGAAGACCCATTGATATTGCAGCGCCATGATGCCTATATCGGTGTTCTTATTGACGATTTGGTTACGAAGGGCACGCAGGAGCCCTACCGAATGTTTACCAGTCGTGCGGAATATCGTCTGCTATTGAACCACGCGAGTGCGGAATATCGCCTCGTTTCCCATGCGAAAAAATATCAGTTACTTTCTAGAGAGCGCATTGAAGCCATCGAAAAAATAATGGCCGCTATCGATCGTTGGTGTGCCGTTTTTGATAAAAATTTGCTTGGCGGTAATTCGATTGCGGCGCAGCTGTTGCGTAACAATGGAGAAATTGTATTTCCTCCTAAATTTTTGGCGGAAGAGATTTCGATTCAGGAAGCGGTGAAATACCGCATTTTGTATGGAGGTTACTTGGCACGCGAGCTGCGACAAATCGAAAAAATGAAGGAACTTGATTTTGTGAAAATCCCACCACATTTTTCCTACGACAACGTAAAAAGTTTGCGCATCGAAAGTCGCCAAAAAATGGAAAGCATTCGCCCGATAACATTGGGGCAACTGTCACGCATTTCCGGTATTAGTCCTACTGATGTGAATCTCATTTGGATTGCCATTGAGGCTACGCATGTTTCTGGAGCATTGCCTAAACTCGGCTAAAGGGAACATTTATTGGATATTGGGGAGTGAAATTGCTCCATGACGTAGCCCTTGTGGGTAGTAATTATCCGATCATTGCAAAATTTTGTGGCAGTTAGACCTAAAGTGGAACTTTCTGCCCCCTTAGGACTTGAATGCCTGTAAGACATGGGGGCGATGCCAATGCTACTTTCAACGTTTCGGCTAGCTGTAGCGTTTCGATTAATGGGATGGGCGATTAGTATTTAAAATAAAGTTTGAAAATCTTTGTCTTTTGCATTTATTGGCTTTCAATATGGCAGTGAAAGTAGCTATTAATGGATTTGGTCGGATTGGTCGCCTTGTATTTCGTGCGATTATTGATTCGGGGAAATTGGGCAATGACATTGAGGTTGTGGCGGTTAACGATCTTGTTCCCGCGGACAATTTGGCGTATCTTGTCAAGTACGATTCGACACAGGGGCGATTTGAAGGGGAAGTTCGTGCGGATGGTGAGGAAGCATTGATCGTCAACGGGAATCGGATCCAATGTTTAGCGATCAAGGATGGGCCGACGGCGATGCCATGGGGTGATCTCGGCGTTGATGTCGTGGTTGAATCGACGGGTTTATTTACCCAAGATACGCTGGCGGAAGGCCACCTGAAAGCGGGAGCTAAGAAGGTTATTATTTCGGCGCCGGCGAAGGGCGAACGGGTCAAGACGGTGGTAATAGGAGTCAATGATCATACGCTTTCTGCGGAGCATGATATCATTTCCAATGCGTCGTGTACGACGAATTGTTTAGCGCCGATTACGAAAGTTGTGCTTGATCATTTTGGGATTGAGGAGGGACTCATGACGACGATTCACAGTTACACGGCGACGCAAAAGACGGTCGATGGTCCTTCGCGGAAGGATTGGAAAGGGGGACGTACGGCGGCGACGAACATTATTCCGGCGACAACGGGTGCAGCGGTAGCAGTTGGGTTAGTATTACCGGAGGTCAAAGGAAAGTTAACGGGGATGTCTTTTCGGGTACCGACGCCGACCGTATCGGTGGTTGATTTGACGGTAAAAACGACGAAGGCGACTTCCTACGAAGAGATTTGCAAGAAAATGAAGGAAGCAGCGGAAGGTTCATTGAAGGGGATACTAGGGTACACGGAGGATGAGGTCGTTTCATCGGATTTCGTGCACTGCAATTTATCATCGATTTTTGATGCGGGATCGGGAATTCAGTTAAACGATCGTTTTTTCAAATTGGTGAGTTGGTACGACAATGAGTGGGGGTACAGCTGCCGCTGCGTACAGCTGATATCGAAACTGGCACAGTTTATTTAGTTTAATTCCATAGAAAAGTAAAAAATGGGGGTAGCCATTACATGGATTATTGCAATGGCTATTTTGTTTGATTGGGTGATGGGATGAGAGAAATTTTTTGATATAGGAGTTAATTTCCCGTTGACGTTTACAGTGTTGTATTGAACGGCGTATTTATTTCTAGCGATTTTTTCGGCATGCCACTCGTTCCCACCCTCTACCTGCTAGCCTTGAAGGAAACCGATGGCTGTCAAGTTATTTTGGTGAAAATAATTGTTTTCGTTTATTCTGAGTAGTAAGCCTAAATTTTAGGAGAAGATTTTTTTCGGAAATAATTTTCTCGAGAAAAATTTCCGGGAGAAATAAAATTAGAAAAAATAGAAATATTTCGTATTTTCTGCTTGACAAGATTCGCCGAATCGCGACAATTATAACATGTTTGTTTTACAAAATGACAAAACGACAAAATGTAAAAATCAATCCTTTACATTGCTGGAAATCGTTTTTACAATTACAATCATTGGAATTTTACTAGCCATTTTCTTACCCGCGATGAGTTCGATTAAACTCAGCGCACAAAAACTAAAGGATGCTTCTAATCTACAAACAGTTGCTGCAGCGTGGCGAGAATGTTTGATTAATCGCGGTTGGGCAATTGACGGAAAAGATCCGGGGAATGATGGTGTAATTACTTGCTTTGCAGAACAATTGGCAGGACTTGGAAAAACCAATATCTCTGATATGATCCTCAATGATCCTTACGTTTATATTTCTCCCGGCGATAAATACGCTTCAAAAGTAACTGCGGGATCGCTTTGTCGTTTCGATTCTGCCAATAAAGAAGTTACCTATACAGGTGCATTTCCAACTGTAACGAATTTTATGGTCTCTAACGATCAATTTCTTAGTTACTGTTTTATGCTTAATTTACCAGAAAATGTTCCACTCGATACGACACCGCTTGGTTTTACCCGCGGTTTGCGTGTCGATGGCAAGTGGGATGAAAAAGCGGGACTTTATGGCTCTAAAGGTGGCTATGTCATCTACTGTGACGGACATACCGTGTGGTTCGATGGCAATAAACCGGCAAAATTTTTACACTGGAATGGACAGAAATACACTTCCGATATCCGGCAAACTGTACCCAGTTCCACTTGGATTTCCTGTGGTAATCCGCGCACAAAAGCAGACTATACAAGCGATAGTCAGCTTGTTGTGCTTCGTTCGCGAGGTACCGGTAGTGACTGAAATTTTTAACATATCGCTCATTCCCATCCTCTGCTTCCTAACTTTGGGAGGAAACCGATGGTTGTCAAGTTGTTCGGAAAAATATTTTTTCAGGAACAATTTTTCGGAAACAATTCCAGAAAATAAATTTTAGAAAAAACGAAAATATTTTGTTTTTCCGCCTGACAAGATTTGCAAACCCACAACAATTGCCGCATGTTTTTTGCAAAGCGTAAAAAGCAAAAATAAATCTTTTACGTTAGTTGAAATACTAGACCTGGAATTGCAGGTGCAACAACGGAAGCAGCAATACAGGGCATTCCAGGAGCTACTGGCGAAAGCAACGAGTTTGATAATGCTGTTAGATTAGCTAAGGAAGAGTTAGAAGCGGCCCAAAGGGAAGTTGA
>JAITJQ010000095.1 GCA_031278845.1 Puniceicoccales bacterium
TGGACCCCCCGCAAGGAGGCATAGCCTCCTTGACCTCCTTCGGCGGCCGAGCCCTCGGGCAGAAAGCCCGAGGGCTCGGCCGCAAGGTCAAGAAGACTCTTTGACTTTTCTTAGCGGCCAAGCATGCGAAATTTTCGCATGCTTGGCCGCTAAGGAGTGCTTTTAAAATTACTGGCCCCGTCCATGCGCGAGTGCGCATGGACGGGGCCGTTTTTCTCAGGTCCAGGAGGCGGTGCCTCCTGGTAGGGGTTGCAAGGGGAAGAATTCCCCTTGCCTCTACCCCAAAAGCGACATTATTTTTTTTCATCGAATCGATTTTCGGTGCCATTCCATAGGCGACGGATATTGGGAATATGTCTAAGAAATACAATGATCATCAGAAAAAAAGTCAGTTCGATTATTTCTTTGGGGTAGGCGAAGAGGTAAGCATTGAGGGGAAGGGACAGGACGAAGCAGAGCGAAGCGAGCGAGGCGAAGCGTGTAATTGTAAACACAGAATACCACAGGGTAACACCTAAAAGCGCGACACTGGGCATTAGAACGGTTAGGCCGCCGATGGTTGTGGCGACACCTCTTCCGCCACGAAACTTTAGGAAAAGGGAAAAACTATGCCCCAAAACGAGGCCAATCAGCAGTATAGCGCAGGTACTATTGGCCAGATTGGGATGAAGTTGAAAGTGAATTTTTGTGATCAAGACGGGTAAGGAACCCTTAAGAAAATCGAGAAAAAAAACTAAGACTCCATATTTTTTTCCCAGAACACGTTTAACATTTGTAGCGCCGGGATTACCGCTACCTTCGCGAAAAATATCGATACCTTTCGCTTTTGCAATGAGCACAGCGAACGGAATCGATCCGACGATATATCCCACCAATCCCACTAGAAACATCCAGTAATAGAGCATAGACAAAAATTAAAGTGCCGTATTATAATATTATGTGTTTGGACAATCAAGTACAATGATTCATTTTAGGGACATATTTTGGATTTTTTCCACTAGGGCGGTCGTACTACAATGGGGCAAAGTTTGTACAAATTTCACGTCGGCGCCAATTTTTTGGAGGATTAGGCGTTCTTCCGCATTCAATGTTTCGAGGTTATAGTCCGTTGATTTTACGTAAATATCGGGGTGAAAAATTTCCAATTCTCGACTCAGGCGTTGGCTAGTAAAGATGAAAATTCCGGAAACGCATGCTAAAGCTGCCAGCATATAGGCTCGTTCCCATTCTCCGACGATGGGCCGCGAGGGACCTTTTAATTGGCGGATACTTTCATCGCCGTTGAGAGCAATCCAGAGCTCACCGAATTTTGCTGCCTGTTGCAGTGAAAAAACATGGCCCGCATGCAATAAATCGAAGCAGCCGTTTGTCAATACGATTGTGCGATTTCGAGGCTGGTTACGAATTTTTGTGGCCTCTTCCAGCGAGAACAGTTTGGAGTTCATCTCCATCATCAGGATGCCGTGCGCAAAGACCGGGAGAGTGTACTCATCACGCGATCCAATATGCCATTGATGAAGGCTTTTGAATGTTCGCCGGAAAACATTTTTCCCAGTTCAATCGCTTCATTGATGGATACAATCGGGGGGATATCGTTGCGGTATAATAATTCACAGATCGCAAGACGAATAATACACAGGTCAACCAAGGATATGCGTGAAAAGTTCCAATTGGTTGCGAAGCGATCGATGAGTGCGTCAATTTGCGATAAGTTTTTTTGCAATAGGGAAACGATTTCCTCTGCGAATTTAAAATTTTCCGGATCTTTCTCGAAAATGTTACAAAGTGCCGCTAAAGTTTCCGCGTTTGCCTCCATCCTCCTCGCCTCGCACATGTAGATCCACTGGACCATTAGGATCCGATTTTCGCGGCGTAACGATATTTTTTCTTCATGCATTTCCATAATTTCAAAGAACAGATTTAATTTTTCTAGTTATGTTTTATTTTCCGCAGGTTTTTTTTCGATGACTTCGTCCACAATGCCATATTCTTTTGCGTCGGCCGCTGACATGAAAAAATCGCGATCCGAATCCTTTTCCACCTTTTCTATCGGCTGACCGGTACACTCCGCAAGAACATTGACCAAAGTTTTTTTCCAGCGTAAAATTTCTTTCGCTGCAATCGATATATCCGATGTTTGCCCTGTTGCCTGACCCGAAGGCTGATGGATCATGACCCGGCTATTGGGAAGTGCGTAACGTTTTCCTTTAGTCCCGGCCGTTAGGAGTACCGTTGCCATGCTAGCCGCCTGACCGATGCAATAGGTCACCACATCGCAGCTCATGAATTTCATCGTGTCATAGATCGCCATACCGGCCGTAATGCTGCCACCCGGCGAATTGACGTACATATGAATATCCTTTTTAGAATCCTCCATTTGGAGAAAAAGTAGTTGAGCAACGATTGCATTGGCTACGAAATCATCGATCGCTGTCCCTAAAAAAATGATGCGATCCTTGAGCAAACGGCTATAAATATCCCAGGAACGTTCCTGGCGGCCGTCGCGCTCATAGACGTAGGGGAGCGGCATATATTGACTGACGATTTTAGGCTGCATAATTATTGGACATTGACCGCGGAATCGTTGGAGGATGTATCCTCTGTGGGAGATTCTACGGGCGATGGACTTCTTTCTAAATTGGAAATTAAAATAAAGTCAATTGTTTTTCCAAAGATAGCGCGCCGCCGAAGGTCCTGAACGCGTTCGCGATTATTTTTAATTTCTTCGACTAACTGAGCTGGAGTCGTACGTAACGTCGATGCCTCTTGGACAATCATTTGATTGAGTTCCGTATCCGTAAGTGTAATTGCTTCATTTTTGACAATTTTTTCGAGGATGAAGTTGACTTTCGCACGGTCGCGGGCTAGTTCCCGACTATCTTCGAACATTTTATCTTTATTATTTTCGAACATTTCCGCGGTCATACCTTCGTGGATTTGGCGTTCGACAAAATTGTGTATGATATGAATTTGCTCGTACTGAACGGCACTTTCGGGAACTTCAAAGGAGGCGCTATCGAGTATCTTTTGGACGATATTTTCCCGTTGTTCGAAGCGTAACGCCTGTAGCTTACGGTTTTTAAGGCCTGCAGCGAGTTGCGTTTTAAGCTCATCGAGATCTTTGATTTTCAATTTTTCGAAAAATATGCCATCAAGTTCGGGAAGAATTTTTTCGCGAATTTCAAAAATTTTAACATGGTAGATGACCTTTTTCCCTTGTAGTTGGGGGACTTCAAAGTCAGCCGGGAATTCCATTTCAACGTCCTTTTCGCCGTCGATTTCCATATCCAGAATGCCTGTGGTGATTGCCCGTATATCGAAGGCGTTCTCATTAGCGGCCTCTATCCAGGTATTTTTTTGTTCGGCCCAGCCCGATAGTTTTGGAACAAGATCGATGGCTTTCGTACCGTCTTCGAGCACACCTTCGTACTGTAGGCGCACAAAATCATCCTTTTGGATCGGGCGTTTTACTTCCCGGTAATCCGCGTGGTGGTTGCGCAGCTGCTCGATAGCTCCGGCAATTTCTTCGTCACTGACGGTAATTTCGGGCTGATTAATTTCGATATTTTTGTAATCGAGCAGCTCGAAGGTCGGTTTTAGATCGACGATAAAATTGAGTTCCTTATTGCCTTCCGAAGTATTTTGGACGTCGAATTTCACGAGCGAAAAAATTTCCCAATTATTTTCTTTGACGATATCGTCGAAGGCCTTTGAGGCGACAGTTTTATTGATTTCTTCCGTCAATTCCTTGGCATAACGCGTCCTAACGAGTGCCGGAGGAACTTTTCCCTTTCGAAATCCGGGAATCTTAACATCCCGAACGAAAGATTGCAGAACGGTATTCTCTTCCCTTTGAATGGCATCTTTTTCGATGACAACGGTGGCTTCTCTGCGAACCGAACTGATTGACTTAATTTCACCTTTCACAATTCCCCTTTCCCTGTTTTCCTAGTGAGGATTATATTCGAGTCAATCTCATAAAATTTTTTTTAAGATCTCCATGGTGTTGGCCTTTATTTTTTCCAACTCGGCCGCCGAAAACGGACGATGATAAACGGAGGTAACAAAACCATGATATTGCCCACGATCATGAGTGAAATGTAAGCCATTTTATTTTCAAAGTGAATTTCTTCGGGCGGCAGAAATCCAATAATATAGCAGATCGCACAGGCTATGCTCGATATCCCTCCGATGGCGATCATCCCCGGCTTCCCGAATGGAACGGTATAGGCGCGTTTCACATCGGGGTATTTGAACTTAAGTATAATACCGGCGGCAAATATGAGAATATACATGAGAAGCGTCGTCTGGGCCGTGATCGCTATGAGAATCCAAAAACACGTCGTCACCGATGGAAGGAATAAAAAAATGAGGGAAAATAGAGTAATAGTTGCGGCTTGCCAAACGATGATTGCAGAGGGCATGCCGTGGGCATTTATTTTTTGCAGGGGCGGCGGAAGATGGCCCGTATGAGCCGTAGCGAACATCCCGCGCGCAGGACCGGCAACCCAGGCGACAAACCATCCCAAAACGCCCAAAGCCATAAACCACGCAACCCATTGCGCAAACCAGGGGATGCCAAATTTCGTACATAGCGCCTCAATGGCCTGAATGATTCCCGATTCAAGGGTGAGCACTTCCTTGGGAACCGATACCGCAATGGCAAGTGAACCCAGTAGAGAAATGGCGAAAATGAAGAGCGTTGATAACAGTATGGCTCGCGGATAATCCCGTTGGGGATTTTTGACGTCCTGGGCATGGACGGCAGACATTTCAAGCCCTGCGAATCCAAGAAATACGTTCAGTAAAAAGACAAATTTTTCCGGAGAATCGAGTGTGGGCAATAGGGCGGAATAGGATAATTCCGTATGGGATGGATGTCCTGCCATAAGCCAAGAAATTCCCAGCGCAATAATAATGATTCCCGGAATAAGGGTCCCAAAAATGGAACCGATATTGGTAATGAAGCTCGCCAATTGTGTCCCCTGAAGCGTTATCCAAGTGCCTCCCCAGGTGACGGCCAAAATAATGAAAAATATGTAGTAATTATTCTCTGCGAGAGTCGGATAGCCAATTGCGTAGGCGATGATCGAAGCGAGGTAGGCGAGCGATGTCGGAAATCCAACCACATTCGAAAATAGCTGCAACCAAACCGCTAAAAATCCCCAAAGACCCCCAATTGCTTTGCCAACCCAGTTCGCAATACCACCTTCTTCGGGAAAACCCGTTGCGAGTTCCGCCGCCACAAGGGCCGTCGGAATAAGGAAAAAAATCACGGAAAAAGCATAAAAGACAATCATACCCAATCCGTACTCCGCCATGGACGGAAGATTTCTGAGGTTGATCACCGCCGCACAATTGATCATCGCCAGCGAAAATACGCCCAGATAGGCGTGTGATTTATCTTTTGCGCTCATCCGCGTTAATTACCGTAAACTTCTGAAGTGATGTCAAGATTTTTTTATAAAAACCGAAAAAAAGTGGGGCTTCCCCCTACAAACCCCTACCAGGGGATTCATCCACTGGATCCGGATTTGCGGTTTGATCCGGTGGCAATGCCACCGGGGCAAACCGCAGAGGGCCAATTTAAAGACTTGACCTTACGGCGAAGCCCCCCTGGATAACCGGAGCTCCATAAGCAGCCCATTCTGGGCGAAGTCGAGTAAGTGTTTAAAGACTAAGATTTTTCCATTGCGGATGAGTTTTTCGCATTGGGGAGATCGGGGGTATTGGGATTCGAGCAAGTGAGCTTGGATGGAGGCATTAATGCCTGCGAAGGCGTCGGTTTCCTTATCGCCAACCATATGGCATTCGTTGCGATTGAGTTGGTATTTATCGATCATTTCGTTAATGAATCGCGGGGAGGGTTTGCGGTAATGATTTGGAGCGTAGGTTGATTCGGGGGCGATACAAATTTCGGCGAAGTGGGGATTGCCGAGCAGTTCGATAACCCGTTGGTTACAGGCTTCGACGTCTATTTTTGTATAGATTTTTTGTTCGATACCGGGTTGATTCGTGAACAGGAAGAGCAGAAATTTTTGGCGAACGAAAATTTCGACAGCCTCGCGGGTTCCATCGATGAGTTGAATTTTATCGGGATTGGAAACGTAATGGTAATCGACATTAAGCGTACCATCTCGGTCGAGAAAAATTGCTTTTTTGATCGACTTTTGTGAATTTTGGTAAGAATGATCCATATGTTTGGAGTATTTTCAAAGGTTTACGCTCGGGTTGAGTCAGCAAAAAATAGATTAACTTCAAGTTTTAAAAGTATTTTTCAGGGGAAAAAACTCGATCCTAATTCCATTGAGCAGATTGAAGCCCTACTATATTCGGCGGACATTGGTGTTGAGACGGTCGAAAATATTATTGCTGCGGTTGAGGTAGCCTACAGAAATAATCCTCAGATGCGAGAGGGGGAGGTGAAGGAAATTTGTGAGAAGGTGTTACTCGATGCGTTACGGGGAGCGGATCGTTTAGCGGAGGCGCTATTGAAGGGAGCGGAATGGGGCGAGGGTGCGAGTGCGGGAGAAGGGAGAGGGAATTCGTCGACGGTTCCGTTGGTGATTGCTTTAATTGGGAGTAATGGATCGGGGAAGACGACGACGGCGGCCAAGTTAGCGGGATTTTTTACGGAGAATGGAAAATCGGTAATTATTGGCGCCTGCGATACATTTCGTGCGGCGGCGAACGAGCAGATTAAGATTTGGTCGGAGCGGCTTCATTTTGATCTTGTAGAGAGTCAGCGGGGAGCGGATCCGGCTTCGGTGGCATTTGACACCTGTCAAGCGGCCATTAATCGGGGGAGGGATGTTGTGATTTTAGATACGGCGGGGCGTTTGCACAACAAGTCTCATCTCATGGGGGAGCTAATGAAATTAAAGAGAGTAGTGGGGAAAATTAATCCTATATTTCCGCAGCATCTATGGTTAATTGCCGACGCTCATTTAGGGGCGAACACGATTACATCGGCGCAGAAGTTTCATGGGGAGCTTGGGTTAACGGGTATGATTTTGACGAAATTGGATGGAGCGGGTCGAGGGGGAGCGATTGTTGGGATTTATCAAAAGTTAGGCATACCGGTTTATTTTATTGGTACAGGAGAGGGGCCTGTGGATTTGGTACCATTTGTTGTTGAGGAGTACGTTCACGCGCTTGTGGGGGTATAATTTTTAGGAATACATTTTTATTCATAGTGGCGGATATTAGCCTTTAGAAATTAAAGCGGTTGTCAAGAGAAAAGTTAAAAAATTTTTATAAAGTTGTTGTATAATATCGATTTTCACAATCCATATCCGCTCTATTGGGAAAGAGTGATGCAATTTAAAAGGCAGAAAGTGAGGGCGAGCGGCACGTCTATAAACAGGACTAATCTTGATGTATTGGATGATCGGCAGACGGTGAAACATTGGAAAGAGATTTTATTTTTCCATTGTCATTTTGAAAAATCTGGATGATATCTAGAAACATAGAGAGCGATGGAAATTTTCCGCCATGGGAGTATAGACAGTACCAATGCGGAGTGTTTTCGACAATTTGATCGGGGGCAGCGGGTGCCGTTTCTTGTCGTTGCCGAAACACAGACGCAGGGACGTGGACAATTTGGACGGACTTGGTATAGTACGGATGCTAAAAACTTATATATAAGTTTCGGATTTATACCTCACCAATCGCCACGGGAATTTCAAAACTTTTCTATCGTTGTAGCCGAAAAAATTGCCAATCGATTGGGCCAAATTTTTAATCTTACCTTTACCGTAAAAAGTCCGAATGATATTTATTTCGGTGGTAAAAAATTGTGCGGTATTCTGACGGAATTGCGTATCGCCAATGGCCACATCACTTTTGCCGTTACGGGTATCGGTCTCAATGTTGCGGGCGATCTTTCAGAATTTCCCGAGGGGCTACGGATGACGGCAACGACTTTGAGTAATTGTTGTGAAAAAGAAATTTCCTGTTCGGAAATGGAAGTCGTAGTGGCAGAAGTGATGGGAAATTTACTGCAGTGGAGCGATTTGATGGAATAAGACTTGCCGCTGGACTTTTTTTTCTAGACTCCCAGGTATTTATCATGGTAGAAAAAGAGAAAGAATCCGACGATAAGCAAAATCCCTTTGAGGAGTTGACGAAGCAATTCAGTGATATTCTTGGGAAAGTTGGGGCAAATGTACAAATTGCTCCCTTTCCATTCAATAGGACGGAAGAAGCTGAAAAGGATAGAGATACTTCCGATGAGGAAGTCGATGATAAGGAGGCGTTGAAGCGAATAAAAAATTTTAATTTCCGTCCAAAGGAGATCAAAGAATACCTTGACCGTTTCATCATTTCGCAGGAAGAAGCGAAAAAAGTATTATCCGTAGCAATTTGTGACCACTACAACCACATTCGCAATGTCATTGGACAAAAAGTCCATCGTAACCAGGAGTATATGAAGCAGAACGTACTCATTTTAGGGCCGACGGGTGTAGGTAAAACGTATCTCATCAAGACCATTGCGAAGTTAATCGGTGTACCGTTTGTAAAGGCTGATGCGACGAAATTTTCGGAAACGGGTTATGTGGGCGGTGATGTGGAGGATCTCGTACGCAACCTGATCAAAGTGGCCAGCGGCAACGTAACTCTAGCGCAATACGGTATTATTTTTATCGATGAAATTGACAAAATTACCAATGCATTTGGAGATGTAGGCCGCGATATTTCGGGGCGAGGCGTCCAAATCAATCTCCTAAAATTGATGGAAGAAACCGATGTCAGTGTTTTTAGTCAGACGGATATGTTGAACCAGGTGCGCACTTTGATGTCATTCGGAAATAGTAAGAAGCAACCTGTGGAAAAGATCAATACGAAAAATATTTTATTTATCGTCAGTGGGGCGTTCGATAAATTGGGCGATATTGTTAAGAAGCGCATAGGGACTGCGCAAATTGGTTTCGGTGCTGCGGAGCAGTCGGTCGATCGGGATTTTGAATTTTTAGTGCAGGCACAGACGGAGGATTTTATTAAATACGGTTTTGAACCTGAATTTATTGGACGTTTACCGGTACGCGTAGCATGTAAAGCGCTGGGTGAATCGGAACTTGAAAAAATTCTATCCTCCGCGGAAGGGTCGATTGTTCGACAATACCGCGAAGATTTTGCGGGATATGGCATTGATCTCAACTTCGACGACGGTGCCCTAAAAGAAATTGCTAGGGAGGCCGTGAAGGAAAAAACAGGTGCCCGCGGCTTGCTAACAATTTTGGAACGAGTTTTTCGGAACATGAAATTTGAGCTACCTTCGACGACAATTCGAAACATCACGTTAGATGCCGAGGGTGTTAGAGACCCTGGAAAATATCTTGATGATATTTTGAAAAATTATCATAAAACAAATGATCCTTTAGGGGATATCGAACGATTTGTGGATAGTTTTGATGGAAATTTCGGAATTCATCTTAATTTTACACCATCGGCGGTAGAAGAAATCGAAAGGATTGCCGAAATAAATCACACGAGTATCGTAGCGGTTTGTAACCGTCTTTTCGAGGATTTTGGCTATGGATTGCAACTTTTACTGAAGGATAGTGAATCCCAAAGCTTTGAAATTACTAGGGAAGCGGTTCGCTATCCGGATCAATTTCTTTCCGAACAGATTACAAATTCTTATAAAAATTCAATAAATAAGTGAATGGCCCGCAAGGGAAATTCTTCTCCTTACAAAAACAAAAAAGTGACTTAAAAATTTTACAGCCCCCGCAGCGTAGCCGCGGGGGCAAATCTTGACCCTACGGCCGAGCCCGGCGCGGAACGCGCCGGGCTCGGCCGCCAAAGGCGGTCAAGGAGTCATTGACTCCTTGCGGGGTGTGGGCGGAGCCCCACAGCAACCTTTCCCGGTGAGTTAATTCATAGAAGGTGGATCATAAGTGACGGTTTTTGTTTGGAGATCTTTGGTGAACCGAATGTAGCCGCATTTGCCGTTATAATCGATGCCATTGGTATAAAAAATATTTTTTTCTTCATTGGGATTGATAACGGTAAAGCCGATTTGTTCTGCGAGTAGCTTAGCGATCTCGTAGTGAGTGATGGCGAAGGTATCATTAATTTTTTCTAGAAATGCGGGATCGTTGCTCTGTACTAGAATGGGAATTTGAGCCGTTTCGGGAACGAGATTGCCCGATCCATGTCCATACATTCCGTTTTCGCCAAGCAATTCATTGTGATCCGATGCCCAGATAATATAAAACGAATATTTGCTTTTATTGAAAAATTCAAACATTTGACTAATGAGGAAATCATTGTACAGCATTGCATTGTCGTAGTCGTCGAGAATTTTTCGGGAGCTTCCGGAAAATATGTGGGACGCTTGATAACCTCTCCCGTAGGTCATTTCGTAGGGGGAATGTACACTACTTTGGTGTAAAACAATGAAATTTTTATCGGAAAATGTTTGTTTTTCGAGGAGTTCGAGTAAATAGAGATCTTTTTTTAATTTAATTTGAATGGGGTTAGTTTCCTTAGCTACGACGTGATCGATGTACTGTGCGCCGCCGATACTTGAAAGGAATGCATCGCATTGGGTTGACCAGTAAAAAGTTTTAAATTCGCTTTGCTTGGCCAGTTTAAACAGATTGGTTGTATCGAGGTCCGTTTGTTTAATATTGTCCGGTTCATAGATTGCATTGGTAATGAATTTTACGGAAGAAAGCGTTGAATTTGCTCCCGCGATACCGACCTTAAAAATGAAGTTATTATTCTCTTGGGCCAGTTTTTTCAAACGTGGTGTTGTATCCCTATCTCCATAGCCGAAGAGTGACATATGACGATAATTACAGCTTTCGCCGATAATGTATACGATGTTAATGGGACCCTTTCGTCCAAAATATTGATTTTTCTCGACGGTATAAGGCTGATAAGTTTTGAAGTCGTAGTGTCGATGTTGGATAGTAAAGTAACCAAAAAAAGCCTTCAGTGAATTATAAATCGTAATGCGCCGTGAGTTCGGTGTGAACCGTTGGGTACCATCGACGTATATGCGGTGACCGATGCTGCCAAAAATACAAGAAATGATAAGGATTCCAATCCAAGATTTTTGGACGGAAAATTTTCGATTCAAAACATAAATCAATCCGAAAGGAATAAAAATCATTGGAAGAATATAACCGTAATCTTTCCAGAAAAATGCAATCTCTGTCCAAACATCCCCCATTTCCTGTTGCATGAAATGAAGCGCAAATGGGGATAGGGGAACACCAAAATAGGCGTGATGAATGAACTGCATGACCTGCATACAGGCAAAAAAAATCAGCGTTAGTGCGGAAAACCAGTTGGGCGATAGAACTAATCCTATACTTAATGGTGCCAAAAATAGAATAGCTTTCCAATCGCGAGATACCTTGAATGTATCATTGACGGCAGCGAAAATAAAGTCGGGTGTCATCAATATTAGACCCGTGATAATACTTAGTAGGAAAATGATAATCGCTTTTCTTTGAGACGTATTTCGATCGAACATGGAATAAAAAAGAGATAGGAAAGAATGACGTTTTTGTCAAGTGATTGTCGCGTTTTGCTTGGTTCGCAAAGGGGAATCCTTCCCCCTTGAACCCCCTGCCAGTGGATCCATCCTTGCGGGGTGTGGGGCGGAGCTCCACAATAAAATTTCTGGCGGAGAGGGAGGGATTCGAACCCTCGGTACCGTTACCGGTACGCCTGATTTCGAGTCAGGTACAATCAACCGCTCTGCCACCTCTCCGTATTTCAGTCCCAATTTATAGGGAAAAATATATTGTGCCTTTGTCCATGTTAAAATTTTTTTTCAATAAAAAGATTGACAGGATTTGATGGGGCCGTTGGAATAGAGATAGAGGGTGGGAGTGGGGGGCATGTTAAAATTTTGTGTGCGAAATAAATTTTATTCCATTTTTCTGGCGGAGAGAGAGGGGTTCGAACCCTCGATACCATTACTGGCATGCCGGTTTTCAAGACCGGTGCAATCAACCACTCTGCCATCTCTCCTAGAATTTCGTGTATGTTTTTAGGAATGTTTCCGCTGCAATCAGATCCTCCTGCGTATCGATACCGATAGTAGATTCCTGAGTTTGGATACATTGAATTGAGATTCCGTTTTCGAGTAGGCGCAATTGTTCAAGTTGTTCGGCTTGTTCGAGGATACCTTTTTTGAGAGAGGAGTACTGCGTTAAAATTTTTTTATGGTAGCCGTAGACGCCTATGTGGCCCCAAAATTGGTGAAGCATGGGCCATTGTTCGCGTTCAGCGGTATCTCTTAGGAACGGGATGGGACTTCGTGAAAAATAGATTGCGCGACCGCCTTGATCGATGACTACCTTTACGCGGTTGAGGCTGAAGAGCGTTTCCGCTGATGTTATGGGATAGACTGCTGTCCATACATCCGAAGAAGAATTTTGAGCTGCGAGGATCATTTTCTCCAACGGATCCAATGGAACGAAGGGTTCGTCCCCTTGGACGTTGATAATAAAATCGCCCTGCAACTGATCCATTACCGATGCTATGCGTTCGGTTCCAGAAGCACACTCTTCGGAGGTTAGCATTCCATGAAACCCCCATTCGGAGACGAGTTGCAAGACATGTTCATCATCGACGAGTGCAATGATTTCATTGACGTTTTGAAGTTTCGTTACCCGTTCCAGTACACGGTGCAGAATGGGAGTCCCGCCTAAATTTTGTAGAATCTTCTGCGGGAAACGGGAAGATTGCAATCGCGCTGGAACTGTAACACTAATCTTCATTTAAACAACATTTCCCATAATAAAGTCGCAGGGGAAAAATATCAAAACTCCAAAATACCTCCTACGCACCCCATAAACGCTTTTTGTGGCGATTCGCCTTCGAACGCTTAGAGCGCTTGTGCTTGTTCATCTTTAACCGACGTTTTTTCTTTAAATTTCCCATGATACTAAAGCTAGCATGAACAATAGGACTACAAATGTGCCATATCAAGTAAAGCTTATTTTTGAATTTTTTTGGAATAATGGAAGATTTTTTCTGCCCACTATCTGGACCACCCGCAAAGAGGCCGTTGTGGGGCTCCGCCCCATACCCCGCAAAAAGGCTTAGCCTACCTCGGCCACCAGGTCAAAAATAGACCCTTTGATTTTTCTTTGCGGCCAGTTTTTTTCTTTTTTTTAATTCTGCGGATTGATCCAGTGGCAACGCCACTGGATCAATCCGCCCCCCCAGGGCCCAGGGAATAGTATTCCCTGGCAGGGGGTTCAAGGGGGAAGGATTCCCCCTTTGTGAACGAAAAAACCTCCCGTTTCGAGAGGTTTTCTTAAGGAGAGATATGAAGTAAAATTTAACTTGAAGATTTTTCCGTAATGGCTTCCACGCGGTGGCTGAGGGCTTTGACGGAAAACATCCAGAGCATGCAAATGACAACAAAAATAGTAAACGTGTAAGGCGCAATGGTGAAATAATTCGCTCCGGGAATGAGTAGGAGTAGGGATTGAATCCAGGCGCCACCGGCCTTACCGAAACGTCCACCGACCACTTCCACGACGGCCTTACCTTTGACTTTCATATCTTCATCGAGGGGGATGTAGGCCATTTCTTTAGTCAGATCGAATAGGGCATATTTAACGGCCTTTGAGATGGCGACCACCAATGCACCGAAGATAACTGCACAGAATAAGGGAGTTGTCGAAAGGGATTGGAGGAAGGCTACCAAATTCTCCCGGAACAGGACGAAAATGAAAAATGAGGATCCGAGGAAAAGGAGCATAAGTGGTGTTGCGATGGCAGCCGTAAGCCAGCGACAAACACGCAAAACATTACCGCCAACGATGAGTATCACCAGGGAAGCAATACCACCGTAGAAAGTAAATTGATTCATAAACGTACTGTAATCATTGGGGTTAGAATATTGCATACCCAATTGCTTTTTCCAAAGGCCTTCCACCAAATTCACGCTAATGCCATAGCATACGACTAGAGCTACGATGAGACCCAGATAGGGTGAGGTGAAAATGACTTTGAAACTCTGCAATAGCGGCATTTTTTTCTTACCTTTTCCCGTATTTCCGGGCAGCTCCGGCTTGTCGTAGAAACGTTTATCGGTGAGGACGCATCGATAAATCCAGCGGTAAATGATCATCGTTACGATGCCTAGGACGACGACAATTCCCATCATATATTTCAAAGAAAGTCCCCAGGCATCGATACCAGCCGGGACTTTCGTACGAATATCGGAGCACCATTCACCGACTTTACCTTCCAGGAGGACGGATATTTGGGCCATCAATGAAAAAAATGCATACATTCGCTTTGCTTCAGAAGTTTTAGTAATTTGATTGGCAAATTGCCAAAAAGACAGTGATAACAGTGCTGATCCCCAGATTTCCGCTAGAATATAGAAAAGGGAATAGGACCAATTGCCAATGATAGCGATGGGCCAGTGGAGAAAACTCGGCGCAGCTTCTCGCCAAGCGGCTATGGTTTGGGGAGAGAAGTGTAGCGAATTGAGATTGGGATAGATAAAAAACGCAAAGCATCCAAAAAAGAGGATAAATGGCGTTAGCGTTACGTAAAACAGATGTTCATTGGTGAAGATGTTACTCGCTTTTGCATAGAGTAGCATAAAGATAATCGCCGCCGGTGCAACGCAGTATCCCTTGAGAAAGGGAATCACCTCCGCATCGGATCCTGGACCTGTGACGATGAGCGAATCCTTAATATTTCGCAGACAGGTGTAGTTAAAAAGAATACAAAAAAACATAAATCCCATGGGGATTGCCTTTTTGAGTTCGTACATATAAAGCGGGAAAAAGATGCGTCGCAACTTTCCAAACTCCTGACCATTTCCTTGAATCGTATCAGCCATAATCTACCTTTGACTCTTCTTCATTATAAAGTGTTAAAAATTAATACAAGACTAAAAATCAAAAAAACAACATAATCCCATGATAGTCTTATTTCTCACTTGGCAAAGTTTTTTTTAATGATTTTTCCACCACCGGGAGAAATGTTTCGGATGCGAAATATAAAAAGATAAAAAATATTAAAATCTTGCTTGACATTGAAAAGTTAAACTGCGATACACGAACATAACGAAAGGATAATTATGAAAAATATGAATCAGTTAAAAGTAATGTTACCACTTATCCTCGGGTTCAGTGGTATTGTGCAGGGGAGTAGTGGTGATGATCTTCGGAATGATGTGGGAGTTGGTCCTTCTTCCGTTTTCATGCATCCTGCTGAGCAGGTACCAGTGCCGGAAGAAAGGCAAGTTTATCTCATCTATGATGCTGGAAGAGATTGGTTAATTTTCGAAAGTAAGCGGTTTGTTTTTTTAAACGGTAAGGGGGATCCCATCTTTTTCCCGGAAATTGAATTAGCTGATTTTTTGCATGCAGCCAAATGTGTCGCATTGCCCCGGTGTTTATTCAAGAGAATTGCTAGCAAAGAGGTCTGCAGTTCTATGGAGGCAACATATGGCAATAGCGAGATTGGAGACGAAATCCGTAGACGTGCTAACCGTATAAAATCCCGTCTATTCAATAAAGCAAGAAAAGGAGAGCCTTTTATGATTTTAATGGAAGAGGGCAGGGCCAATGGCGGTCCTTTCCTTATGGTAGATTGCCAAACTGAAAAGTCGTATCGTTCGATACTCGGTGGGGTGGATATGAAAGCTATCTATCGCGTCGAAGTTTCCAAGACGCTTTATAAAAAACTGATAACACGTACTTTGGGCCAGAAAATAGGACTCGTATATCAAGTTATTCTCGATACTTCGAAGACTACGTCTGCTACTTTGGCGGTTGCGGCTTTGGTGGGTATAGGCATCGAGGGGCTATATTTGTATTTTTTTAGCTAAGTAAAGTGTAGCCTTAGTTTCGATTTCTAAAGACTTTTTTAGTTAGCCCGCCCTCGGCGCGAAGCGCCGAGGGCGGGCCTTCGGCCCCTGCGGATTGATCCAGTGGCAGTGCCACTGGATCAATCCGCACCCCGGGTCCAGGGAATGGTATTCCCTGGCAGGGGGTTCAAGGGGGAAGGATTCCCCCTTGTTCTTTATTGTTCTTCCGTTTGTAGGAGTTCAGAAATGTGTTCGAGGAAAAATTCGGAACCCCATTGCCTTGATTTTAGGGAATCGATAATTTCATTGAATAGGGAACTCTTTTTCTCCTGAAGCCGTTGAATACCGGATTCGATGGAATTTTGGGTGATAAATCGGTAAACGGTAACATTTTTTTCCTGTCCAATGCGGTGAACGCGATCCATAGCTTGTTTTTCCGTCGAAGGATTCCACCACGGATCCATGAGAAATACGGATTCGGCGGCCGTTAGCGTAATGCCGATGCCGCCGGCCTTCAGCGAAATGAGAATAATCGCATCGTTCGGAGTATTTTGAAAATGATCGACGATCACGTTGCGGTTTTTCGTTGCACCGACGATTTCAAATAAATCCAACTTCGGGAAATAGTCCTTCAGCATCGCCTTGATACGTTGTAAAAAGGTTACAAATTGACTGAAGATGACTATTTTTTTCGGTGCTCCAGAAAATTCCCGCCCCAACATGTCCCGCAACAATACCAGTTTGCAACTGTCCTCGATGGTAGCCATAACATTCGGTACAATTCCCGGATCACAGGCCACTTGCCGTAGCCGTGTCAATGCGGAGAGTATGCCAAAACGGTGATTTTTTAGATCGAATTGGTTCTTTTCGTTGCCGTAGCGCTTAATCGTAGCATGGATGAAGTTTTTATAAATCATTTGTTGCAGCGAAGTCATTTCACAGGGCACATTGATTTCAAGTTTCTGCGGCAGCTCCTGGACAACGGCCTCCTTCGTCCGACGAAGCATGAAGGGGGCAATTTGTTTTTTAACCCTTTCGACGATATCCTCCGTTTTACACATTTCGATGAAGTGGTTCTTTTCTCCCAGTAACCCCGGCATCAGGAAGCGGAAAATACTCCACAAATCCATCAGATTATTTTCAATCGGTGTGCCGCTGAGTGCCAGTCGCCACTTGGAACGAATCGCCGCGCAGGCATGGAATCCCTTTGTGGTCGGATTTTTAATAAATTGGGCTTCATCGAGAACCGCCAGTTGAAATGATTTCTTCGTAATTTTTGTCTTATGGCGACGCATCTGCGTGTAGCTGACTACCCAAATGTTGACATTCGGTTCTTCTAAATCTGATTCGGCCGAAAAAATTTCAACCCTCAGTTTCGGGAAAAATTTTTCCGCCTCGCTTTTCCAAACGTAAACCACACTCGCCGGGCAAACGACGATCGTTTGCTGTTCCGCGTTTATTTTAGAGATAAATGTGAGCACTTGGATCGTCTTTCCGAGACCCATATCGTCGGCGACGAGCCCGTGGAATCCGTGCTGCAGGATGTGGTTAATCCACAGAACGCCTTCCCGTTGGTAGGAGCGCAAAATTTTGGGAAGAATAAAGGATCTTTTAGGCGGAGCCGCAAAGGATTGCTTCCATTCGATAATTTGCGGACTGTCCTCGTAGGGAATATCGGCCCGGCTAAAAATGGAGTAGAGCATGTAGCGGGGAATTTCGCCGTTGAATTTACTCAAAACCGATTGCTGAATGCGGGCACTGGCAATTTCCCGACTCGACATCCGTACGGCCCCAAATCCATCGATGAACATGGGTCCCCCATCGCCGCGTAAGAGTTTTTTGGCGACGTTCTGGGGAGCGGAAAATTCTTTGTTGGAGAGTTTTAGCGAAAGGTTGATCACATGGGTCCGATATTCCCGTTCCTCGGCCGAAAAGATCGCGCGAACTTCCTTCGTTCCCTGGCGTAACTTTTGCACATTGTCGTCCATCTGAATGATAAAATGCTCGCTCCAACGGGAAAGCGTGGAACGACAAAAATCAATGGCCATGGAAACATTGGCGATGCGGTATTCCTTGTTCTTTTTGAAAAGGAGGAAGCCGGCCTTACGCGTTAGGTGAATGAGCTTGACGACGGTGTTGCGATCCCGATCGGAAACGACATTCCCGCAGCGGGATAGATGATCCGGAAAGACGAGTTTCCCATTGGCGGTCCAATAGGCTTTAAAACACAGATTTTGTCCGGACATATAGAACGACAGGCGCAGGGCCTTGGGCGCTTGGACGCTTTCTTCATCGCCGCTATCACTCGTAATTTTATCCGCAGCGCTCTCCTGATCACTCTCCGGTGCAAAGAGCGCCTCCTGCTTATCGAGGATGACCTCGTCGATGGCGAGAAGCGCCGCTACGGCTGGCTTACTGTTATCGAAAAGCGAAGAACGTGCCGATAACTGTCCATCTTCGAGATCCACTACAGCGAAGAATTGCGACTTGTTACTGCCAAGGTAGCGCACAATCACGTCGTCGGGACGAATCTCGATCTCCTTAATTGTATGCTTGTCCAAAAAATCTATACCCTCACGGATATCGCTACTGGAAAAAGATTTTTGCCAATCATTGGTAGCAAAAATGTCCATCCACTTTTCGAGCGATTGCCGCTTAAACGTAACTGCTGGCGAACGATTATACATATCTATGCTTATCTCACTAAAGATTCTCTAATTCTGCAAAAAAAAAATAAAAGTATCAAGTGTTTTCTGGAATTTATTTTTTTTATTGCTTTTTAGTTTTTTAGGCTCACAAAACTGTTGTGAATTACAGCGATTGGAGGTCATTCGTAGGGGGAATACCTTTGGAATGAAGGTACTTGAGTTTTTATCGAAAATTTTTTTCGTAGGAAGTTGAATGCCAATCAAACGGGAGTGTATTGAGCGTATTAAAGCGGCGGCCGATTTGTACGATATCGTTTCGGGATACGTACAGCTCAAGCGTTCCGGGGGGAGTTGGAAGGGATTAAGTCCGTTTACGGTTGAAAAGACACCGTCTTTTTTTGTTCATCCCGAAAAAAGTTTTTTCAAATGTTTTAGTACCGGCTATGCGGGGGACATCTTTCGTTTTTTGGAACTCAAAGAGAATTTTTCCTTTCTTGAAGCCGTCGAATGGCTCGCCAAACGCTACGGTATTCCGATCGAGTACGAAAACGACCGGTTGCCAAAGGGCTATTCCAAAAATGAATTGCTGGATATTCACGAGGAAGCGGCGGCCTATTATCAGAAAAAATTCCAGGAGAATAGGGAAGTCCAGCGCTACTGGACGGAAGCTCGTCACTTTTCCCTGGATGCGGCAAAGCGCTACGGTATCGGTTGGGCTCCGAATTTTGATCAGGGGTTACTGACGTTGCTGATGCGGAAAAAATACACTGCCGAGGCGCTCCAGCAGTGTGGATTATTGCGGTGGAATGAAAAGGATAAAAAACGATTTTTTTTGCGCTTTGTCGGACGCCTTATGATTCCGATTTATGACGTACAGGATCGGGTGATTGCTTTTTCCGGACGTATTATCGAAGCGTGTGACGACTATGCCAAGTATATTAATTCTCCCGAAACGCCTATTTTTCATAAGGGTACCGTATTATTCGGACTGAACCATGCGCGAAAATTTGTTTCCGATCGTTTGATCATCGTAGAGGGACCATTGGATGTATTGCGTTGTTGGGAGAGCGGGATAGACGAAGCGGTAGCGCCTCAGGGGACGGGCGTCACGGAAATGCAGATGAATCTGCTGCGGCGTTACGTATCGAAGGTCCTATGCCTCATGGATGGCGATGGAGCTGGCCAAAAATGTGCCCAACGGGTCGTGGAACTCGCCTTTAAAACGAGCATAGAATGCCAAATGGCGACCCTAGATGCGACGGACGATCCCGATTCACTCTTGCTCCGAGAGGGGAAAAATGGTTTGGAGAAATTGAAAAGGGAGTCGATGATCCAATTTCTATCGCGCACCCTATTACCAAACGGTACCGAAGCGACGGCCATTGAAAAGGAGGCTTTTTTGAAAAAAATCTATGGCATGATCCACGATTGCGATTCGGAGGTGACGCGTAGGGTTTATCTGGAAGAGTTAACGCACCGCCTCAATCTCGATCGCAATGCGATCCTCAAGGACTTCTATAATTTTTGTGGCGATATGAAATTCACCTTACCGCTATCGAAGGTTCAAAACGCACATGGAAATGCTTCTTCAAAAACAGAAAAATTGCGAACGGCGGAGTACGACCTGCTTTCGCTGATTCTACACCACGAAGCGTTGGGAGCTAAGATTGCGGAGACGATCGATGATCGTTGGGTTCGGGATAACGTCCATGGCTACTTGCTGCTAAAGGTTCTAGGTGAGATCCGAGAAAATATGTGGGAAGGGCCGCAGAGCAGTAGCAGGGCATTTACTCCGGAGGAATTAAATGAACTTTTTTCGATTTTAGCCCTTGACGATAAGGTGGAAGATCCTATTGAAGCAATAAATGGCTGTCTACATTCGATTTGTGCTACTTTTGCCAAAGATCAGTTGACGGCAATTAATCAAAAGGAGTTAATGCAAAGAAAATTTGCAAAAAGTGAAAATTCGCTTGACGAAGTAGATTTTTTTCAAAATCTGCAGAGGGAGCGGGCGCGTTTGCGTCGTCTGTTGTTTGTTTGTCCGAGAATAGAAGCGTAGTATCAACTATTAAATATATGGAGAATAAAAAAACTTCGAGTGGTTCCGATAATAGTGTCAACGAGCGAATGAAAGAACTCATTCGTTTTGCACGCGGGAAGGGGTACTTAACCTTACAAGATATCAGTGAGTATCTTCCCGAAGGCATTGAAAATCCCGAGGACATCGAGAATGTCATGAATATTCTCGACAATCTTGAGATTGAGATCGTCGACAGTGAGGAGTCTGAGATCGAAAAGCGGCGGTCCCTAGCGGCTGCGGCTGCGGATAATCCTTCGGAGAACGTGGGGGAAGATCCGGTACGCATGTATCTCCGTCAGATGGGACAGGTTCCCCTATTGACGCGGGAGGAGGAAATTTCAATTTCTAAGCGCATTGAAAGGGCGGAGTTACAGGCACAGGACGAGTTATTTTCGATTCATTTGACGGCACCCTTTCAAATCGATCTCGCGGAACGTTTATTAAATCGGGAAGAGCGTTTCGACCGAATTGTACTCGATAAAAAGATCGAGAGCCGCGAAGTATACTATCGCATTCTGGAGAGTTCGATTCAGGAGAGCAAATTATTATCGGAAAAAATTCATGAAATTTGGAACTACCTGCAGAAGACGACCGATGGAAAGGAGCTCAAGCGGGCATCGATCCGTCTGCATCAATTTCAATCACAACTCAAAACAGTAATGAAGCGTTTCTGCTTCAAGATGAAAATTTTTGAAGATTTTCTGTTGCGTTTGCGTCCCGATTTAAAGCAAATCGAGCAACTATTGCGTGAGATTGGGCGAGTAAAGACGGTTGCGGAGCGTCGGAAAGTCGATGTGGACGATCAATTGAATCGCATTCGTCGTGCGCTCATGAAATTGGAGGAAAAGTACAATGTTGATCCGGAGCGCCTATTGGAAATTGTTAAAAATTTCCGCGAGTACATGAAGGAGGCGCACAAGGCAAAGCAGGAGATGGTGGAGGCAAATTTACGCCTGGTGATTAGCATTGCCAAAAAATATACCAATCGCGGCCTGACCTTCCTGGATCTCATTCAGGAGGGCAACATGGGGCTAATGAAGGCGGTTGAGAAATTTGAGCATCGGCGTGGGTATAAATTTTCGACCTACGCGACCTGGTGGATTCGTCAGGCGATTACGCGATCCATAGCGGATCAGGCGCGAACAATTCGCATTCCGGTCCACATGATTGAGGTGCTAAACCGTGTGATGCAGATTCAGCGACAGTTGCAGCAGGAATTTGGGCACGAAGCAACGGCGGAAGAGGTCTCGAAGGAGATGGATTTACCATTGGAGCGGGTAAAAGCGATCATGAAGATGGCGCAGCAGCCGATTTCCCTACAGAGTCCGGTGGGGGACAATGAGGACTCGACTTTTGGTGATTTTATCGAAGACAAATCGGCCGATAATCCCTATGATTTGACGGCATACAGCCTATTGCGTGAGAAAATCGATGATGTTTTAGTCAGTTTGAGCGCACGGGAGAAGGAAGTTTTGATGTTGCGTTTTGGGTTAAAGGATGGCTATAGCCGGACATTGGAAGAGGTGGGGCAGATGTTCCAAGTAACACGGGAGCGCATTCGCCAAATCGAGGCCAAAGCGTTACGGAAGATGCGACATCCGACGCGTATTCGTCAGTTACATGGATTTTTTGAGGGTGAGTTTACGACAGAGGGCCCTGGATTTGAAGATTTTACCCATTCGGGGAACTATCAACCTAAGGGTTGCGCGCCCTTAATCCGGATCCAGGAGGCACCGCCTCCTGGATCCGGATTAGCGGATTGATCCAGCGGCGCTGCCGCTGGATCAATCCGCAGGGGCCAGAAGCCAGCCCCGCGGCTTCGCCGCGGGGCTGCTAATTTAACACAAGAAAAATAAAGTGCCGGGCAAACCGGGCGCATTTTGCGCAGGGTTTGCCCGGCAACTAAAGGAAAAACAAGTCAAAGAGTCTATTCTTGACCTTGCGGCCGAGCTCCGTACAA
>JAITJQ010000070.1 GCA_031278845.1 Puniceicoccales bacterium
TCCGTTTGATCGTAGATTTCCTTGAGGGAGCCCAATTCTAATAGGTCGCTATTGGTGAGATCCGCTAACATCAAGTTGCTGGAAGCAGCATCTCCCGATTTTAATTTCCCTTGAGAGAGATAGGTTAATATATTGGATACGCCTTTATTTTTCTCCTCCAGAAAAGCCATGCGCTTGTTGAAATTCGAATTTTCATAGGTCGCAATATCCGCGTCATTGCCGAAAAATTCCGACGCCATAGGAATGTTATTTTTCTTGAAGAATAGGATCACATCGGCCGGTATCACTACCCTTGCATTTTCACCCTGTCGCGCCGCTTGGGCCTGAACTTTGTTGATCTTCGCTAGATATTTATTGGCTTCAGAAATTTTCTCATTGTTCGCCTGAATCTCTTTCAATAGCTCCTCTAACATATTCTTCTGCGTCGTGAACTTTTCATAGAGAATTGCCATCAATCGAAACATTACGCCATAGTGGGAATAGTCCCCATGCCATATCGAATTCATCTCGACATAAACTGGCTCGGTAATCGAATCATTTGGATCGTAATCTTCAATGAAACACACTTCTCCATTCTTTTTATATCCGTAAATCATACGACAATAGGTTGACCCATTCGTTTCCTTAAGTTGCGTATCCGATAAATCCGCAAGTTTATGCCATTCCCCCCTGTAATTGGCGTACCGCATGGGTACCATCTGCAGCAGCGATTTTTGGTAGAGATCGAGTTGCTGCGAATAACTCAAGAATCCTCGCAACTTTGCTACGTAATCGTCCAGAGGTCCTGTCTGTTTTAGTTCATCGATCTGTTTTTTGTATTCTTCAAAGTCCAGTTTTTTGGCATTGTATTGCGCAATAACTGCATTCAATTCCATGGATTGGAGCTTGTACTTGTATTGAGCCTCACTCTTTTTGTTTTCATTGTAAGGTATAAAATCCTTCACACGCCCAATATAAGTTTTCTTATCGGTATCGTCTCGGCCGCCCAAGTATTCTCTAAAATTCTTTATTTTTTGGAGTAGTACGGCATCCATTTGACCATTTAATTCCCCCTTATTATCGTAGGAATTGATGATCAGATCCAAATCCGCGGATAGGTCCTTCAAAGCCGCCTGAAAATCCACCTTTCTACTGCTCTCAATAAACCAATTGGCATGTTCTTTGACGATTTCATTGAAGCCTATTCCCGCGATTTTGCACTTTCGACCATCTTTTATCACATCCAAGACATAGACATCTTGCATGATTCCACTATAGATCTCGTATTTTTTGAGCTCTTCGATGTAAGTTTCCAAGGTCGTACCCATTTGCGTAATATACGTTTTCACACCATCGGACCTAATTAATGATAATTCCTCAGATTTTTGAAAATAGGTCCGTTTGGTGAATTCATTGAGTACGCCTTGATAAAGCAACGCATCCCGCGAATCGCCTCTCCAACCTCCATATTCACACATCTTGGCATCTTTCTCAACGCCCCATATTTCCGCTAGGGATAATACCGGCCGCTCCGAATATTTCGAATTCCCATTTTGAATAAGCGTTGCTACATTGGCGAAATCTTTTTGTAATCCGCTGTTCGCAACCAAGTTTTCAACCTCTTCCCCAACGGAATCGATACCGATGCTAGCACTCAGAATATTTTCGGCCACCTCACATCTTTTTACACTGTAGGTATAGCTTGTGATCAATTGTGCCCGCACACTAGGGCTCCTTTGGATGGATAATAGATACTTCATTTGTGAAGCGGCTTCGCTCAAACTCTTTGATAGGGATTTGACATATGCCGGGAAACTACCTTTTTCTTTGGCAGCATTCGTTTTTGCATTTTCATAATCTCGTTTTTTGGGAGCAAGTTCCGTAATGTACTGATTCGCCGCCTCGATGTTACCGCTACTTTTTGCGATGGCAATTTTATTTAAAATTGTATAATATTCTTTTCCTCTGGTCGCTATATTGGCGAAATTTTTAAAATCATTATCCGATTTGTCGAAATTTTTAATCATTGTATTGATCATTTTCAACATTAATTCTTCATCCGAGTAGGCCAATTTATCATTATAGCGTTTGACATCATGGCGTCCCAGGATATCGCTAAGTGAAGAAAACATTGCGGCAAATTGCGCAATCTTCGCCGAAAATGACTTCGATGAGTTTGAAAACAACTCATCATTTACGTCCTTCTTCCAGTTTGCATATTCTATACCAAAATTTGTACCGATGGTATTAAATTCCTCGACAAATAGGGCATGGGTATCTTCATCCAATAAATATTGCGCATTGGCAGCAAACATACCCCGATGACTTCCAAAGCGCATACCGTATCTTTCCAATTTACCACTTGAACTTTCAATTTCTGTCTTTGTAGTCGGATTATAATCAACGCCTAATAAATCGCTCGAAATTCCATCTACTCGGTAAGCTACATAGGAGGAAGAATTGCTACTATTTGTGACCGTTTTGACGATGCGTGCTTCCTCTTTGTCTAACAAAAAACCTTCTCCATCGTAACCTACTTCAGTACCATTGCTATCGAAAAAACTTCCACCGGAAGAATAGTATGTTTTTCCATTGGCCGTGATCGAAAATTCTGCAGCAGTTAGAACTGGATCGGTCGAGCTATCGGTGTACTTATAAAACACACCCTGTAGATTTTTTTTCTCTTCAAACCATGTCATCTCCTTCTCCGCTAACCACGTTGTCCTACCACTCACATTACTTGCCGCAGGCATTCCCGCGTCATTTAGTTGTGCAATTTTGATCTCTCCATTTTGGATCCCACAAATAAAGTCTGCATCTCCCATTCTAAATGTATAACAGCCGTTATTTTTTAAAAACTTTGTTCCACTCGACGCACTCCAGGTTACATTCTTTGCTTCTTTTCCGGCCATTGCGTATACATATTCAGCCATTTGTAGGCGATAGTATACTTCCCCAACTTTTCTGATGGCCATTCCGTTTAAATATACATTTTTCAGCGCATCAATGACGCTAAGCAATTCATTGGTAATGATGCGATTGCGAACCGTATCGGCAGTTTTTTTTGTTTCCGTTGAGGCCACACTTCCATCCTTACAGATTTCGTAAGTCGTCGTCTCCCCTGCAATCGTTTTTACTGTACCATCCCGCGGATAAGCCGTTTGGGGAACGGCCGCCCCATTGTAAACGTAGCTGTTGTCGCTTTGCAAAAAATATACCCCATCTTTATTTAATTCATTAAATATTTTCTTAGTGCTGCCTGCATCTTGCCGATTCCACCCTGTCACCACGTTTTCCAATTGTTTAATGAGTTGCATCATCTTGTCGTCATCGGTAATGATCGCCCCCCCCGATAGCAGCGTATCGGATTTTGTATTAAACAGGGCGGTATAATTATACGTACTCGAGCCCAAAACAGCTTCCAATTTATCATTAATATCTTTAAGGCGCATGCTGTAGATCGCCTCCGCATCTTCATACGCATCATAGCCGTATATGTTATTACTCAGGATTGAGATGTAATCCGACAAATTGCTTGAGGCTTTATTTACAGTCGCTCCAATGTGTGAGCAATACATGTCGTCTATACTGCCTGTCGGCGATACAGTTTCTCGAATATCACCCTCAATTTTATAGCTCAAGTCCATTTGTTGGTATAATTTGGCTCCCTTTAGGTCTGTCAATGCCTTGCGCAAGTCAGTATTAACATCTACATCATCTCTCCAACCTGTGTATTGGTCAAAGAGGTAATTAACATAATCGCACACAGCCAAATAGGCTCCTCGAGGGGCCATATATGTTCGAATCTTTTCGAAAACCGATCCATCCAGAAAAAGATCCTTATAAACCTTGAGGCAATCGAGCTTAAAATCGACATGCGTATCACTGTAGTCAATTATTGCAAAACTATTACATGCTTCATTTAGTGTAATTTTTCTGTTGGCGACAGAGTTATTACCTGAGCCAGAAACCGTATAATAAGTCAGCAGTCTTCCTCCCGATTCTGTGCCCTTCGCGATGTTACCAAAATCAGCAGTAGCATATCCGCAGTCATTCAATGCTACCCCATCATCCGATCCATTAGCCATTTTCTCATTTCTATTTTGATGCACAAAATTTGTCACCAGATAGGAGGCGTAGCGCTCGAAATCGTACCAGCACTGATGGTATTTCTTCATGCGATCGTCTGAATTCTTGATATCGTCCACTGAAAAACTGATAGCACGTCCTGATATCTTTGCCGCAAGCAATTCGCTTCCTCGATTATTATTCGCTGCTCTGAATTCATCTTCAATGGTTACTCGAATTTTGTCCATCAGGCGTATGACGGCTATCTGATCGCAATCGCAATCGCCCGTAAATCCGTAGCGATCTGCGATCTTTTCATATTCTTTTGCATTATTATTCTTTGGCATTTCGATATCATATAATTTGATGTGATCCTCAATTTCTCCGATGTGGTTTATGATTACAGTTAAAAAATATTGATTATTGCTCGTCATTTGCGTAACTTCTTCGTTACTTGCCATTTTGACCCTCAAAGCCGTAGATTGGTCAGCACTCAATGTCCCACTAGTAGGTATATCGGCTAATACACTTTGCAACCCCTCGATTATTCCTTTACAGGTAAAATAATCATCGATCGCACGAAATTCCCCAGCCGTTTTGGCGGCCTCCAATTTCGCCGTGGCACCGGTTGTGGCCCCGGTAAGGGCATCCTCTACAGCAGTTCTCTTGGATTGATCAATATCAGCATTCACAGTTCCATTAACAATTTCCTTAATATCTCTTACGGCTGTAGTAATCTTAGCCATCATCTCCGCCATATTAGGGGAAGATTTGATCTCCACGTTATCTACCGTTAATTCCTGCTCATTCGCTATGGATTTTGGCAATTCGAATTCAAATTTGATACCCTTGAATAAATTCAATTGTTTCAATAATGTTTTCCGACTCACCGAATTAATTCGCCAATCGTAGTACAATTTTTCAATATTAGCGAACCAATCATAAAACGTATTGACTTCCCGGGTTATTTTTAGTGATTCGAATCTTTTCTTTAGATTGTCTAATTGTTGGAGGCATTTTACGAGCAATGTTTCAGTCATTTTCGGGAGTCCAGTTATCTTATATGTTGCGACACCAGTATCGACATTGTATGCACATAAATTATCGGAAATGCCCTCCTCAAGACGCTGAATATAGGCTTCTATGGTGTTAGAATTGTAACCTTTTTTCTGTTCTTCCGTTAAATTATTATATTGTTGCAATAAATTAGTCAAGCTCCCCTGAAGTGTTTTGATTTCTTCGAGCGTACTGGTTACATTCATAAAGGCATCTTTGATTTTGTTATCTGCGTCCAAAAAGCTTGATTTCAGGGTATTGATTGTTGTAAAAAGGTCCGATGGGTTATTTGCGGGATAGAGATATTGTATGGTGCACGTGTTGTTTGATTGGATATTTAATTTGATATATTTCAGCATGGTTCCACTCGATGTTATCTTCCAATTACTATTTGAAGTAGCTGCACCCGCAGTATTGGTAGCATCACCGATTTCCTCGTAAGGTATTTTTGCGTTAGTGGCATCCCACAGGTGGTCATTGATATGTTCTTGGAGGGAGATTTTGATATGCTGTGCGGCGTAATCTAGGACTGCGTTATACCATTCCGTTAGGGCGAAGGCGATATTTCTATTAGCCGAATCTGGGAAAACTTTATAGACGTTGATTTTAGCTTCAATTTCATCCAGGAGTAGTTTGATTTTATAAAAACCGTTTTTACCGACTCTGTTCGTTTGTTTAGCCAATTCCGACGCCTGTTTACTGAGATAGTCGGTGAGGCTATCTTCGCCGGTCACGTCCAAGTTATCGAGGACTATTTTTGCGGATTCCCAGTGACTTTTAGGGACGGTACCCTGGGAAGGTTCTACGAAGGGTATTACATTATCGACGGGGGTAAAAACGGCCACGTGGGATGTTGTGGTATCACCTTGCCTGATTGTTCGGATGGCCAGAGGTTCAAAATCGTCGGATGCTGCGGAGAGAATGGAGTTACAGCGCAGCGGGACGCTATTGCGTTCCTTTACCGAATAGTCGTAAATCTTTATAAATAAATCACAAAAAAAGTTTTTACTAACAGTATCTGGAGTGTATCCCGCAGAACCACTACCGCGAATATTATCTCTAAAGTTTTTTAATTTTGTTTTCTCTTCCTCTGTGCTTGCACCAGGCAAATCCTCCCCCTTGAGAATTTTATAGCATTGTTTGAGCAATTCATGTTGGATGATTTTACTTTTGGTCCAACCGCTATATGCTGCTTGCAATCCAATGACCCTTTCGGTGACTGTTTTGTCGGCGGTTACCATAGTGCTTTCACCGTATATGTTGGTCTCATCCTTTTTATAATTTCTCCATTCCGAATAGAGGCTTTCGTGGACCCAATATTTATCTACGTAATCGTAGATCGGATCGATCATAGTTGTTTTAACTACGTTATAATTCGTATCATTTTTCAAATTCTTAATTGCTGTGATCATATTTTGATGCTCTACGGGAT
>JAITJQ010000051.1 GCA_031278845.1 Puniceicoccales bacterium
GTCATCCTCGCCGCCCAGGCTGCGGGCGGCGCCATGGGGAATATGATCTGCGTCCACAATATCGTAGCCGTATGTGCCGTGCTCGGCCTGTCAAATCGGGAAGGCGATATCCTCAAAAAGACCTTCTGGCCATTCCTACTCTATGGCCTTTCCGTCGGCATCGTAGCCTATATCCTCATCGCTATCGGCTATTCCACATTTTAAAATGGAATAAGGAGAATATTTGTAATATATTCATAATTAGCGCAAAAACTTAAACGCACTCCGTGCCCTCCCTATGCTTCCTAGCCTCGTCACTTCTAAACACGTTGTCAAGTCTTTTTATATACTAATTACTCGCTAATTGCTACTCATATTTTTCTCATCCAGTTTCTTTACTCATCCGCATGCCCCATCACAAATTTCGGCAGATTAACGATGACATACCCGATAATAACTAATTGATAATTTATAAATACATATTTATGTGTACCCTCAAACGTCCAAACGCACTCCGTGCCCTCCCTATGCTTCCTAGCCTTGCTGCCTCTAAACACGTTGTCAAGTCTTTTTTGCTACACTGATTATCTGCTAATTACTAAAAGTCGCCGAAAAAATTCGAAAAAACCTTTTCAATAAAAATGGAGCTCAAGTTTCACTTCAGCCCCATGTACATTGCATTTCGTATGAATTTGCACTTCATATGAATTTTTAATTCATTATAATGCTCCTCCTGCCCGAAGCAGGAATTCAAGAATTTCAGAATAATCAGCTCCAAACCTGTCAGCTAATTCATAGGCTAACCCTAATGGCGTTTTGCCAGCATTATTTCTTTCATTAACACGTATCCCAGCTTTAATTAAAATATCTACTATTTGGTTTTCTCTTATAGATACAGCATCATGCAATAATGTATTGCCATCGTTATCCTTTACATTGACATTCGCTCCAACTGCAATGAGAACATTTATCGCATTAATATCTTTTATGGACACAGCCCTACGTAATGGTGTATAACCTTTGCTATCTTTCGCATCGACATTTGCTCCAGCTGCCACTAAAGCACCGATTATACCGATTTGCCCAAAGATTGTAGCCCAATACAATGGCGTTTCCCCTTTGTTGTTTCCTCTATCGACATTTGCTCCAGCTGCCACTAAAGCACCGATTATACCGATTTCCTTAAAGACTGCAGCCCAATGCAATGGCGTTTCCCCATTGTTGTTTCCTCTATTGACATTTGCTCTAGCCGCTATTAAAGCATGGACTATATCGATTTTTCCAAGGATTGTAGCCAAATATAATGGCGTTTGTCCATTGTTATCTCTTTCATTAACATCCGCTCCAACCGCTATCAAAGCACATATTGTTCCCGAATGCATAGAATGATTTTTTATAGCCCTGTGTAATAGCGTTTGCCCATTTCCATCTTTTGCATTGATATTCTGCCCGTTTCTTATAAACTGCATCAATCTAGGTACTGCTCTCCGAAATATTTGTTGTTCGTGTACACCAAGTTGTGCCGGAAATGACGCTTGCAAAGAAGGCATGCTTCCCATCATATCCAGGAAGAAAAAACTCCCCAACATTATCAATTTTATGTGTGTATTGATTTTCATTTTTTTCCTTTCTTTAATTTGATAATTATTTTTAGCCACATTCCGATGGTTCAATTACTATAGGCGCGTTGCCTAAGGTAAAAATATAACCATTGAAATTATTTGTCAAATATTTTTCATGAAAATCGAAAATATCTTACAGGAATCCAAGTTTTTTAATTTTCGCCATCTGTTTCAATCGGGATATAGCCATAAAAATTGGATAAATTGCACAAAATTCCATAAATGTACCGCGATATTGACGTTGAAAGTCGCACTGGAATTATCTTAATATCCCACATAACATGCAAGATACCCAAGAAAAAGTTATTTCAACTAACATTACCGATGTCATGCAGCGATCCTATATCGATTATTCCATGTCCGTAATCGTTAGCCGAGCGCTACCGGATGTGCGCGATGGTCTCAAACCTGTTCAGCGCCGCGTCCTCTATGCCATGTTGCGGGAAGGATTGATTAGCTCCCACCCCTTCGATAAATGTGCCGGTATCGTGGGAGAAGTTTTGAAAAATTATCACCCCCATGGCGATTCCTCCGTCTATGAAACACTCGTCCGCCTCGGCCAACATTGGGTCATGCGCTACCCACTCATCACTCCCCAAGGAAATTTTGGCTCCATCGATGGCGATCCCCCCGCAGCTTACCGTTACACGGAATGTAAATTGGAAAAAATTTCAGAGGAAATGCTCCGCGATATCGATGAGGCAACAGTCGATTTCCAACCCAATTATAAGGAAAGTACCGTCGAACCTACCGTGCTACCCGCCGCTCTCCCTAACCTATTGATGAACGGTTCCACGGGAATCGCCGTCGGTATGACTACCAATATCCCCCCCCATAACCTTGGCGAACTGATCGATGCCCTTTGCCGTATGATCGACGATCCCTGTACCACCATCGACGATCTGTGCGGTATCATCAAGGGTCCCGATTTTCCGACCGGTGGCTCCGTCATCGGTATCGAAAATATCCAAAAATATCTCCGTACAGGCCGCGGAATTATCCGTAACCGCGGCGTTATCGAAGTCGAAACCCTCGGCAATGGTCGCGAACAACTGGTCATTACAACGGTCCCTTACGGTACCAATCGGGCAGCAATCGTGACTAAAATCGCCGAACTGATCAATGAAAAAATTATCGACGAAGCGAGCGATCTGCGGGACGAATCCGATGAACATACGCGCATCGTTATCGAACTCAAACGCAACGAATCTCCCCGAGTTGCCATCAATAAATTGTTTAAATTGACACCCTTGGAATCGTCCTTTGGCGTCATTCTATTGGCCCTGGATAAACGGCGGCCGAAGCAGATGAATATCAAGGAAATGCTTGATTGTTACCTGGACCACCGCCGGGAAGTCATTTTCCGCCGTATCCAATTCCGCCTCCAAAAAGCCGAAGCCCGTGCCCATATCCTGGAAGGCTATAAAATTGCACTCGCTAATCTTGACGACTTTGTAAGAATTATCCGCGCATCCCCTAACCGCGACGCCGCAAAAATTGAATTGATGGCGAAATATCCCATTTCCGATCGCCAGGCGGATGCGATTCTCGAACTGCGACTCTATCAACTGACCGGTTTGGAACAAAATAAAATCGATAAAGAATATACCGATTTGATAAAAATTATCGCCGAATATCGCCACATTTTAAATAACGAACAATTACTTTTGGGAGTCGTTCGCCAGGAACTCGTTACCATCAAAGAACTCTATACAACGCCACGTCTGACTAAAATTTTACCTGCCGAAGATGAATTTCATATGGAAGACGTCATCGCCAATGAGGGCTGTATCATCACCATTACCGCCAACGGTTTCATCAAACGTACCGAAAATACCGCCTACCGCTCCCAAAAACGCGGGGGGAAAGGCGTAATTGGAGCGGGTCAGCGGGACGATGATACCATTACCCATCTGCTATCGGCGAGTACCCACGATTATATCATGTTCGTCATGACCAATGGACGGATTTATATCGAAAAGGTGTACGAAATTCCGGAAGGAGCACGAACCGCTAAGGGACGTGCTTTGATCAACGTCATCGAAATGCAGGCCGAGGAAAAAATGGCGGCAATGATTTGTTTCCCCGAGTTTACGGCAGAACGCTACCTGGTCATGGGGACCAAAAATGGCATCATAAAAAAAACGAACCTCAACGACTACATCAATTATCGTCGAGGCGGGATTATCGGTATCGACGTGGACGATGGCGACCGCGTCATTGAAGCACGCCTTTCCAATGGCCAAGATGAACTCGTCCTCATTACCCACAGCGGTATGTCGATCCGCTTCAGTGAACAGGAATTACGCGATCAGGGACGCGCAACCCGTGGAGTCCGTGGCATTGCCCTTCATCCGGGAGATTACGTCGTTGCCATGACCATCGTCGATAATAATGCAACGTTCCTGATAGCCGCTGAAAATGGTCAAGGAAAACGTTCCTCCTTCGACAGCTATCGCCTACAAAAGCGTGCGGGACTCGGTGTCATCGCGATCAAGATGGCTAAGAACGTAGGTGTTGCGGCAGTACTAACGGTCAACGACAGCGACGAAGTTATGATCGTAACGGAACGGGGACAAGCCATTCGTTCACCCGTGAAGGATATTCGCGTCATCGGTCGTACAACCCAGGGAGTTCGCCTCATCAATCTTGAAAAAGGCGATCATCTCATCGGTGTCAGCCGTATCGTCGAAATTGGTGATTCCGAAGAAAAATTGGATAGTAATTTAAAAGATTAAGGGGGATTTTTCCCCTTAACCCCCTGCCAGGGGATCCATCCCCCGGATCTGGACTTGCGGTTCCATCCAGTGGCGATGCTACTGAATCAAACCGCTAAGGTCAGAGACCAGCCCTCGTCGCTTCGCGACGAGGGCTGCACTTAACTTCACATGAACACTTCTTTAACCGGTTTGCTTTAAACTTCAGAAGCACGCCTTCCGCCTTGGGAGCGCAAATAATCTGCCATTATACGATGGCCAGCATCTTCCGCATGGTCTAATGCCGTTAGTCCAGATTTAGGTCCAAGATCATTGATTTGAGCTCCTTCCTCCAATAATTCTTTTACTCCATTTAAATCTCCATTTCTTGCAGCCGTCCTCAAAGCAAAATTAAGGTCCCTTCGCCTTTGCTCTTCCGGCGTTACTCGCCTGGATCCCGCAACTTGCGTCTGCGAATCGCTTCTACGGGGAGGCCTTGCGGATGGCGTTTACGAATCGCCTATATGAGGGAGATTTGCACTCCTTAAATAATCAAGCCAAAAGTCTCGATCTTGAGGGGAAAGCTGATTTATATAGTCTTCTGCTGTATGTCCCTCATCATCCCTAGCGTCGATATTGGGCCTCCCCGGTAATACTCCGTACTCTAATATATCTGAAGACAGATGTTTCCCTGATGTATTCATTCTAAAAAAACCAACCAATGCCCTACCAAAGTCCTCCCGGATAGCTCTCATATTACAAGTTCCATCTTCCTTAGCGATATTCATCTCCTCCAAAAATTTCCCACCTGGAGACCCCTTAAATACCGATATCACTTGCTGAATATTTTCCCATTCAACACTATCTTCCCGCCGAGCACTACCATGCCTTGCGGATGGCGCTTGCGAATCGCCTATATGAAGGAGATTTGCTCTCCTTAAACAATCAAGCCAAAGGTCTCGATCTTGAGGGGAAAGCTGATTTATATAGTATTCTGCCGTTAACCCATTACTATCCTGGGCGTCGATATCGGGATCCTCCAGTTCCATCATACAATCTAATAAATCTGAAGATAGATGCCCTTTTTTGAGCCACCGAAAAAAACTAACGTACGCATTATTCAAATCAACACGAGAAACATTTTCATTAAAAGTTCCATTTTTATCACAAAAATTCGTCTTTATCAAAAACTCTCTATACCGAAGACTATTGGAATCTAAAGGTTCTTTAAAATACATTTCTACCAATTCTTTACACCTTCTCCGCCGATCATAATCGTAAGTACTACCATACAGGACAGAAGTCGATACTAAACAAACTAAACCACAATTTATATAATTAAGTATTTTCATAACAAGTTTGGTACTCTCGTGAAAAAAATAAATTGTCAAGCTTTTTAAATAAAAAAATATCAATTATTGCATTTTTATACCATTTCTTTCGAGACATAGGGCAAGCAACCCACAAATTCATCTATTTTTATTTATTATATTTAAAGCAACGCCTATGCGACTCGTTACAGTTACCTACAGCAATCATTCATTGATCGCATTCGCTGCCGCTACAGCCGAAGCCCAGGCCCAATGCAGATTATAACCGCCAAGTTCACCCGTAACGTCGACCACCTCGCCAATAAAATATACATTGGGAACATGTTTTACTGCCATCGTTTTCGAGGAAAGGAAGTGCGTCGAAATACCTCCACGCGTCACTTCGGCCTTGCGATAGCCAACGACATGCTCCGGAATAAACGTAAACCGCGTTAATCGCTCAATAAACCTATCGATTTCCCTCTTGCTCATATTGGCTAGCGGCCTGTCATAGCCTTCAGAAAAAATCTCCCCCAAACGTTTCGGCAGCAGATCGGCTAAAATATTTTTCACTGTCCGATTTCGATTATCTGCAATAATTTTTTTTAAATCAATTTCCGGTAGCCAATTGATTTGTAA
>JAITJQ010000083.1 GCA_031278845.1 Puniceicoccales bacterium
ATTCGAGCGGTTTGGAATGAGAGGGAAGCGGAAATGGCGGAACTTGAAAGTGGAGAAGAGGAGGAAGAAGAAGTTCCCGAGGGGAGGACTTTTGATGACTTCATTGCTTATTTAAGAGCAGAAGGAGTATTCATCATCAATTTCTAGTTGAAGATCTGGTGAATTTTCTATTTTACTGCGAGGGTACAAAGCGATAAGAGCTGCTCTATTGTTTCGAGACCTAAGATACTACCTGCTGCTTGTGCACCACCCGTGTGTGTACTGCCTTGGTAACCCTGGGTGTACTGAGTTTGATTGGTAATATCTCCAGCACTTGCGGCCGTTGCGTTGAGAGAGTTAACTGCGTCTTGAAATTCTCGCTGATTGCTGGAAGAATTCGAAAGAAAAGCATCGATTTCAGCATATGCATTATTAACAGCTCGTTGAACATCAGTTTCTGAGACATTTCCTTGGGTAAAGTCACGTAACGTTTGATATGCATTCCAAGTTGCCGTATTCAATGCACCCGTTACAGGATCACTGAATCTCTGCGAATATTTCCCTTCTAACTCCGATAATTTATCATCCAATCTCCGGGATAAGTTATTTAAATCAGGATTATTGATGAAATCCATGAGTATGTTATTCATGTTTTCAGCCATATTACCGATAGCCCAGTATTGATCGCAATAATAAGCTTCATCCCAAGCTCTGTTTCCCATGGAACGAGCAGTTTCCTTGCGATTAAAAGCATCAGTAATGTGACTGAAATAATCGGAGTATAAACTATTTGATTGTAAGTTAATTGTCAATACGGGGGGGGATCCATTTAATGGTTAAAATTTTATACTTTCTGCCCAATTCTGGCTTGTTTGAATCGACCAGTTCCGGTAGCCGTTGGACGATGGCTTCGCAGCGCGTTTCTGTAGCAATATTGCCGCTTGCATCGAGCGCATTGCCGTAGGCGTAAATGCAAAAAGTGTCGCCGCGGGCGCAGAGTGTCGTAGCGGTTGATTGTAAAATATCGGCCTGGGTCAGGTATCCCGGTTTACATGCCCAAAATGGTCCACTCGCCGCTTCATCGTCGAACCACGTCTTGTTGCGGTTGGATGTCACCGTTATTCCGCCGGAACTACTGTTAATTGTCGTCCCGTCGATAGCCGCTTGAAGCGCCCCTTTGAGTCCCAATTTGTGATCATCGCTCCCCTTTGCGATTAATTTTCGATTGACGAATTCGCCAATACTACCGGCAATGCCCCGCCATTTGATTTGTTCCACAACTTTCTCTGCCAGGGATTGGACCTGCGTTGAGTTCAGTTGGCACAAACCGATATCGGTGGCGGAATTGAGTGTTTGGATGCGGGAATATTCCGCTTTGGATTCGTCGCCGAGATTCCCCGCCGTACTACCTAAAAAAGCTACCCAGGCGTCTTTGGAAGTGGAATTGACATTAAAGGTGCCATGGATGGCCATGTTTTCCGCGGCATTTTCAAAGGAATGAACGGAGTTTTGAATGGTGACCGTATCTGTGCCGGTAAATGCTTTTTGGCGTGGATTAATCAGGAGAGGTTCGGTCGTAACGGTACCGGTGGAGGCGATGAAATACCCATCCCAAAGAACGCGATTGAGACAGTAGGAGTAATCGTAGAGCATTTCGACGCGGTTATGGGAAGGCCAAGTGGAACCGGTGATGGAGCTATTTTCCTGAAAGAACCTATCCCGCGGGATATGAGGATTTTGGTAAGAATTTCCGAAGGCGTAGGTGGGATGGTAGGAGAAACAACCGGCATTCATATGTTGGAGGAAGCCGAGATTGAAAAATTTGTAAGTTGGCTCCGGTAGGTCAAACAGATTGCGAAATTCGGTGTGCGCTGTGAAAGAGATATGATCCGAGTGGAGGCAGCTGGTGCTATTGGCGTCGGATAGGCCGAGCCAGTGGGCACACCAAGACCAGTTCCCGGGAATGAAATTGTCGGAGTAGCTTGGAGAGGTCATGTCATCCTGGTGGACGGTACGGCCGGAAATGGGCGCACGCGGATTCGCTTCGATGAGGGGGCGTACGCCGACTCCATTGGCTGTATACTGGTGCCAGTAATTGGAAGCGGTGGAGGGATCCTGGCGGAGACTGACGCAGGTGAGATAGAGCGGGATATGTTTACCATACCATGAGGATAAATTATTGCATGTAAAATTGCGGTCGGTGGCGAGTGAGCTGTATTTCATTTCGATATCGCAAATTTGCTGCAAAATATTATCGTAATTATCTGTACTCCTCAAACACAGCGAAGTCCACTGATCCGTGTCATTTTGCCAAGTGCCATTCCAATCGCTTGAATTGGTTGAAGGGTAACTTTCCATCCAACAGGACTTAGCTGCCACGTCTCTGTATGATTCTTCCTGATAAAAACGGATGTCATTGGTGACATAACCGATAACATTAGAACCTTCAATGGTGGCCAAAGCTTTGTTTTTCGTTGCCTTAATGTAGGATGCTAATAAATTCAGTTTAATGTATTTGGCTGAATTGCGCTCATAGGTCGTTGAAATCGTTCCCTCCCAGACGGGGCGCATGTATTTAACTGGGTTAGTATCCAAAAACGGGAATACTTTGTCGTTATCGTTTTGGCTATTGGGATAGTTTTGGTAGAGTCCGTCGGCATAATTTCCGTCTTCATCGTAGATAATTTTACAGCGAAAGGTGGGCTGCTTTTGGTAGCGTGCCGTATCGTTATTTTCTGGATTGGCAACGTAGGGTGACCATTGGCCGACCTTTATCGGGGTGGAAGCAAGGTTGTAAGCATAGGGATTTTCAAAGTAAAACCCCGGCTGCATGCGCAAAGATTGGTAACGTCCGCCAGCGGTTGAGGACGAATTATTTGGAGTATATCCTTTGAAATAATACAAAGTAGCATAATTTTTAAACTCCATCCAAATGGGATAAATACCGCAGGTGGTCGCAATGCCCAAATCGTCGCCGTTTGTTCCGGAAATCACCCCCGTCGTGTAGCCGTCTCCGTCCGTCGTACAAGCCATCGTACAACCGCTGTAATTCACCCCCGCTTGGGGCCGGTAAAGCGGAGTCGTTGCCCGCGGCGTCAGACTGTCCGTGTTGATCTCGGCGAAACTCTTCAAATATCCCCAGGTTGTCGGTGGTGCTGGAAACGTCGTCGTCGGAAGAAAAATAAATGCGTTGTTTGGGATTTCACTCAAATAATTGCTACTGTAACACAGATTTTTCCGAAATCCTCCGTTTCGCGTGTCTGTCAGTAGCCCCAGCGATAAATTTGTCAAATCGTGGAATTTATTCTGTAAATACTGCTTCTGTGCATCGGAAATAGCCGATGAATCCAAAAGATTCGTGTAACTCGCTTCCCCTTGAATGTTTTTATGTGCATCTAAAAATGCCTGTGTTAATGGGCAATTGGCGGAATTTGCCATCATCGCTAGGCCGTATTTCCTTTGACACTGCTTTTTGGCAAGATTGTACGCATCACCGTTAGTACGCGACGATGCGGTAAATAGTTCCTTAAAGGAATTGCCAAAATCATAAATATTTCCTTGAATTTTCAAACTCTGATCGTCAATCCAATAGGCATATTGTCCATTATGGTCACCGTCCGCCGCATCGACGAGCTCGACGTAAACGGGATCGATAGCTTCGTATTTGGGATTGATAATGGAAATGCGCCTGATTGCTTCAATGGCCGTTTGACAATCGCCTTCGCCATAGTAGTCTCCCGAAACAAGCCAGGCTAAGAAATCTTTCTGATCCTGAGCTGTTACAACTTTTTCGTCACATTTGTTGACCTTCCAAACTCCTACCCAATGTTTGTTTTCCGTTGCTCCAAGGATATCCGCTTGAGCCGTCGCAACCATATCCCGACCGGATGCCGCTTGGAGTTTAGCAAGGGCTTCGTTGAGCGCACGGAGAGCATTTTGTTTCGCGACGAGTGTCGGAGAATGAAGGGTATTGGCAATTTTCTTATTATCCAAATTTGAAAGTAACGCAAACCCAACGATTAAGCTCGCAATGGCGCCCAACATCGAAATGACAAGCATCAGCGCAAAACCTTTCTTACCACCCATGGCAAGAAGCTATTTATTTTCCCGGCAAAAACAATGCGAATTACTAAAATATATCATTGTGGAAAAATTTTTCCCAAAAAACTTGACAGGTTGTCGCTCATCTGATTTTGTTTCAGACATGGAAACAAAAATCCTAAATAAAAAAGTTAGTTGTGCCTTGATTGCGGCGAGTTTACTGGCTGCGTCTAGCGTACAAGGTTCTGGTGTAGGGTATGTTGGGCAGGTTTGTTCTTTGAGCGGTATGAATTTGTATATTCCTGACGGAGGAAGAGTCAGGGCTAATTTCCCTAAGAGCTGTACGATAGCATTTAATGGTGGAGATTTAGTGTCTCGCTTAGTGTTTCGCGGAGACGCTTCCGCGAGAGGCCTTGAAACAAGAAACTATATATTGAAAGTTCGTGGTGTGCCTTTTATGGTATCGGTTTCTGATGATCTCAGAGTCGCATTATCACCGGACGGAGAGATCATTGTATTGCCACAGAGAGCATCGCATTATGAAGTAACGCAGTTAATAGCGACTATGGGGCAAACACTTGATGAAGTAAAGTTTTTTGATTGAATTGGAATAGATGAGATAATTATTGTGATTTATAACCGACGTCCATTGATTGACTAAGTTGAGCAAAGAGGGCATATTATTTTTTAGGTGCCCTCTTTTAATGGAATAAATCCATAGCTAGAAGCTGTTAATTTTAGAGATAAAAACGATGCGAATTGCTGAAATGTGTCATTTTTTGAGAAATTTCCCCCAGAAGACTTGACAGGTGGTCATTTATCTGATTTTGCCTCAGGCATGGTAATGAAAAGCCTCAAGAAAAAAGTCAGTGGTGTATTAGTTGCGGCAAGTTTGGTGGCTACGTCTAGCGTACAAAGTTCCAGTTTCTTGGGAAGTTTCTTGGACAGTCTCTTTGAAAGTGGTGATGTGAATACGAAAATGTGCAATATTGAGCTGAAAACCTCCCTTAGAAAGATGGTAGTAATTTATTATCCTAACAACTATAGCTTGGCAGGTGAACGGTTTGAAGGTTCGCATGAAAGAATTTAAATCGCCATAGCAGAAAGCGATTCCATCGCAGCCCTTAAAGCGCAAGGATTTTCAGGATTTACGGTACATTCTTATGTGTTCGGTAAGACAGAAATTGTAATATTATTTCCTGATGAATCTATAGAGGCTGAACTATCAGGAGGAGCAATCTATCTATGGCCTAGAGCAGAGGTAATAAAGATACAATTGTACTTTAAAGAAACCAAAATGCGCGCTATCTACCATGAGCTGAGAAAATAAAAGATTGAGAAAAACAGGAAAATGCTTTCCATTAATTCGTTATCTGGGGCATGGTAGCCAAGTGGTAAGGCAGAGGTCTGCAAAACCTTTATCCGTCGGTTCGATTCCGTCCCATGCCTCCCTTTATACTCTTCCGTATAGCCCTTGTCGGAAGAACTTCCATGCGCTTTTATCCTGAAAATTTGAATGAGGATTATTTTCCATAAAAAGTAATCAAAAAAAAGCTTGACAAATATTCTTCATTAACAAACCTGACAGAAAATTAAGAATTATGGAACAACCAATAAGAGTATTTAGGGTATGGATCATCTTGGTGGGCCTATGTGCGATATACATTGCGCAAAAAGGCTGCCAGATGATAGGGTATTGGTTTCAACGCATAGCAGAAAAATGGGAAGCATCGATTACGGAAAATGAGAAATATTTGTGTGCCAATAATGAATGTGGGTTTTCAGGGGAAAGATGACCTTTTTAAGGAAAAATAAAGATGCATTTGAATTTTTTTGATTTACTGGAGGAAATCTAACGGTTCATTCATTTTTTCTTACTCCCAGTTAATGTAATAGAAAACTGGAAAGAATAAAAGCGACTTCTTCCAGTATATACCTAACATGTAGCAATTATAACTAATTGCAAATTAACAAAACTCTACTCAATTGATTGCGCCTCGTCCTAAACTGCAATCCTGTCTATTCGAAATAGGATTCATCGAAATACCCATCCGAATTGTTCGAATACGGCGCAGAATATTCTACCTCCTGGTACTCAGCCAGTTCCTGATATTCAGGCGGAATCACAGGCTGTTCTTGGGGAAAAGATATGGACTCTTCTGTCGGTTCGCTATCCGTTGCCATAACAACACTGCTACTCACCAAAATTAAAATAATACCTCTAAACAATCTCATAACTTCCTTCGCAAGCAAGATGATAGATAGGATTCCTATCTTGTCAAGATATGTTTGGGGGAGTTGCGGTGGATTTTCTTAAAAAATTTTTTCACCGAGAAGAATGGAAATTTGAACCGCTTTCCCATTGCGAATAACTTGGATATTTATGACTTCGCCCGGATGTTTAAAGAATAAAATATCGGCAATATCACTTTCATTGGCAATATTCTGTGCACCGATTTTTGCAATAGTATCGCCCAGTTGCAACGTTTCTGTTCCGCTGTATTTAATCTTTTGCGCGTCAATTGCAGAAATAATCACTTCTTTACCCCCCAATTCCGTCATTTGGCCACGCACACTAAACCCCGCAGAACAATAGGGGACACTCTTCCACTTGACAATATCATTAGAAATGCGCGTCAAAGCATGCGCCGAAATGATGAAACTTGAACGTAATTCGGGCAGCGATGCAATCAGAATACCACATAAACTTCCATCAGCATTGAATACCGGTGCGCCGCTTTCTCCACCACACATGCCAATGTCCGTGCGAAGATAGGTCGTCGCAAAGACACGACCGTCAAAAACAATGTTTTTCCCCGTAATAAGGCCCCATAGCGGTGCCGGTTCCATGCCGAGGACACAGCCAATTGCAATCACAATACAACCTTCAGGAGTTGCGGTAAAATAAGGTGTTTCCGGAAGTAATACGGGCGTAAAATGTTCCGGTTTTTTTAGGAGATTAATAACCGCTATATTGGTTACGGGATCTTTTCCAACTACGGTTGCCGCGTAGGATAACCCTTGATATTCCACCCATAGATTTTCGGCTTCTGTCACAATCGTCGCAGTTGTGAGAATATTGCCCTCCGGATCTGCAAAAAATCCCGTGCCAAATAACAGACTTTCTGGTCCATTGTTTCCTTTTTTACTCCCCATGACTTTTACCACAGCATCCTTTTGCCGATTCCATAGAGCTTGAATATCCGTAGAAAGAGCGCAAAGCGTCGATAGCGGACTCTCTTGTTTAGAGCACGGCAAAACAGCACTTTTATCGATTGATTCTAGTTCGTTCGGCTGAGAAATATCTAGGGCGCCTACACAAAGCCCTGGTAGAGCTAAACCGACCAAAATCCAGATATTTCGCATGCTCTAAAAAACTAATTCTTTCGTTTTAGAATTCAATCTCGATGTATGTATATGATCGCAAATATAATGAACGTGCCGTGCCGAAGGACTATCAAAAGCTAATGTAACATCCGTCCAAGTTTTTGAAAATGGAATAATATCGGCGACGGGCGATGCAATACGAGGCGATTGTAGTACCCCAATCTTCGATGAATTAAACTGAATCGTACCGAGTCGCAAAACACAACACGCCACCACTACGTAGGCAAGGGGACGAGTATAAATTCTATACCTTTGGACCCAGTCACACCACCTCGCCCATAACGAAACCTTCGCTTCCTGTCCTAAAAACTTTTGTCGCAATTGGGCATCAAAACGTTCCCAAAATACTCGATCAGGTTGCTCCAAACTTCTCTTTAATTGAAATAATTGTAATAATTTCGCATCTCTATCTTCGGGTAACATCCTACAAAAACTCCTTTAAATATACTTGTAATTGTTGTTTTGCATAATGCAAACGTGAACGTACAGTCCCCACGGAACACTTCATAACCTGAGCAATCTCTTCCTGGGATAAACCTTCAATCTCGAACAAAACAAACACTACTCTATGCTTATTAGACAACATTTGTAGTGATTCGTTCAATTTTTTTTGTAATTCTTTCAGTTTGGTTGTTTGATCCCCACCTTCGAGGGTGGGGATGGAGCGCAATTGCTCAGGGGAGATATTGGATTCGTCCAGTTGATCGATACTGACGAAGTGGCGACTTTTATGTTTGCGCAAAAACGATAGCGATAAATTAACGGCGATGCGGTAGAGCCAGGTAGACGCCAAAGCATTCGATTTAAAAGTATGAATAGCGTGGTAAGCTTTAATAAAAACGTCCTGCGTAATATCCGAAGCATCGTCCGGATTGTGTACGATGTTATAAACAGCTGAAAAAACCCGTTGCTTATGGTTGTCAATGAACTGTGCTAAAGCCGCCTTGGAGCCGTTTTTAATATCTGTGATAATGGGATCCTCGGGGGGAATATTTTTGCTAATGGGATTAGCGTTATCTTCATGGTTAGCATTTGGAAATGCATCATTTTTATTTGTAGCGGGGCTGTTCGAATTCCCGTGACATAAACTTTTCAGATGGGATACGTCCGTTCGCAGTGAAAAAACTTGATAATCCGCAGAGTGGAACTTTCGAACGAAGAAACCCACAGGATAGAATAAATAGGATAAAACGAACGCAATACAATAGAAAAAGTAAAGTAACTTGTGATAGACGATTGATGTGGACCGTTAAACTACCTCGCGTGCAAAATAAAATCCAACGGTTGGATGATACGATAAAGAGTTTTTATTTTCCTTGACTTTTTTACGTTTCTCCGTAAGCTCCTTTCCCAAGATGGGGATAAATTCAATAAATAGTTCGGATATTGGCAGTGTTAATTCCAATATTAGCACTGGTGAAATCAAGAAAGATTCTACATTTGGTAAAATTTCTGCTGGGTCTTTAGGCCCTGAAAAACCTAGCCTGGATGTTAAAGATAACGTTAAAGGGAGCAATATTAAAGAGCATTCGCTCGCTGAGGCCTTGGAAACGGTGACAACGGAAGATGTTCAAAATACCGTCGAAATTAAAAAAACTCCAAGTGGCGGTATGTTAGGTGGATTTAAAATTGGAGCCGGAAAATCTTCTGGCACGATGAAAAATTCAATCGGTAATGGTGGTAACGTTAAAAATAGTTCACTTGAGAATCATGTATAACCGGGAAGGTGCTTTTTTATCATTATTAAATGTTATTTTAATAAAGAAGGATGAAATATGAGTGGTGTGCAAAATAATTTTGCTGGTTTAAGCCGTTGGGATCTATGTCGCAATATAGCTTGCCAAGGGAATCAAGATAAAACGAAAGGCCTAAGTTGGAAACAGGGGCTGCATGCATTTGGTTTGCTTTGCTTTGGAGGACGCACGAGTACTTTGCAAACAAGATGTGAAAAAATTAAAACAGAGATGTCGAGTGAAGCGGGAATTACGGGCGAAACGATTGATTTGCGGGAGTCAAAGGAAGTACACAATCCATCGCTGGTCAATCAAGGGAAAGGGGGAGCTCCGAAGCCAGCATCAGCACCAGCAGCAGCAGCAGAGCCGGCGCCAGCAGCACCCAAACCAATGGAAGCAGAGCTGCCGCCAATACCGCCGCCACCGCCGCCGCCGCCGCCGCCGCCGCCGCCGCCACCGCCGCCGCCACCGCCGCCGCCGCCGGAAGCACCCAAACCAACAGCGACAGAGCCAGTGACAGGGACGCAATCGGTACCGAAGCCGGAGCCGGAAGCACCCAAACCAATGGAAGCAGAGCTACCGCCAATACCGCCACCGCCGCCGCCGCCGCCGCCGCCACCCACTTCAGGGGGAGCAATAAAAGAGCGGACGCATTTAGATGAGCTAGGAGCAGGGGCTGAAGCAGGAGTGAAAACCAAGTCAATGCGGGAACCGCCACCGACAGTTGGTGGGAAGACTCATCTCGATTTGATCAAAGAAAAAGCTTTTCAATTAAAGAAAATCCCTCCGAAAGAGGATACTCCGGAACCAGTGAGAAGTCAGGACGGTCCTACGCAACTTGCTGTCGGTTCTTTGCGATTTGCGATGAAAGATGAATCAACTAATTCCGAATCTAAAGAGGAGGACAGCTTCTGGGGTCCCGAAACTCCCGAATCTACCCAGAGTCCCGAACAAATAGAAATAGCAGAGAGGGAAGCAACACAGAAAGCGCAAGAACGAAAACAACAAGAATTAGAAAAAGAATTCAATGATGCACAGCAGGAATTAGCTACCCTTTCAGATCAGCAAGCAAAAAATCACCAGGGAGAAACTTTGGATAGTGTTATAAGTGGTCTTACTCTCCCAGAAGGAAGAACAGACGATGTACCTAGTGACAGTTTTCAAAACATTAAAAAAGTTTATTACACGGCTCGCAAAATCGTAGATTCTGTGGTGCCTGAACTATGGCAAAAAGAGAAGATGATCAAATTTGACAAATTGAAAGAACTTTTGTCTAAATTTCAAGAGATTGTGAAGGCTGGAGTAACAGAATTAAAAGAAAAACGAGCCCAATTACATGACTTGCAAAGACAAGCGGCAGAGGCCAAAGTGGCTCTTGCTGAGGCAAAATTAAACGGTAGCGAAGAGGTTGCTGCGAAGCAAGTAGCTTATGAAGAGCTGAGTCGGAAGATGATTGCATTGGAAAAAGAAGTAAATGTATTGCAGGTGAATATGGTGGACTATACGTACTTTGCGAAAGGGATAGTCGAACCTTTCGGGCCAACTGAAGGTAGACTGACTAATGAAGAGTTGAATGAGAAACTAGGTGTAAGGCGCAAGGGTCTAGAAGATTAGAAAAAACGGTAATAGTATTCCGATGGAAGGGCTAGATCCAGCGCTCTAGTAAAGAATGGTAAGAATCATAAACTAAACAATGGTGGTCGTGGAAATACGGCCACCATTTTTCTTGTATACAAAATCGATTCCAAAATGAAAGCTTTCTCCTTTTAGTAAAAGAATTTTCATTTGAAATAATACTTTTTCGTTGGGTAATTTTTTCCAAATCGATAAAAAAGTATCCAAATGATATACTTTTCTCTTGTGAAAAATTTGTCTTTTGTTAGATTGATATGAAAGATTATGTCCGAAGATGCGGAGTTTCCCATTATACGTTTTGTAGATCATGTGCTTGAATATGCCGTCAAAAAAGGAGCATCCGATGTCCATTTCGAAACATTTGCCAATAGCGTTCTCATTCGTTTGCGTGTCGATGGTGTACTCGTTGAATTACCAGCTCCCGAGCGTAGCCTCGGCGATGCCATTATCTCCCGCGTCAAAACACTTGCTACTCTCGACCTGGCGGAAAAACGCCTCCCGCAAGATGGCCACATTGAACGTACTTGCTTAGGACGTTCCGTCGATTTCCGTGTCTCCACTTTGCCCACGCAATACGGCGAAAGCGTTGTACTTCGCGTTTTAGATCAGGGTTCGTGGCACTTTGATTTGGATGAAATCGGTATTGCACCTGAGATTTTAGTGGAATTTCGCCAGGCCTTGAACTCTGGTTCGGGTATTATTTTGACGACAGGCCCAACGGGTAGCGGTAAAACGACGACGCTCTACAGCGCACTCAATGAAATTAATAACGAAGAAACAAAAATTGTAACCGTTGAGGATCCCGTGGAGTACGAAACCGAAGGCATGGTTCAGGTCAATGTTCGCGATGAAGTGGGCCTCACCTTCGAAAGCGCTTTGCGTGCTTTTCTGCGCCACGATCCCGATAAAATTCTCATCGGAGAGCTGCGCGACACAATTACAGCGAAAATTGCAATTCAAGCGGCACTAACGGGACATCTCGTATTGGGAACGCTACACACCAACGATGCTCCCAGTGCGGTGACACGACTCGTCGACATGGAAATTGATCCCTATCTTATTGCCGATACGGTAAAAGGGATCATAGCCCAACGCCTTTTACGGCGCATTTGTTCCAATTGCAAAGTGGAGATGTTCATGACAGATGAAGATAAAAAAAAGCTCGAACCCTATGGTGTTACAAAAATTTATCATGGCCAAGGTTGTGCCCAATGCGATGGTAAAGGCTACAAGGGACGCTTTGGTATTTATGAATGGTTGCCTCTTGCACTCAATATCCGCGATGGAATCCGTAAACGTTTGTCATTGGACAAGTTACACGCGCTTGCTGTCCAAAATGGCCTCATATCCCTGAAAGAAGTTGCTGCGAAAGGTGTTCGCGACGGTATTACGACGATCAATGAATTTGATAAAATATGAGAAATAAGTTAAATAATATTTTTCCACGGGGTCAAGAAACATCTTGACAAGTTTTCAGTTGATGCCAAAGCTGGGAAGCATGGGAAGGGAGCGAGTGACATGTGCAAACCCAAGGCATTCCTTTTTAATATTATTTAAGGAAATGTCAAGGTTTTATTTCATTCAAGTAGGATTCGGGCGTGATTTTGAGAAAATCTAGAATTCAAAGTGATCTTCCGGTTTTAGGGAACGTGCGAAGGCACAGATTAGGCGAATGATATTTTCGATATCGTCGAGGTTAGCGGTTTCAACTGGGGTATGCATGTAGCGCAAAGGAATCGAGATAAGGCCCGTCGGCACTCCCCCGCGCGTAATTTGTATGGAGCGCGCATCGGTTCCCGTTGGGTGCGTATCCGCATCGATTTGGTAGGGGATATTTTCTTTTTCGGCGCACTCGATGATGCGATCGAAGATAATCGGGTTAATATTAACGCCTCGCGTGATAATGGGGCCTGCGCCGAGTTCGATTTTCGAAAATCGTTTGTTATTACAGTCGGGGAAATCGGTTGCATGGCCGACATCCACCGCAATACCTACAGTAGGCATACAGGAATAGGCAGCATTAATGACGCCGCGTGTGCCGACTTCTTCCTGGGCTGAGGCAACGGCAGTGAGGTTACAATTCAGGGAATTTTTTTCATTAGAGAGCCGACGGACGATTTCCATTACGACGTAGGCGCCTGCTTTATCGTCGAATGCGCGACCGGTAATATTACGGGTATCGTTGATGACGGCTGTTTCGGGGGTTTCGTAGACGACCGGATCGCCGATGCGTACGAGTTGTTTGGCTTCTTCTTCGGACTTTACTCCGATATCGATCCACAATTCGTGAATTTTCTGGATTTTATTTTCCTCCTCATCGTCGAGGAGGTGGATTGCGCGTTTACCGGTAATGCCGAGGATGTCGCCATTTTTAGTTAAGATTTTGACGCGGCGTCCGGGAATAATACTTCGGTCATGACCGCCAATGGTATCGAAGGAAAGGAAGCCTTTTTCGTCGATATAGGTGATGGAGAAGCCGAGTTCATCCATATGGCCGGAGAGCATAAGTGTAGGGTTTCGGTCATTTGTTTTAAGGGTTGCGAAGCGGTTACCGATGGTATCTTTTCGGTATTCATCGACGGTATTTACCATATAGCGGTCGATGATTTTTTGTGCTTCAAACTCATATCCGGAAGGTGATCGAGCGATCATGAGTTCTCTTAGAAATTCGGGGATTATTGCCATAACTGGAAGCAAGCATGGATAAAATTTAAAAAAAGTCCAGAATTTTGCCGAAAGAGATATTATTCGAGGAATTGATGATTGATTGAATCGGCAAAAGCACCTCCCGAAGGAAGTGCTTTTTAGATTTATCCTAATTTGTGATTACCTTAATTTTTGTTTGTCTTAATTGTCAAAATTCAGTCTTGGCCAAAGATGTTGGGGTAAAAAGAATAATGGCAGGACTTTAGCATATTTTAGGCGTGCGTCGTCGTCTATGTCTATCGAGCCGGAGGAACAGTCTTCAACAATACCGCTTTCAATGGCTATCCGTATAGCTTCTATGGGGGTTTTATTGCGCCCATCTCGTGCATATTTTATGTCTTTGTTGGCGCCTTGTCGCAATAATTCTTTTATGCATTCTAATTTCGGATGGCGATCGGCTACGGCGATGCGTAATGGAGTATCGCCCGATCGGTTAGGATGATCGATATTTGCTCCGGAATCGAGTAACAGCCTAATGATTTCAGGGGTTTGCGCCCAATGCAATGGTGTATCTCCGTATTGATCTATTCCATTGGGGTCTGCACCTTCTTCATCAAGTAACCGACGCGCTTCTTCTATGTCGTCATCGGCTACCACCTCATGAAGCGATTTGGCCCGGAATTGGGAAAATAATCTTTGGGCTTCGGTGTATGCTTCGCGTACATCCTTGTTTATACTACGATTCTGATAGAAGCCGGTGAGAAGTGCTTGCCCTACAGTTGATTCAGGGGAATAACCTGCATGGTTTCTTTTATTTTTGTTAGCGCCTTTTTGCAGTAATCGTTCAATACATGATAACAGTGATTGCATTTTTTCTTTTCTATATTCTGTTTCAAGGAGGGCGCGTACTTTGGTATGCAATGGCGTATTACCAAGATTATCGGTTGCGTTGGGATTGGCGCCTTGGCTATACAGTAAGTCAATTACCTCTGGGGTGTTCGCGAAATGTAGTGGTGTCTGTCCACTATTGTCTTTTTTATTTGGATCAACGCCGCCATTGAGTAGTTGTCGCACCCATGGAACATCTCCTTGGGATGCCTTACTGTGGATAGAGGCAGCCACCTGGAGTTGAGGGAATGTACCCGCGAAACCGCCAAATAGGAAGCCCCCGAGTGCAATATTTTTTAAGAATTTATTTTTTATGTTGTAATTTTTGTTCATATTAAACCTTTCTTTTTATATTTAACGCAACATACGTTAAATGTTTATATAATATTAGGTAAAGTTGTTGGGCTGTTAATATTATATTGATAATATATTTATAGAATCCGGAAAATATTTTCAGAAAGTTTTCGGGAGCAACTTTTTTTCTATCGGAGTATTAGGGGCATGTTTTTTTATGGCGAGCTACAAGACGTAGTCCTTGCTTTTGGAGCTGTTTTTTCAAGGGTTTTGAGCAATAACCCTTATCCCCGATAACGATTCCCTGATATTTTTTCAGTACATTTTTAGCGCCAGCAACATCATGCAAATTCCCGGAACTTATTTCGAATTGAGTAATTTTTTATTACATATGTATATGAACGTGAGAGTGATTCTAAAGGTGGTCATTAGTGGAATAGTTATAAGGAGCGATTGTTATGCTTCTGAAGATAAGGTGTGTAATATCTTAGAGCCATTAGTTTTCGAACAGCGACTTTCGCCGAGTCTTTTATCGGGATTAGAAGCGCCACATTTAGGAAATATGGTATTATCTGTATTGGATGCGGTCTCTAATCCACAATTTATGGCTAAAATCAATCGGAATGAAGACATGCGAAGGGAAGTTTCGGAGAAATTAGCATTGGCAACCAGAAATCAGCATATTGCAGAAGTAAAAAGGACAAAAAGACCAAATGGAGAAAGTTTAGTGAATGATGCGACGCCGGATGAACTACAGGCACCGCTTGAGTGTATAGAAGTGTTATGCAACGATTCTAGTACTTCTTTGGAAATAAAAGGAAGCGCTCAGGGATTGTGTTGATTCTATAGCTAATTTGGTACCTACTGAAAAAAGATACCGGGGGATTGAAAATCCTGATGGTGTGGATGATGCAACCGTAATCGTATTTGCGAATATACTATATGGAAAAATGCCCGGGAAAGTGGTCACAGAAGAGGATGTCTATAATATGTGGAACAGTAATTAATAAATGTGTTGTTTTAAGAAATGTTTTGTCACTTATTAATGAAAAAGGTGGGAGGTTGTTTGATTTAGAATTGAGGAAGAGTATGTATAGGTTATTTCTTGCGTTGTTTCTATTATGTAGCGATGCGAATGCTGGCATAGGTAAGTGGAGAGAGTGGAAAAAGCTGAGAGTAAAAAATGATATCAAAGATGTGAATGCTGTACTTTCGTCACTTGCTAGCGGTAACATATGGACAATGAAACGTTCGAGAGCCAACCCCAGTAAAGCTGCGGAATTGACAATAAAAAGGCATTTTTTTAAGTAAATAATGCAAAGATTAAATTTTTAAAAATATGCAAATATTATCTTGCATTGGAATAAAATTGCAAATAAAAATTTATCGAAATATGAACTTGACAGTGAAGAAAAGTACGACAAGGCTAGGGGTGTGAGGGAGGGGCGAGTATCGCGTTGACATATCGACATTATTTCCAATTTGTATTTTTTTGTAATTGTGATTTAGCTTTTCTTTGAGGCGCGCAGGTCGGCATCCCTTTGGAGGAATTGCTTGATAATTTCCATAGTTTTCGCAGTTTCTTTTGCGCTATCTTCGATCGAAGTTGCCACCTGAACATTGCCAAATATGTAAAATTTAATTTTAGGTTCCGTACCGCTACTGCGGAGGGCATAACGGTAGCTGTTGTCGAGATCGACCATAAAGAAATTCTGTTTCGGAATGCGTTTACCATCGGGATCAAAAATTTCATCCCTACTAAAATCTGTAATGTGGGTGACGGAAAAATGACCGAGCGCTGAGAGGGGATCTTTTTGGTAGGACTCGAGAATATTTTTAATTTTTTCTGCTCCCGACGCCCCTTCGTAGTAAATATTGAGCTGTGTTTCGCCGTAATAGCCGTATTTTTGATAAATGTCATTGCGAAAATCGATCAATGTTTTACCAGATTTTTTCAGCGCAGCGAGCATTTCACAAATCATCACCGCCGCCCCATTGGCGTCCTTATCGCGTGTATTGTCGCTTGCAAGGTAGCCGTAACTCTCTTCGCCACCTATCGCAAAAAATGTGCTGTGTTTCAACAGTAGATCGCGGCGCTTTTCAATGGGTGTATGAACGTAGTCGACAGAAGGGAGGTTAAGTTCTGCAAGGCGATTTTGGAGTAGCGTTTCGTAATCGTTCAATTTTTCGCCAATCCATTTGAACCCCGTCAATGTGTTGATAACCTTCACGCCATGGGATTCAGCAATTCTATCCTGAAGGGGAGAGGTTACAAAAGTTTTGATAAATGCAACGCGCGGAGAACCTTCGGAGGGAATCCAACCCCGTGCTTTCATCTGAGATAGGCGAAATTCTAGGAGTAGCGCACCGGTTAAATTTCCTGTAAATTGCTCAAAATTCCCCTCACCATTGCGTACGCCAATGGCGATGCGATCCGCATCGGGATCGGTGGCGATAATAAGTTCCGCATCAACGTTTTTCGCCTTCTTGATAGCGAAATCGAAAACTTCGAAATTTTCCGGATTGGGTGATTTTACCGTTGGAAATCTCGGATCATGGACCATCTGCTCCGAAACAAAGTGGGCGTGGATACCGAGTTGTTGAAGTACGGGTGCCGTAATCATATCGCCGGTGCCATGTACGGGCGTAAAAACAATGTTAATCGGTGATTCCTGAAAAATATTGGTATCAAAAAGATTGGAGAGCACCTCCCCAATATAACTTTTATCGGCCGCCGCATCGAAATACTCGATTGATAGGTTACTTCGCCCAATCGATTCCAAAGTCTGTACAGCTTCTTGCAGCGATGTTTGATTAAATTCTTCGATAATCTTCGAGGCGTGGGGTTCTACCACCTGCCCTCCATCCTTGAAATAAACTTTGTAACCATTATCATGGGCAGGATTGTGGCTCGCTGTAATCACGATACCGGCGATAGCCTGAAACTGTCGTACCGAAAAACTGAGCTGTGGCGTCGAACGCGGACCATTAAAGGCAATCGCTTTCCCGCCTAAATAATTCCAAATCTTTGCCGTAATTTGAGAAAAATGCTCAGAAAAATGACGAACATCGTGAGCAATAATCAGTTTAAGCGGTCCGTTGGACTGCATCTTGCAGTAACGGAAAAGAGCAATCGTTGCCCGGGCAATATTAAAATCGTTCAGATAGGCGCTACCAATAGCGGCGTGCTCGGGAGCGTCGAAAGGAGCGCCGCGTCCCCGCTCGGCTTGGGTTACCACTTCGGCAATCGTCCGACTGCGCATACCCCCTGTTCCAAATTCTAAACTCTTGAAAAATCGATTGTTGAGCTCTTCCCAATGACTCCCTTCCGTAAGCTCCACTATTGCCGATTGTCCCCAATTGGGTAGATGCCTAAGCCATTCTTCACAGTTTTTAATCGTCTGCGGCAGAAGCAATTTCGCCTCCATCGCACTCCGCAAAATTTCCTCCATGTCTCTTATAATAATCAAAATCGTTTAACTTTAAAGGCAAAAGTAGAGGTATTTGTTCCGGGGTTCCGGTTACCAGGGGGGGCTTCGCCCCCCTGGACCCCCCGCAAGGAGTCAAAGACTCCTTGACCTCCTTCGGCGGCCGAGCCCGGCG
>JAITJQ010000039.1 GCA_031278845.1 Puniceicoccales bacterium
AGCGATAAATCCCTGCATGTGGAATTAAGTGCTTTTTTTGTAAATTCAAATCAAGGTTCACCATCAACAAAAGACAGATCACCAGGTAATTTCCGGAAATGACCACGGCGTGCGACACGTGATTCAGAGTAATGTGGCACATACACTTCACGCTTTGGATCAGTTGGGCGAAAGTCTCCTTCGCCATATCCGATACGTTCATAGTCATCCCAACTCATTCGAGTGTTCTGAGGCACATTGATGTCAATTCCTTTTTGTTCTAGAAGTAGACGAACCATATCCGGGTTCCATGTCTCCACTGCAGCGTAGAGAGGGATATTGACATTGCCGCCTTCCGTATTTACATTTGCTAAATTGGATAAAATTTGATAACGAAAAAAAACAGCAAATTCCTTCCCTCCAGGGCATTGAAGGCAAGGGAGTGGTATTTTTGTACCGAAGGCTATAAAAATAGAGATGCTTGAATCTAAAAACATTGGTTGGTTTTATAAAAAAACGGCCCCGCGACGCAGCCCTACGCATCTTACACAGGGCTTCGCCGCTAAGAGAGGTCAAAGGAGGCTAAACCTCCTTGCGGGAGTCCATAGGGCGGAGCCCCCCCTGGGTAGCCGAAGCCCCAGGACAGATCGGAAAAATCTATGGATGAAAAGGCGCCACGAACTCCGTAGCGCCTCAAGGTTATAAAAGGAATACATTTAACCGATACTTATAAGACGCAGCAAAAACCAAAACGTTCAAATTTTTTCTTCAAAGTAATCCGCAATATACGGATAGCGGAAACTTAAATAAAATTGGATTTCGAGCCATAAAAAGCTTGACAAATCGATTTTCCGGCAAAATGCTCAGAGAGTTTGATTATGAATATATACAAAATCTCAAGAGTTGGAGTTATCTTATTGGGTTCGGTTATGCTGAACAGCACGTCTGTTTTGGTCTCCCATGGGAAGATATCATCCATACTATGCCCAATGAAGAGAGGGACGATTTTATGCGATGGAAAGAAAAACATGCTCCTTTCGATGATAATCCGATAGCACTTGCATGCTGGCGATCGCTCCAAGATGTACCCCCTGCAGAAGGCATTTGTTTTGCGGTTGCTGCAGTACAAGTGTTATATGCTATTTCCGAATTCCATGAGATACTAATAATGGGTTCTGGAATACCCCATGCTCGCCGTGGGCACGAAGAAGAGACTTTGTTTAGATTAGAAGGCGCTTCCTGCGTGAAGGAATAAGGAATCAGTTCCACACAGCGGATGGGGGTTACACTGTCGATAATAAATATCACGTACCTTATTGGAAAGATAAAGAGATAGAAACTCTTCCCTCCTATTTCTTTGTGGACGCTTACCAAATTCGTTCAAATGATATCCTGGAAGAATTAGATTTAAGCCCCTATACTCAGAACAATCGCCCCGCCAATTATAAGCTTATTGGCTTTTTATCGCATATAGAAACCTCGAGAGGAGGACATGCGATTGCATATATCAAAGATGGAACAAATTGGATGAAATTTGATAACGAAAGAAGACAACTGATTCGTTTTCCCCAAGATATTGAAGGCAAGGGAGTGGCATTTTTGTACCAAAAGCAATAAAATAGAGATGCCTGAATCTAAAAACATTGGTTAGTTTTATTGGCGAATCTCGAAACGCTCGACATTTTTCGATATTTCGGGAGCCAGTGCTTCGAGGGATTTGCGTTCAAATGGAAGTTTTTGCGCAAAGTCCTCGGAAAGGGTCTTCTCGGGGATAAACTCCTGGACCGCGTAACGCCTTGCCCCACGAATTTGTTCTGATAGAGCAACGATATCTTGCGGATTATGGAAATCACGGATAACCGTCGTACGAAATTCATAGTCGATTCCGCTAGCCATGAGTAGCGCAACGGATTGCTGAATTTTTTCGATTGCAACCGACTGTAATCCCGCTGCGTAGGCGTAACGTGCCCAAACATGTTTGATATCCATAGCTACAAAATCGAGCATTTTCCGCGCAATCAGGTCCCCCAAAACATCGGGACGGCTTCCATTGGTATCTAGCTTTATTTGAAAGCCAAGGGCACGAACTTTTTCAATAAAATCTGACAAATCTGGCTGTAAAGTCGGCTCACCACCACTGATTACTACCCCTTCCAACTGACGCACGCGCATGGACAAAAATTGTAAAACATATTCCTCCGATAGCATATTTGCCCCACCGATTACTAACTCCGGATTGTGACAAAATGGGCAACGAAAGTTACAACCCATCGTAAACACAATGGCCGCTAGATTGCCAGGAAAATCTATCGACGAAAAACGCTGAATACCCCCTATTTGCATTTCTGAATTCCATTTCTAACCGCATTCACTTTCCTCAGCTCTACTCAAATGTCTCCATCGGCAATCTCTTTCAAAAATTGACACACGCCATAAACCTTTTTTCCATGAGACCCATCCACTGGACCTGAAAAAACTCAAAAAAAGTACCAAATACCTTCTATTTCATCTCCAAATTTTATTTCTGACTAAATTCAAACTCCACAATTTTACTTAAACGACGCTCATGGCGCCCTCCTTCAAATTCTGCCTCAAAAAAAATGTCAAGCATTTTCTCTAACAACTCAGGAGTCATCGTTTCACCGGCAATACACATAATATTGGCATCGTTATGTTCCCGGGCCAATTGCACATCCGTCTCAGAATGTACAAGTGCCGCACGAATACCCTGAAATTTATTGGCCGCAATCGACATACCAATACCCGTTCGACAACCGAGGATACCAAAATTTGCCTTCATCGTCTTGATATCTTTGGCAACTTTTTTAGCAATATCGGGATAATCAACCGGCGTTGCATCACTCGCACCACGGTCAAGAACCTCAAATTCAATCGCTTCAAGGCGCTCGATAATAAAATCGCGCAAATGAACGGCGCGGTGATCTAATCCTAGGCTAATGATCATTTAATTCCTTCCTTAAAAATTCAATAATTAATGGTAATTTTTGCTCAATTTCGACAGCAATCCTCTCATAAGTTTTTGAGCCTCCAGCGTAGGGATCAGCGATATCGCCCCCAAACTTCAGAAAAGAAGTGCAAACTTTCGGTAAATTGATAAAACTTTTTCTTAAAAATTCCTCATGAACTTCCGTTGCGCAGACAATCGCCGCTGCCTGATCGACCATCGCCTGCGTTAACGGCCGCGCGCGATGATTTTCCACCGAAAGCCCCTTCGCCTGGACAATCGCTTTTACCTCCGACGAACTTCCCTGACCTTCCCGAACCGATAACCCGGCACTCGTCACCGTATAATGCGCAATTTCCGGAATATCTCGAATCTGGCTCTCTAAAAAGACATGCGCCATTACACTACGACACGTATTACCGGTACACACAAACACAATTTTATCTCTCGGATCCTTTTCCACCTTCCAAGGATTGCTTATTACAAAACAAAGCCTCTGTCAAGCAAATAATGAAACACATCACCCTAATAAGCATATCCGTGGGTTACACTGGATGTTTTTATGGAAATTTTTATTGTCTTCGTCTACTTTTTTCCGACCTTTTGGGGCATGGTATCGCTTGTGATCGACACATCAACGATCCTACACCAGGTAGGGATCCTCGAAGGAAATCAATTTACAACTTTTTCTTCATCGGGAAATGATACTCTAGCGGGATTTTTTTCCATTCTTTCGACATTTTTAAATAATTTTCATTACAGCGAAATTATTTTTTGTGAAGGCCCTGGGAAATTACTTGGAATTCGCTCGACTCTAATGTTTGCGCGTATCGCAAAAATCATTCACCCACACATTCGTATCTACTCATACAGTAACCTCGTATTCGTCGATCGCATTCGCAATCGCCTTGCATTGCCTCCGGGAAGTCTGATTTGTGTTCCCAGAAACAACGGACAGTACTATATTTTCGACGGCAATCAAATTACGCTCGTTAGAGATGAGGAGCTTCGATGCCATCAAAAACCCATTTATTGTCTCTCAATTCACCACCGCGAATCCTCAAATCACGCTCTTATCCCTATGACGTATGGCCTCGGGAATCATGCCGATATACTTCGAACAATCATTACACCCAATGAAGCCGCGGAAACGCCCTATTATTCTCAAAACGAATATAAAAAATGGATCCCTTCCCGATCCTTATGTCCTCGCAAAAATGCTTAGAATAATAGAAACTCAGCCTCGACTACTCCGATTGGAATCAGGAAATGACCACGATTCTTAAAATAAATATATGAAGTAATTATATAAAAATCAACTCTTCCCTCTGTGACTTACTCAATCTGTGGCTTACCGGAATTTTAAAAAGCGACGAAAAACCCCACAATGGAAATCTTTTAGGGCAGAAAAACAAAGACTCTCGCACCCATCGAAACCATGAATACACGAAAGAGACCCCATCTCGCTCCCTATGTTCCCGCGAAAATATTTCAGGACAGTAAAACACAATTCCCATCACGTCGACCGGAACCTCGGGAATAGCTACAATTTTTTAAATAAATACAAAGAAATCTATCGCTTTTCAGAATGAATGTGAAAAAATCTCTCCTCCCACTCTATACACCTTCACCGGAACGATAACATAAAACCAAATATACCCCCTATGTCGTGAAAACAAAATCAAAAAAGACCTACCCCAATAAAGCCTTCGCTCGATTAACAATCGTTTCAAACGCCTGAGGATCTTGAATCGCCAATTCACTCAGCGCACGACGATCAAGACGAATCCCTAACTTGTTGATGGCGTCGATAAACCGACAATAGGTTACCCCTAACCCACGGCAAGCCGCATTAATCCTTATAATCCAAAGCCGCCGCATAGATGTCTTCTTCCGTTTCCGATCTCGATAGGCAAAGGCACCCGCTCGACGCACCTCCTCTCGTGCATACCTGAAAAGACGCGACTTATTCCCAAAATACCCACGCGCCCTCTTTAATAACCGCTTCCTGCGCTTCTTCGTCGCAACTGCATTAACAACTCTCGGCATACTTCCTCCTTAAATATCTCTGACTAAAGATCACTCAATCCCTTATCCATAAGCCAGAAAATTCATTGCCCAATCATAAACCAACCGCAATCGCCCTCAATACCTGCTTGGAAAAACCAGTGGAAACTGATTTGTCATGTCTCGCAGATCGGCGTTGCTTAACCGTCTTACTCCTCAAAAAATGGCGAAAACCACCCATACGCCGTAATACCTTCCCAGAAGCAGTTACTTTGAAACGTTTGGCAATGGACCTGTTCGTCTTTTGCATAATCAAAAATCTTTCCCTTTAGGAAGTGATTTAATTTCAAATTGTCAAGCGATTTTTCAAAATAATCCCATAAAAAATTTTCCCCCATCGATCCCACCGAAAAAATATCCAATCCCATTATCACTCTACATCTGCTTAGATAAAAAATCGTCAAAATCACACCAAAATTGTAATGGTATTCGCTCGGGGCGAAGCGATGGATCGAGATCATTCCGTAAAAGTAATTCCGTAACTCCATTAAAAAATTGCGGACAAAATAACTTGACCAAAACTCTCATCTGCTTGCGCCGTTGTGTAAAAATTTCCCGAATTAAAAACTTCGTCTCCCTACGAAATGCCCGCGGAATTGCAAGACGTTCGAGATGGATTAAAACCGAATCGACCGTCGGTACCGGCCAAAAACTCGTGCGCGCAACTGGAAAAGTTCCCCCACAAGCGTAGGCAGCCTGCAGAAAAATCGAAATGGCTGACCACTGCTTCGATCCTGGATTCGATAGAAAACGCGCCGCCGTCTCCTTCTGTAGCATGAGCGTCATCGAAGATGGTAAATGCGGCTGCTCGAGAACGGCACTCAGCCACGGCGTCGATATGCTATACGGCAAATTGGCGACTATTTTAAAAGGCTCACCCCCTTCAAATCCGTCCAACGGTCGTCCAACGGCATCCCCCATGGTGAGATGGAAACGAGGTATATGGCCCAACGCATCCCTTAAAAATTTACATAATATTTCATCGCATTCAATGGCAAAAACGCAACCATTAGCGCCTAATAACGCCCGTGTCAATGAACCTAACCCGGGACCAATTTCGATAACATTTTCACCGGGCAACAATTGCGCCAACTGTAACGATTTAAAGACGATATTCTTATCGACTAGAAAATTTTGCCCCCACCTTTTCCGCGGAAATTTTTCTAGCGATTTCAACAATAATTGGGTTTGCCCTTTGGAAAGGGGTACTAACTCGGAAATAATCGACATCAATCTACACTCCTGAATATATAAAAAGTAAGGATTTAAAAACGATATTCTTATCGACTAGAAAATTTTGCTCCATTCCTTCTGCGGAAATTTTTCTAGTAATTTCAACAATAATTAGGCCAAAGCCACTTCACTCAAACAAAGCATTACCACTTCGCGCCATGCGCGAGCAGTAATTTAACAATTTGAATCGATTCATTCCCTCCTGCAGCCGCAGTGTCGTCGTAAGTATTTAAAGGTCATAAAATTCCCCGACACAACCGTGCGATCGAGGAGATAAGAATCATCAATCAATGGCCAGAATTCCATTTTCTCTGAGAAGTTCAATAAAATGTTCCAACTGCTCCTGCGAAATTTTCCCCTCGTTGATGTAGTGATTCCCTACTTCTTCCACAAAACTCCGCGGGAGTAATTTTTCCGTTTCTTTAATTCGTTTCGCTGCCGTCGGAGGTATCTTTTGAAAATCGATAAATCCGTCGAGCAAACCTTTCAATTCACCTTCTAACTTACAGCATTCAATCTCATCCGAATCGAATTGGTTGGAGTATTTTATAACATACCACCACCACTCCAACTCCGTCAATTCTCCCTGCACAGGGAATTTAATATCCCGAATGCTCTCGCCTTTCAACTCCACCTGAATCCAATAAATACCCGAGATTCTTTCGTAAGGAAGAAGCTGGCCGTCCTGTCCAACTTTTAATGAAAGTTTATTGACCATTTCATAATATTTTACAGGGTTGCTATCCTGCGTGAAGTAATCAACAAATTGGATGGTGTAAACATCTTTAATTTGGGGCGCCCATTCGCCACCTTCGAATTCCTGATTGGCGAAGGTTGAAGCGGCATAAAACAACACCCGTTTATCGAAATTATCGTGGCGGATCATCTGCATTTCGATGATGATGTGCTCCCGCTTGGTCGTAATCGCATGATAATCCACACCCGTAAAGGAACCGTGGCCCTGCAGCGGAACTTCCAGTCGCCCTTCATCGGCAATGCGGATGGGAGCCAGATGGATACTCTTAAAAAGTTCATTAATAAGCGATTCCGCGATCTCGGGATCGGATAACATCGCCTTAAAACCCACATTCGAAGTAGCTTTAATAAAGTGAGTTATTCCTGTACCATTCACCGGCATATCAAATCCCTCAAAGGGAGGTCCATTATATCGGTTCATGATTTTCAATACGTTTTGAAAAAACAGCTCCCGTTAAGAAAAATATTCAAAAAATAAACGAAATGGAAAATAAACAAAAAAATTAAATCGATTTTCAGCGAATTATGGAAAATTACAAGCTATTCATCTCCAAACGAAACCAAATAAAGAAATAATCCACTATATATGAAAATTATGCATATAAAATTACATATAAAATTGACATTTGAAAATTAATCACTAAATTACACCCAGAATGAATGCAAAAAAATTACAATTAATCCTTTGTGTGTGGGGACTCGTTATGGGGATAGATAGTGCATTAATTGCGGCGACAACCGCCCAGTTACCAACCAAATTCCCCGCTAAAACGGACAATAAAGGAAAGCAATCGAATGAAGCGAAAGCTATTAAAAAAAGTGCTACTTCTAAGAAAATCAAAAAAAATCTCCGTAAAAAATCAAGGGGAAATGCAATTATATTGATCACTATCGATGGCGGTTCCGCTGCAAAAAAATCACCCATTACGAAAAGTTTAGCGGAAAAAATTAATCTTATTTACCTGGAATCGGGTGCCCTTTACCGAACCGTTTCCTACGTTCTTCTCAAACATAAACTGGATCCTAAACCGGAAAACGAACGAAAAATTGAAGATTTTCTTAAGACTGTCAGTTGGAAGGTTACCGTTAGGAATCGTCATGCCTGTTTTATCATCGATGGTGAAATTTTATCGGATAAGGAACTGCGCTCCGATCAATTGAATGCTACGGTTGCCCTCTATTCGAGTCAATTCGAATCGGTCCATAATTTTTGTCTAAAAATGGCCCGAAAGGTGCTTGATTTCGTCGTAATCGATGGCTTTAGAGGACTCATCGCGGAGGGGCGTACCTGTGGGACGAAGACGTTTCCGGAAGCGGACTTAAAATTTTGGTTTAACGCAAGTGCTCAGGCAAAAATCGACTTTCGCCTAAACGAAGAAAAAGAAGTGGATGACCCACTGCGGCGCGATACCTTGGATAAAGCTTCTTCATTTGCTCCGCTCAAAGAACCGAAGGGTGCCATTCATATCTGGACGCATAATCGCTCCCTAGAGGATAATATACGCCTCGTTTCGGCTTTCATCGAGCAAAAATTGGACGAAAAAAATGAACTCGCCCAATCGAAGAAAGAATAAATTATACGCATTTCTTACCAGCACCAATAGAAACGCAAAACGACAACCCGACTCAGTCCTGACTTTGTTGGTTAAAGAAGGCCTTTTTCCTTTCACGGGTTTCGAGCGCTAGGCATCGGTGGAAATTCCCAATACTAGTCGGAAAGAACTCCATTTTCCGCGAAAAGTTTAACAAAATGCTCCAACTGCTCTTTCGAAATTTTTCATTCTCCAATGTAGCGATTTCCTATCACCTCCACGAGACTCCGCGGGAATAATTTTCCCCAATTTTGGATTTCTTGTACTATTGTTGAAGATATTTTCTGAAAATCAATAAATCCAGCAAGTAAACCTCTCAATTTCATGCGCCTCAGTTCGTCGTCGTAGGTATCTATTTCAGTGACTTCTTTGGCATATGCTTCCCGTTTCTTGGGGTCTAGACCGACATATTCCAATTGGCGAAGGGCCTGTTCCATGCGCTCCGATAACCCAAGTTTTTTGCAACGCTCGACTTCATCCGGATCAAATTGATTGGAGTATTTTATAATATACCACCACCACGCCTGTAAAGGAACCGTGTTCCTGGAGCGGCATTTCCAATCGCCCTTCATCGGTGATGCGGATGGGAGCCATGGATACTCTTAAATAATTCATTGATGAGCGCTTCCGCAATCGCAGGATTGGATAGCATCGTCCTAAAGCCCACATCTGAAGTGGCCTTAATAAAATGGGTTACGCCCGTACCGCTCGCTGTCACACCAAAACCCACAGAAGATGGTCCATTATATCGATTCATGATTCTGACTATGTTTCGGAAAAATGATCCCTGTCAAGAAAAATATTTAAAAATAAAACAAAAAAGAGTACAAACAAAAAAACTAAAAGAGTACACCCTCCCCAAAAAAGAGACGTCAAAAACACCCCCACTGGGATTCATCTATTTTTCTTCCTTACGGAGCCCAATTTCCGGAAAATTATAATTTCACCACTGAAAATTACTGGAGAAATTTTAAATATTTCCTGCAAAAATAGCACTATCGCCCAATACCTCTTCGATACGCATCAACCGGTTGTACTTGCAAACGCGATCGGTACGGCTCATCGAACCGGTCTTGATTTGTCCTATATTGGTCGCCACGGCAATGTCCGCAATGGTCGTATCCTCCGTTTCACCGGAACGGTGGGAAACAATCCCCTTGTAACCCGCCGTTTTCGCCAGTTCGATGCAATCGAGCGTCTCCGTTAGGGTGCCAATTTGGTTTACTTTAATCAGGATCGCATTGGCCGTATCCTGCTCAATGCCCTGCGCTAAATATTCCGAGTTGGTTACAAATAGATCGTCGCCGACGAGTTGGACTTGGTCTCCTAAACGGGCCGTTAGCTCCGCCCAGCCACTCCAATCGTCCTCGTCGAGACCGTCCTCAATGGAACGAATGGGATACTTCCCAATCAGCTCTTCGTACCAATCAATCAGCTCCGATGCCCGATGCTTGGATTGATCGGATTTCTTAAAGGTGTATAAATTTTCCTCCTTTTCAAAAAATTCCGATGCTGCAACATCGAGCGCAATGGAAATATCTTCACCGGGTTTGTACCCTGCCTTTTCGATCGCCTCTACGATTAATTTCAACGCATCCTCATTGGAATCTAAATCCGGCGCAAATCCACCTTCGTCGCCTACAGCCGTCGATAACTTGCGATCTTTTAGGACCGCTTTTAAGGCGTGAAACGTTTCGGCACCCATGCGTATGGATTCCCGTAAAGTATTCGCATGATGCGGAACGATCATAAATTCCTGGATATCGACCGGCGCATCGGAGTGCGCACCGCCATTGAGTACATTCATCATCGGGACCGGTAGTACCCGTGCATTGACACCGCCCAGGTAGCGATAAAGCGGAATTTTTAAATAATTTGCTGCCGCCTTCGCCGTTGCTAGCGAAACCGCTAGAATGGCATTGGCTCCGAGTTCACGTTTATTTTCCGTGCCGTCGAGGGTCAGCATGAGCATATCGAGCCCCGCCTGGTCGAAGGGATCTAGTCCCGTAACCGCCGGCGCAATACGTTCCGTTACATTGCGAATCGCCCCTAAAACGCCACGACCACAAAAACGCTTTTTAGGATCGATATTTTCAAATTCGTGGAGCACATTCTGATCGCGAAGCTCCACAGCTTCCCGTCCACCCGTACTTGCCCCCGAAGGGACCGCTGCCCGTCCCATCGTTCCATCGGACAAAATAATATCAACCTCTACGGTTGGATTTCCCCGGGAATCAATGATCTCACGCGCCCAAACATCCGATATCGTAACTTTCACCATGACATCACCATAGGTATCGTTTTATATCGTTTGAGCAAGTTTAATGTTCTACCATTTATCTGTATATTTTCTTCGGCGGAGATCATTTCTCCGGGGTGCGATCGGAGCCACCCATGGGTATCGCGAAGGTTAAAGTCCGATATTCCCTGTCCATCGGAAAATTCGAACAAACCGAATGGAAAACTCATTGAAAAATTTCTGACCGTTGAAGAAATTATATCTTATTGCCTTCTAAAAACTAAATTTCCAATTGAAGGCCAATTGAAAACTGTTATGTCCAATCAAAAATATGCGCCAATTGAAAATTTTAATCGGATACGAATTTCAGTGTTTCTTCGTATCGCCCTTCTTCTACGCCATCTGTGCCCTATTTCTCTTGCTAATGGGAATCCTTTTTTTTATCTCGTTGAAAGTTTATGCCGATTTTCAACAGGAAGACCTCCTCATGGTCCAATTGTTTAAATCAGTTTGGTTACCCCTCCTATTGATTATTCCCATCCTGACAACAAAGGCAATCGTTTCCGAAAAAACAGAAAAACGATTCGATTCCTTACTCGTATTGCCCGTCAATAGCTTTTTAATCGTCTTTAGTAAGTTCATAGCAATATATTGTGTCCATTTGGCCCTGTGGACCATCGTCATTTATTTTCCAGAAATTGCCCAAAGTTGCTCCGTAACCCTGGCGCAGTCTGCCAACCTCGTCACAACACAAGTTCGCTGGGGTGGTTGGTGCTTTGTGAATTTGTTAGGTGGTGTCGTCATTGCATTCGGATTGTGGGTGAGCGCACACGCTAAAATGCCCGCCACATCCATGGCTGCCACTACGGTTGGTATTTTTTTGTTTCTAGTCCTGGGACAACTATTCAAACAGGCGTCGACCATCGCTTCTGGATGGAGCGAAATATTCGAAACACTCTACTCCAATTGGAACGTATTCTTCCAACTCGAAGATTTTTGTCGCGGTATCTTTGATTCCCGCGTAATTATCGCCTATGTCACGGCTACATTTGGCATTCTCTGCATCACAGCCCTTACGTTGCGCGGGAATTGATATGGGGGCTGCCCAGAAGGCTCCGCCCTCTGGACTCCCGTAAGGAGGTTGCTGTGGGGCTCCGCCCCACACCCCGCAAGGAGTCATGGACTCCTTGACCTCCTTTGGCGGCAGAGCCCGGCGCGTTCCGCGCCGGGCTCGGCCGCAAGGGTCAAGAGTAGACTCTTTGACGTGTTTTTTTCTTTAAGCGCCGCGCAAACCCTGCGCAGTTTGCGCAGGGGTTGCGCGGCACTTAATTTTTGTTTTTTTAAATTAGCGGCCCCGCGGCGAAGCCGCGGGGCGGGCCTCTGGCCCCTGCGGATTGATCCAGTGGCAACGCCACTGGATCAATCCGCATCCCTGGGTCCAGGGGATGGATCCCCTGGTAGGGGTTTGCAAGGGGAAGAATTCCCCTTGCGAGAAGATGATGATCGAAAAAATAACTAAATTGTATTTTGGGATTGAATTTGAAAAATTTCTTGCCATACCGTTCATTTAGTGGTGCGGTAGTGTGCGAAGAGGAGTTCGATTTAATGCCGGCCAATGCCTTTTTATGTATTTTTTTAACTAATTTCGTTTTTAATGCTTCTAATTTAGCTACCTATGGATAATGACCCTTTAGAACCATCGATTTCGATGCCTCGGAAACGCGTTCCGAGGAAGACTGCTACGATTGAGAAAACGACGCCAGGCGGCCGATCGCGTCTAAAAAAAGTGAACGATACCATTCCGGAGTCTTTTTCGGCGGTACCGGACAATGCGGTTGTATGCGAGTATTCGGACCTCATTCATTCTGAGAGTAGGGAAGAGTGGTCTCCCTCAACGGATGTAAACGCTTTCCACAGTAAGACGACAGATGTGGAGCGTCCTTCCGATACTTCTGGAAGTTTAGGGGTGGACAATCGTCATTTTCCTCGAAGGATGGGTCTGGAAAGGCCTATAAATGATGAAAGTTCCTTGGGGGATCATTCCGATGGGGGTGAAAATGGTAGCGGAGGGAATAGTAGTTCCTGTAATGGAGTGGAGTTAAATGGTTCAGTGGGTTGTGATAGCAACTGCAAAGGAAACAACGGGACTCAACGGGGGAGAATGCAACGGGATCCTACCCGCAATCATTTTAAGCATAATGCGTCAAATAGTAATCCTCATGGGAATGCTACGGGCGGAAATGGTAGGAATTTTAATCGCAATTTTCAGCAAAATAATTTACAGAATCGTCCGAATCGACGGCGGCCGGCAACGACAATTCGCATTGGGGCTTTTTTCATTGGGTATTTAAGGGGGTTAGAATGTTTCGATAATGCAGCGAAGCTCGAGGCATTTCGTGGGGAGGTTGTTGATAGCGAACGGACACCATTTTATCTGAATGAGATTCTTGATAAATCCAACGATGATTTGGTAGATTTTGCTGGTTCCATCGATCGGGATGAGATGACTTCGCGCGTAGAAATTATCGACAATTGTATGGAATCCGCGCGAGCCGAAAAGCGACCGATCATTGTCAAGGGTATTCTCGAATCCATGGAAGGGGGCGATGGCATTATTACCTATGGATGTGACCGCTACAAGATTCGCGCCAAAAGTACTTTTGTTCCGCGTTGTTTGATTCGGTCATTAGGTTTACGCCGAGGACAGACGTTAACGGCCGTTATTCATCCACCCCTTGAGCAATCAACCTGTCCCTTTGCGCTCAAGATTGAGGATGTTTTAGGGAAGCCGCCGGAGGAGGCTGCGAAATTCCCATGTTTTAAAGACCTTATTCCCTATTATCCGACCAACCGCATTTTTCTTGAGCGGCGAGGTTTAAGCGGGGGTGATAATCTTTCCATGCGGGTTATTGACCTACTATCACCCATTGGATTTGGGCAGCGGGGGCTTATTGTCGCGCCGCCTCGTACGGGGAAAACGATGCTTTTACAGGGCATCGCAAATGCCATTATCCACAATCAACCGGAGACGAAATTAATTGTTCTACTGATTGACGAACGGCCCGAGGAGGTGACGGATTTTTCTCGGCAGGTGAAGGGGGCGACGATTGTCAGCTCGACCTTTGACGAATCCGCCGACAGCCACGTTCACGCGGCGGAGATTGTTATCGAAAATGCGCGGCGCTGGGTAGAAGCGGGAGAGCACGTGGTGATTTTGCTCGATTCGATTACGCGTCTTGCCCGCGCTTATAATACGGAGCAGCCCAGTTCTGGAAAGATATTATCGGGGGGTATCGAGGCCAATGCCCTACAGTTACCGAAGCGTTTTTTCGGTTCCGCACGGAACATCGAAGGGGGGGGGAGTTTGACGATTATTGCGACGGCGTTGATTGAAACGGGTAGTCGGATGGATGATGTGATTTTCGAGGAATTCAAGGGTACGGGCAACATGGAATTACATTTGGATCGTTCCATTTCGGACAAGCGAATTTTTCCGGCGATTAACTTTGAGCGCAGTGGTACGCGTAAGGAGGAATTGTTATATCATCCCGACGAGTTAGCTAAGATCTATAATCTTCGCCGTGCATTTCAGGGGATTCCGCCCGTTGAGGCGATGGAGATGTTAATTGCCCGAATTCGGCAATGTCCTACGAATGTGGAATTTCTAATGAATATCAATCGATGAACGGATCCCGGTTTTTAGGAGAAGGGAATTTTTGTGGTTTAGCGAATCAGTAAAGGATTCGCATATTTATTGGGTATAATCGATGTCGATTATTTCCGAGTCAGCGCCCTTTACCCTTTGGGGTGGTAAACCGGATTTGAACCGGTGACCCTCGGAACCACAATCCGATGCTCTAACCAGCTGAGCTATTACCACCAATCAGTAATTCTCAAAATTGCTATCGCCAATATTTTGTCAATACAAGAGATCACCTTTGAACGATCAATATTTTATCTTGTTTTAATAAATTTTCCTTGATTCCTCCCTTTTTTCTATTCCTATCACACCATGAGCAGGTCTCTTAATAATTGCAAATTAATGATATTTGCTACCCTAACATTGTTTTCGGCAACACTTTCCGACACAACCGCGATACCCCCTATACAATATTCACAGCTAACTCTCCCCAAGGGATAGGTACCCGCCTCGATGAAATATTGAAATCGATACTCTCTGACAAAATTCCGACGTCGATACCTCCTAAAACTTTTGTTTTTGTCGACGTTGACAATACCCTCATTGGTGATGGCACTGATCTCTACTCTTTTAGAAAAACCGGTACTTTTCAACAAATGATCCCCAATACACCGCTCATCGAAAAATTGCGCAATCTTCCCCATTTTGTTCAATCTTTTGCTCTGACAAGTATGGGAGTCTGGCACACAACCGATGCAGGTGATTTTTCCATTAGAATGGAAGCAGATTACATCTCACCTCCGAATGGAAAGGAAGTCACTCGATCTAAAATTCGTTCCGACGCTATGCAATCTTTGGGTTTACCATTCGGCGGCACTTTTGGACATCCTCCTCGCCAACTCCCTCCCGTAACGGAAGCTGTTTCGCTATCCGATGAAATCGTTGCTGCACTACGACCCGTTTCGCTATCCGATGAGATTGTTGCCGCACTACAATCCGTTTCATTTTCTACGGAGTTGGAAAGAGATTTTCTTTCCGATTTTACCATCTTACACCATATCCATAGACCTCCCTTTGGCAGAATGCAATGCGATCTCTATTTTCAGTCTCTGAGTAATCGAGGAGTATACGAAAGAATCACCGCACTTCCTAGGTACAAAGACGGTGTTATCTTTGCAAATGTTTTCGATACCAACAAAGGTCAGCAAAAAGGATTGATCGTACACTCATTCCTACAGATTGTAACTGAAAGACCAAAGACCATCATTGCTATCGATGATAATGTTCAGATGCTTGAAGATATTCAAACGAAATGTGTAGCATTGGATATCGCCTTTTACGGTATTCATTTTATTGTCCCTAGCCGTTGGCATTAGGATCTTCCCATTAAACAAAAATTTAATTTTAGAAAAGTTCTGCCTCTTTTATTATTGAATATTTTGCGATTTTGCGTATAAACTATGGAAGTCGTTCCATAGGATATGAAATACGATTCAGTTATTATCGGTGCGGGTCTATCGGGTCTCGCCGCAGGAATTCGCTTGGCACAATTCGGTAAACGCGTTTTGGTCGTCGAAAAACATAGCATCATCGGCGGCCTCAATAGCTTTTACTCACGCTTCGGCCGCAAAATTGATGTTGGATTACACGCCATCACCAACTTCGTCAGAAAAGGCATCTCCAAATCCCCCCTCTCCAAATTACTCCGCCAATTGCGCATCCCTTACGATTTGCTTTGCCTCTGTGAACAAAATCTTTCCAAAATTATCCTCAATGACAAAACCGCAAAATTCAGTAACGATTTCGCATTGCTGGAAACCGAAATCGCTCGCCTCTTCCCCCAGTCCATCGACGCCTTCCTCAACCTGGTCGCAAAAATTAAAACATTTAACCCTTTTACGGAAGATTCGACCCAAAATATCTCCACGCGGGCGGTTCTCTCCTCCCTACTCAATAATCAGGAACTGGAAGATATGCTCCTTTTACCCACACTCTACTACGGCAGCGCACGGGAAAACGATGTGACCTGGGGACAATTTGTCATCCTTTTCCGTTCCATTTTTCTAGAAGGTTTCGCACGACCCTTCGAGGGGATTCGTAGAATTCTCACACTCCTACTCCAAAAATTTCAGGAGTTCGGCGGCGAAAAACGCCTGCGCTGCGAAGTCCAACGCATCGAAACCCAAAATGGTAAGGTCGCGGGCGTCGTCCTTTCCGACGGGAATTTCATCGAGTGTAAAAGCGTGCTTTCCACAATCGGCTACCCCGAAACCGTTAAACTCTACGATAAAGAAAATTTTAAAACTACTCCCAAAGGCCAACTCTCTTTCTGTGAAGCCATTGCCATCTTTGATCAACAACCTCAGGAACTCGGTTGGAAGGATACCATCATCTTTTTTGAAAAAAAACCGCAATTTCTTTATAAAAAGTCATCCGACGAAATCGAAACGTCCTCCGGCGTTATCTGCTTGCCCAATAATTTTCATTACGGCGATGGCCAGGCTATGGGAGAAGGTATTTTGCGCGTTACAGCCCTCGCTAATTATGAAAAATGGAAGGCCCTCTCCGGTTCCGCTTACCGAGCTATGAAAAAAAATTGCTTCGAACAACTCATCGGGCAGGCCGTAAAAATTTTGGGCGATAAATGTCTCGAATTTAATACCTGGAAAAATAACCTGCTGGATCGCGACTTCTTCACACCCCTAACCATCGAACGCTTCACGGGACGCGTCAATGGTGCCATCTATGGCTCCCCTAAAAAAATTTACGACGGCGTCCTCCCCATTAAAAACCTGTTCCTGTGCGGCACCGATCAGGGCTTCCTCGGAATTATCGGCTCCATGCTGAGCGGTATATCAATCGTTAATCGTCACCTCCTGCTCGAAAAAATTGAGTAGGGGGAATCCTTCCCCCTAAAACCCCCAGCCAGGGGATATCATCCCCTGGACCTGGTTTTAGCGGATTGATCCAGGAGCAGTGCTCCTGGATCAATCCGCTGGGGTCCAATTTAAAATCTTGACCCGGCGGCCGAGCCCAATGGGCAGCCGGAGCCCTCCGGTGGGCCGACGAAAATAATTTCTATATTTTTTAATATTGCCATTGATATTCGTTGGAAAACTTATTTTTTAGGTCATGCGGAAGTTTAGATATGCGGTGGCAATTTGATTATTCTGGCCATATTTTAGGTTGTGGTATTATATTGGGAAATGTATTGTTGGGGGCGGTGTGCCTGGGGACAGTCTCCACAAAAAGTGAAACACCACCGACCAAAAGGCGACAACCCAAAGAGCAAATAGATCCCGGAACGGGAATCAAATATAGGGAATGGAGAAAAAATCCCGGCGAAATCATTGTTCAGGTGCAACATCCCAATGGGCGGAAAGAGACGTATACAAAAACCATCGGCGATTCAAAGACCGCTTTTGAAAATGAGAATTTGGAAGAATGTCTCCAGGAAGAAGACCTTTACGATGAAGCAGAACAATCCATAAAACAAGCTATTTCAAGCAAATCCATAGAAAACCTCAAAAAAGTTTTGATCGGCATAGATCCACAGAAGCTCATCGATTACTGTCCCAACTTATTGGATGAAGTTGATTGGTGCTTCGATGAAATGAATGCCAATAAAAATTTTCGCGAAACAACAATAAATACCTTGAAAGAATTTGGTTGCGTCCGCAAATAAACCACGCAATGTTCTTCGATGATGCAGAGGGAATCCCCATTCGCTAGGTTTTGTGTGAGTTTCACGCTATCCGGAAATGGGTGGTTTATGTTTTTCATAAATTCATCCGTCGGATGCGCTGCCATTGGAGGTTTTTATGGATTTCATAAATTTTTAGCGCAATGGCGGTAATAATTGCAAAAAAACACAGACCCATCCCGTTCGGTTTCGTTGGAAACTCGATATACCAGGGCACGTACTGTTCCGATAGGGACAATAAATCGTCGATCAAAGATGCGCCCATGCGCGCTAGTGCAAATAATATATTTCCCACAACCCCTTCCAACCGTAAAATGCCGAGCAGCAAAAATAAAAAACCACAGACAACAATGGGAAGCGCCATTTGTATGACGATCGGATTGAGGATAATTCCCGTCAAACTAAACATATTGAAGTATTCGAAAGTAAGGGGAGCACTCGCCAGGGTCGCCGCCGTCGAAACCGATAGCAATTTCGCCACTTTCCAGGATACGGGGCCCATTTTCCGCCCCTTTGCCTCCGGAAATATATTGCACCGCATTTTATCAAAAAGCCATAAAATAATTTTCCGTAGCGGCACCGATAGTAGGAGCAGCATCGCCGCAACACCATAGGATAATTGGAATCCAATGTCAAAGAGGAGTAGAGGATCGTAGAGGAGCGCTAGGATTGCGGCGAGCAGCAGTGGAGACAACCCCAACGATTTTCGCGAACAAAATCCCGCACTCCAAAAACAAACTAACATGAGCCACGCGCGAGCCGCCGACGGAGGAAATCCTATGGCGCCGACATATGGTAATAAAATTCCAATAATTGACCAACGTCGCCAAGATTTTTTCAGGAAAAAACAACGCAATAGCAAATCGAGAGCGAAACCGATGATGCCGATATGCAGCCCGCTAACGGCTAACAAATGTGCCGCACTCGTATGATGAAAACTTGCCTTTTGTTTTTTAGAAAGTTCCTTCTTCTCACTGAGTAAAATGCCGTAGAGAATGCCATCGGCGGGATGGCTGCCGTATCTTTGGATATAACGTTCCATTTGATCGTGCAGCATTCGGTTAATTTCAGCGAAGAAATGTCGAAAAATATTTTCCGCTTTCACGATTTCCAAAACCTTCCCCCGATAGCCGTAGAGGTAAATATTTTTCTGGGTCAAGTAGGAAAAAAATGGTTCCGCTGTCGCCGGTTCCAGGGAACGTACCCCCGAACGTAACTTCAAAATTTGCGAAGAAATATAATCTTTGTCGCCGTTCAAATAAAAATAAATTCGATGCCCCTCCAGCATTCGATATTTTTCAGAATGTACTTTTGTGATTTTTCCATAGCCGTACACCTTCGCCCGTTCCGATTTATGATCGATTTTTTCAATTTCAACCTCATAGGTTAGGCGCCAGATTTGTTCCCGATCGATGGAAACGGCCGTTTCAAAGCGCCAAAAGGCGTAAATTGCCGCAAAACAGATAAAAAAACAATGCCCCAAAAGTCGTTTTTGCCTGGAGAAAAAATAACAAAAACAAGTACCGATGCATAAAATACCTATAACGATTACTAGGGTAAGGCCGCCAACAACTTTCCCCAATAACGTCCCCACCATCAACGGCAGGAACACGGCCATTAGTGGAATTTTAAACCGACTATTTACAGAAAGAAAAAAGGCTCCGTGTTCTGATGGAACATTAAAACAAAGTCAAGGAAATTTTTTAGAAATTTATTTTTTTCCTTCTTCAGCTAAGGAGACAGAGGGTGGGAGCGGGTGATGCGTTTTGCCGTTTGCAAAAATCATTTCCAAAGTCACTTGACAGCTTCCGGTTTTCTTTCGAGGCTAGAAGACAGAGGGCGGGGGTAAACGACACGTTGAAACTTTTCCAAAGGATAGATGAATCCGGAAGATTGTTTTTTTATCCAAATTTTCCGCTTAAATCTTTAAAATTTCTTCCGTCTTTATTTTTCTTCTCCGAGATCGCTCGCAATACTCGTGGCGATGTCATCCGCCGTTAGATGGAACATTTTTTCGAGATCTTCATCGTTCGAAGCATGGGGAATAAAGCAATTCGGCCAAGCGAAAATATGCAAATCGACGGCAATATGTTTCTGAACAAAAAATTCTGCAACGGCACTTCCAAATCCCCCCATTTGCACATGATCCTCCAATATATAAATTTTTTTATGATCCCGAGCGCAGGCCGCAAACATGACTTCATCGAGCGGTTTTGCAAAACGGGCATTGATAACCGTAATGGAGCGATGGGGCAATTTTTTTGCAACGGCCACCGCAACGAAAACCATACCCCCCAAAGCGATTAGGCAAATATCCTTTCCCCGTTGAATAATTTCGCTCCTCCCGAGCTCAATGGCCGCACAATGACCATCCATCGGCCCCCTAGCATTACGGGGATAGCGGATGCAGCAGGGCCCATGGAAATGAATCGCCGCTTCCAGCATTTTACGCAACTCATCGCCGTCCTTCGGCTGCATAATTATAAGATTCGGAATGCTCCTCAGAAATGCAATGTCGAAAAGCCCATGGTGCGTCGGACCGTCCTGAGGACAAAGGCCAGCCCGATCGATCGCAATGATGATCGGTAAATTTTGGAGTGCAATGTCGTGGAAAATGTTGTCGAACGCACGCTGTAAAAAAGTGGAATAGATCGCGCATACGGGTAACAATCCGGCTTTCGCAAGTCCCGCCGCAAAGGTAATGGCATGACCTTCGGCAATCCCCACATCGAAAAATCGCTCCGGAAATTTTTGTTGAAAAAGACCTAGCCCCGTCCCCCGCGCCATCGCCGCCGTAATCGCCACAATTCTCGGATTTTTCTCTGCTAAATCACACAACGTTTGCCCAAAAATTTGGGAATATCCATTGGAAAATTGCCGATCAAACGCAATTCCATGGGCCTTTTCAGGACTATTTTCTGCATCCGGATCACCATAGCCCTTTTTTGTCTTAATGTGCAAAAACACGGAACGTTTCTCCCGTTTGCAAAAATTCAAAGCATCGACGAGATCCATCACATTGTGCCCATCGATGGGCCCAATGTAGCGCAAACCATAGCACTCAAACAATGAGGACGGCAATAAAAATGCCTTGATCATCCGTTTAACGCGGGATAATAAATGGATGAATGAATGGCCAAGTGGTAATTTTCGCAATCCATATTCAAAAAAACCTTTAATGCGATTATAAATATTGCTTCGCATAATTCCATTGAGATAGTGCGCAATAAACCCGACATTCCTGGCGATCGCGTAACCATTGTCATTGAGTACGACGATTAGTCGTGTTTTTCCGATATTATTCAAAGCTTCAAAGGTGAGTCCATTGGTTAGCGATGCGTCGCCGAGAACGGCAATAACATGGTAATCTTGGTGTAATTGATCGCGTGCCACCGCAATTCCTGATGCGCTCGATAGGGCCGTTCCCGCATGGCCACAAAAAAATACGTCGTGGGGACTTTCCCGGGGCGAAGTAAACCCAGAAATGCCACCGGTTTGGCGAAGGGTCGAAAATCGATCCCGACGATCGGTAAGAATTTTGTGCGCGTAGCACTGGTGAGAAACATCGAAAACAATCCTATCCCTCGATGAATCAAAAACTTCATGGAGCGCAATCGACAATTCCACAACCCCAAGATTGGAGGCCAAATGCCCACCATTCTTTTCCGTCGTCTTTTTAATTAAATCGCGGACATTTTGGGCCCTCTCGATATATTTTCGATTTTTTTTTCTCCGATTAAAAAACTTTTCCATGACCCTTTTGGGATACCTAAACGGCCACAAAACTTAATTTTTTTATGGTAAATCCAAGAAAAATCTTTCCTCCCAATGGCTTCCAAAAACAATACAAATCTTTCGAAAAATCTACTTGACATGGTAACTTTTTTAAACGAGTATACGGGCGCTATCAACAATAAAGGAGAGAAAAAATGAAAGATAAATATACAAAAAAAATGTTAATAGGGATGATGTTTTTGTCATCCAACTTATATCATAATACCGTTCGAGCGTCTTTTTTGCCAAAAATACTATGGGAGTGTCCAGTAGGATCACTGGAGCAACCACTTGATCAATGTAATAAAGGAAGATTTCTTTGTCGTCAACCATCCAAAAATGCTGTCTGGATCTTTTTTAAACAACAAACCCCCAATAGGTCGCAGACAGAATTAGTCGAAGCCGTTCGCGATAAAAAAACAGATACAGCTATGCGGATTTTACTTTTAAACAGTATTTGCCCTACCATCGATAACCATGGGGGTGTCCTAAATTACCTGCTTCATGTCGCCATTCAGAACGACGATATACTAACTTTAGGCGCACTGTTAAATGCAAGATATCGCGACGAAAATGGAAATGAAAGACGACTTTTCGATGTTAATTATGAACACAATGGGCTAACGCCT
>JAITJQ010000086.1 GCA_031278845.1 Puniceicoccales bacterium
TAAAGGGAACCGCAACCACTAGGGCAACACCGATGAGAATAACGATCTTTTTAACCATTTTACTCGCTTAAAATAATCACATCCTCCGGCAAAGCCCAGGCGTAGATCCCATAGCGTTCAGTTTGAGTCATATGGCAGGGATTGAGTTCCGAAATCTGCAGTTGTACGCCATTTTTTTCAAAGGAATAATGGGCCACTTCTCCGAAATACGTCGAATGCCCGATCATACCCTCCACACAATTTTCCTCCACCGGTAAGCTTTCCAGTTTGATACTCTCCGGTCGAATTAAAACCTTTACATTTCCCCCCTCCCGAATTTTATCATCCCGCGCATCGACCATCCCACGGAAATTGCCGATCTTTGTCCGCACAAAGGCCTCATCGACTCCCTTCCGAATCACGACGCCTTCGATAATATTCGTTTCGCCAATAAAATTTGCCACAAAACAGCTATTGGGCCGCTTATAAAGCTCCAATGGGGAACCGATTTGACCAATAGTACTCCGATCGAGTATGGCAATGCGGTCCGCTATGGACAGCGCTTCCTTCTGATCGTGGGTTACATAGATGGAGGTCAGATGATAATCCTTACAGATGCGACGAATTTCCGTACGCATTTCGTTGCGCAGTTTGGCGTCGAGATTGGAAAGGGGCTCATCCAGCAGTAAACAACGCGGACGAACTACAAGGGCTCGGGCTAAGGCAACCCGTTGCTGTTGACCACCGGATAATTCATTGGGTTTACGGGACGCATAGGGTAACATTTGAACACTCTCCAAAGCCTCGCCGACGCTTTGGACAATTTCCGCTTTTTTCATCTTTTTCTGCTGCAAACCAAATGCTACATTCTGTTCGATGGTCATATGGGGCCAAAGGGCATAGCTTTGGAAAACCATACCCGTTTTTCGCTTATGAGGCGGCACTTTGGTCACCTCCTTCTCGCCGAAAAATATTTTTCCAGAATCGACCGGATAGAAACCCGCAATGGTACGCAACAACGTCGTCTTACCACAACCACTCGGCCCCAATAGGAAAAATAATTCCCCAGCCTCAATGTGTAGGTCGATGTGATTCAAAACGACATTTCCCTGAAACTGTTTCACCAAGCTGCTAATCGTTATTTCTATCATCTGGCTACTTAGAATCTGGAACAAAAATTCATTCTGTCAAAAATTATTTCAAGCGAGAGGAATTCTTCCCCTTGCAACTCCCGCCAGGGGATACCATCCCCTGGACCCGGATTTGCGGATTGATCCAGGAGCAATGCTCCTGGATCAATCCGCAGGGGCCAAAGAACCCGTCCCCTCGTCGCTTCGCAACGAGGACGGGCCAACTAAAGAAAAGTAGCCGACTCCATACACACTGCACACAGACTCGGCCAACAATTAAAAATTTCTGCATTTTTCCACTGACATAAATTATAGATTTTTAAAATATCAGGTATGCCGACGAGTCAAACGGCAAGGCGGCTAATGTCAAGCTAAAAAATAAAAAATCTTTCACTCTACTCGAAGTCGTCTTCACAATCACAATCATCGGTATCCTATTAGCTATCTGCCTCCCCGTAATGAGCGCCATCAAACTCAGCGCCCAGAAATTAAAGGATCAATCAAATCCCAAAAAATTGCTAATGCTCCCAAAACCCTTTACATAGAATACGGTTTAGAAGTGCCATATGACTCCAAGACTGTTTCAGGGGAAGATCCGTGTCTGGCCATGGTTACATGCTATGCCGGTAGTTCCGCTATCGGTTGGTATAGCGACCTTAAAAAATTTCCCGCGTTGATAACCGATCCCCATGTTTATATTTCCTCGGCCGATCGCTACGCTTCTCCCATTGTCGGAGAGTCCGTTATTGGTGATTTTCCTAACGGGTCCCATGGTACGGCCTTTAAGGCAGTTAACAATTTTATGACGAACGGAAATAACGTCCTATTTAGTTATTGCCTTATCACTAGATTTGAGAGCAATGTCTCTCTGGAAACAACACCCGTTGCCTTTACCCGTAGCCTTAAAGAAAATGGTCTTTGGGGTGAAAAAGCTGGACTTTATGATTCCAAAGGGGGATTTGTTGCCTTCGGTGACGGTCATGTAACCTGGTTCGATGGCGATAAACCGGCAAAATTTTTGAAGTGGACCGGGGATGGTTATACAAATAATATTCAGGACGCATTACCTAGGTTTGGAGTAGCAGGGCATCCCGGCGATGGAGCTTACATCGGCTGTGGATCTTTTCTCTCTGGATTAGAGAGTGAGCGGGATGGTTCGAGGATTTTGATTAATGAAAACTATACCTGATTTTATTCGAGGTAAATCTTTAAAAACATATCAAAATAACTTCCTGTCTAGGGATCGATAGTGAATCGCCTCCAATAAATGTCCCTCCGAAATGTTTTCCGCTCCCTCTAAATCCGCAATCGTCCGCGCCACTTTCAATATGCGGTCGTGAGCCCGTGCCGATAAGCCTAGCGTATCTATCGCCGATGTTAAAAGCAATTCACAGGCTTCACTCAAAAAGCAGTACTCCCGCAAATCCCCTTGACTCATCTTCGCATTCGTAAAATTATTGGCCCGCTTTCGCCGCTTTTGAATCTCCCGCGCTCTAATTACTCGCTCCCGTATCGCCGCAGAACTCTCTGCCGACTGCCGATAACGCAGTTCCGATGTATCAATTGGGCGTACATCGACGTGAAGATCGATGCGATCCAATAGCGGCCCACTGATCCTCGAACGGTAGCGCTGAATTTGTCCCGGTGAACAAAGACACTCCCGTTTCGAATCCCCTAAAAATCCACAAGGACACGGATTCATCGCCGCTATCAACATGAAAGAACAGGGAAATTGTACCTTCGCTGCATTGCGCGATATGGCAATAAACCCGTCCTCCAAAGGTTGACGCAATACCTCTAACGTCGATCGCCGAAATTCCGGTAGCTCATCCAAAAATAATACACCGTTGTGCGCCAAAGAAATTTCCCCAGGTATCGGATATCTCCCTCCTCCCAGTAACCCAACGTCACTAATCGTGTGATGCGGCGCCCGAAATGGTCGCCTAACTTCCCCAATTGAATTCACCCTCTGACACGAAGAATATATGGATAAAATCTCTAAAAATTCCCCCAACGTCGGCGTCGGCATAATCGTCGGTATGCGCTTCGCAACCATCGATTTTCCAGATCCCGGTGTCCCAACCATCAGTAAATTATGCCCACCCGCTACGGCAACTTCTACCGCTCTCCGTAACGCTTTTTGCCCCTTCACCTCAGAAAAATCAACGTCAAAATAACGCTCCATCATCTCCACCGTAAATCGCATATCCATCTTTGGTAATGCTACCTCCTGAGACAAAAATTGAACCACCTCCTCTAACGAGTTCGCCGCAAAAATCTCAATATCATGAACAAAGGCTGCCGTCTCCGCAGAAACCTTCGGCAAAATTAACTTTTTATGATACTTCCTTGCCTGCATGGCTAAAGCAACACACCCCGCAATGGGTAGCAATTCTCCAGATAAGTTTAATTCCCCAGCAATAATAAAATCATCTAAATCAGGTAAATTCGCTTGCCCCATACTCTTAATTACCCCTAATGCTATCGGTAAATCGTAAATCGGTCCCTCTTTCCGTAAATTCCCCGGCGATAAATTGACAACAGTACGCGTCTTTGGCATCAAAAATCCATTGTTCATCAACGCAGAACCTACGCGATCCTGCGATTCCCTAACAGCCGCATCAGGTAGCCCAACGGTGATAAATCGGGGTTCCCCAGGCAATCCCGTATTAACTTCAACTAAAATGGGTATACTTTCAATGCCAACAACCGCTCCAGAATGAACCTTCGATAACATGTATCCATACCGCCAATATGTTTAAAAAATGTCAAGAAAAAAATATTAAAATAATCCCAAGGGTTTCGCCCTCTGGACTCCCCAAAGGAGGTTGCTGTGGGGCTCCGATTATCCAGGGGGGCTCCGCCCCCCCCCCGCAAGGAGTCAGTGACTCCTTAACCTCCTTCGGCGGCCGAGCCCGGCGCGTTCCGCGCCGGGCGCGGCCGCAAGGGTCAAGAATAGACTTTTGTTTTTTCTCTTTTTTTAATCCTGCGGATGGATCCCCTGGCGATGGGTACAAGGGAGAAAGATTTCCCCCTAAAGAATCACAAAAAAATTTGCAATATGTTTCAATTTTAATATACCTATTACATGATTTGCAGTGAAAATTCAAAATGGACAATGGAACGGTCAGTGGGTGTAATGATGCATATTTCCTGCTTACCGAGTCGACAGGGCATCGGATGCTTTAATACAATGGCCCTTCGGTTTGTTGATCTTTTAACAAGCTCTAGCATACGTTATTGGCAGATTTGTCCATTAAATCCGACCGGCTATGGTGATTCACCTTATCAGGGAACCTCTGCCCTTGCGATTAATCCCTATTTTCTCGATCTCGAAGCACTTGGCGTCGATGATATTCCATCCGGTCTGTCTGGAGAGTCTGACCGCGTCTCCTTCGGAAAGCTTTATGAATATTTTAATAACTTATTGGAAAACTTTGGACCCATGTTGATCGAGAAATTCGAGAAAGATATAAAGTTTTTAGCATTCCAACAAACCCATTCCCACTGGCTAAAACCCTATGCGCTTTTTGCCGCCTTTAAATCTTTTTTCGATGGAAAAGCCTGGTTCGAATGGCCAAAGGAATATAAATTTTATAAAAAAATCGATGATCAAAAATTGCCGGATAATGTCCTCCAATATTGCAAATATCATGAAGTCTTGCAATATGTTTTACATATCCAGTGGCAAAAAATTAAACATTACGCCAATCAACACCACGTCAAAATTATCGGCGATATTCCGATTTATCCCGGTTTAGATAGCGCAGATGTTTGGAGCGAACCGGAAATTTTTCAGCTCGATAAACAATTAAACCCTAAAAAACTCGCCGGCGTTCCACCTGACTATTTTTCTCCCAATGGTCAACTTTGGGGTAATCCGGTCTACAATTGGAAATTTTTACAACAAAATCAATACACCTGGTGGCAGCAACGTATCCGACGCAACGGAGAACTGTTCGACGTCCTGCGCCTCGATCATTTCCGCAGCTTCGATCGCTTCTGGACCGTTCCCGCAAATGCTGAGAATGCCGTCAATGGAAAATGGGAATCCGGCCCAGGAAAAAAATTATTCGAATTTTTTAAAGAATATCAATTCATTGCCGAAGACTTGGGCGATATCGACGATAACGCCCGCCAATTACAACAAAATCTGAATTTCCCAGGTATGAAAGTTTTGCAGTTTGCCTTTTCCGGAGACCCTAAAAATATCTACCTCCCCCATAATCACAATAAAAATGCCGTTCTATACCTGGGGACTCACGATAATGACACGTTGCGCGGTTGGTATGCCGGACTCGACGAAAGGACCAAAGACCAAATTCGCCGCTACTTCGGTATCGATGACAACGGAATTGCCTGGAAATTTTTAACGGAAATTTACCGTTCACCCTGCTTTTTAAGTGTTATTTGTATCCCAGACCTGCTCGCATTAGGTTCCGAAGCGCGCTTCAATACACCCAGTACTCAGGACAATAATTGGCAATGGCGTCTGACAGAAACCCAGTTTTCTGAATTGGAAACAATGGCCCTAAAATTGAAAGCATATGGGGTGCAGTACGATCGTGCCTAAAGGCTACGCGCCCTTAGAATCTCCGCCAGGAGGCATCGCCTCCTGCCTGGATCAATCCGCAGAATTCAAAAAAAAGAAAAAATCTTAACCTTGCGGCCGCGCCCGGCGCCGACTGCGCCGGGCGCGGCCGCGGATGGGGGTCAAGGAGTCTCTGGCGCCTG
>JAITJQ010000096.1 GCA_031278845.1 Puniceicoccales bacterium
GGCCGCAAGGTCAAGAATAGACTCTTTGACTTGTTTTTTTCCTTTAGTTGCCAGGCAAACCCTGCGCAGTTTGCGCAGGGTTTGCCCGGCAACTAATTTTTCTCCTTTTAAATTAGCAGCCCCGCGGCGAAGCCGCGGGGCTGACTTTAGCCCCTGCGGATTGATCCAGTGGCGGATGCCACTGGATCAATCCGCTAAAACCAGGTCCAGGAGGCGGTGCCTCCTGGCGGGGATTCTAAGGGCGCGCAGCCCTTAGGCCAAACGCACCGCGGATCCAAGAAATCGCGTCGTTTTGGGGATCTGAGGACAGTAATTGGCGTAATTCTTCCTTATCTTTTTGTGCCTGCGCCAAAACTTCCGGGTTATTGAGGCAATCGCGTAGTGCGTGGCAGATTAATTTCGGTTTTGCTGAAAATTGTAAAAATTCCCGTGCCGACTCACGATTCAGAAGGATATTGGCGATATGTAAAAATTTTACTTTTACCAGCAATTTCGCCAGTCCGTAGGTTAAAGTGCTCGCTTTATAAACGATGACGCTGGGAATGCCAGCGAGTGCACAGTTAAGCGCCATGGTTCCCGAACTCATCAGCGACGCACACGCCGAAAGTGTACACGCCCCGCTCCGCACAAATGAGAGGGAAAGGTTTTTATGTTTTTTATAGATATTTTGCAAAACTTCTAAAATATCTTCATCGGGATAGAGGGCAACGAGTTCACAGGTTTCGCCAAATTTTTTGAGCTGATTGATGGTATTGAGCATAATGGGGAAAATTTTTTTGACGGCGATTTTTCGGCTTCCCGGGAGTAGGAGAATCGGTCCATTGGGATTATAGTTAACGGGCAACGCATAACCTTCATCGAGAAAGGGGTGACCGAGAAACTGTACATCAAGGTTTGTATCCCCGTAGCATGCTTTTTCAAAGTGAAAAATCGTTCCGAGCGCATCGATATATTTTGCAATGACGAAGCGGCGCTTCGCTTTCCAAGCCCAAATTTGAGGACTGATATAGTGGTAAAGTTTTACGTTACCGCCAGCCTTATGGCTGATTCCTCGCTGATATAATTCCTTTGCGATGCGTAGATTTAGTCCCGGAAAATCGATAAAACAAACAACTTTGGGGCGATATTTGGTGATCCAATCGCAAATCATTTTTAGAATTTTTGAAAAAAATTGAATATTGCGTAAAACTTCCGCTATTCCGACGACGGAAAATTCAACCAGATTGAAGAGGAAGTCGACACCCGTTCGTTCTAAATTATTGCCACCAATTGCACAAACTCTGTATTGGGGATATTCTATTTTTAATTTTTTCACAAGCGCTGCCCCATGTTCGTCGCCGGAATACTCGCCGGCAATAACCAACAAATCGGGATATTCTGCCGTTATTTCATTGAATTCAATTTTTTGCATGACTATCCATTGAAACGAAAAATGATCACATCGCCATCTTTAACTTCATATTCTTTTCCCTCGAGGCGATATTTGCCCATTTCTTTCGCCGCTACAAATGATCCAGCCGCAACCAAATCGTCGTAACTTACCACCTCCGCCTTGATAAATCCATGCTCAAAATCACCATGAATGATTCCGGCACATTGTGGCGCTCTCATGCCCACCTTGAACGTCCACGCGCGTACTTCCATTTCACCGGCTGTAAAATAGGAGGCGAGTCTCAATAAACGGTAGGTTGCTCGAATCAAATCCGATACACCGCTGTCTTTGACGCCAAAATCGAGGAGATACGCCCGTGTTTCCTCCGGAGTAAAATCGACCAAGTCCGACTCCAATTGGGCACAGATGATACAACATTCAGCGTGATACATGGACCGCACATAGGTTTTGACCTGTTCCGTAAAAGTATTGCCGATTTCACCTTCTGCCGTGTTACATGCGTAAATTACCGGTTTGGACGACAGTAGATTGAACGACTTCAGTAAAAATTTTTCCTCATCGCCCATTTCCAACGTATTAGCCGAATTCCCTTGGTCGAGGTGCTCCTGTAAACGCCGCAATAATTCGATGGTTCGAACGGCTTCACTATCGTTAGCCCGCGATTTCTTGATATTCTTATTGATCTGATTTTCAATGGATTGCAAGTCTGCTAAAATGAGTTCCGTGTTAACGATTTCGATGTCGCGTACCGGATCGATACTCCCAACACTGTGGATAATATCGTCGTTTTCAAAGCAGCGAACCACGTGAATAATCGCGTCGACTTCCCGGATATTTGCCAGAAATTTATTGCCGAGACCCTCGCCCCGATTTGCACCCGCTACGAGGCCCGCAATGTCTACCATTTCAATCGCCGCAGGAACTAGTTTTTCCGTCTTGGCAATGGGTTTTAGAATAGTTAGACGTTCATCGGGAACCTCGACGATGCCCACATTGGGGTCGATGGTACAAAAGGGATAATTTTCTGCCTGGGCCTTACGGGTACGCGTCAAAGCATTAAATAGCGTACTCTTCCCTACATTTGGCAATCCAACAATTCCAGCCCGTAACATAGATTAGGGGTAAAAGAAGTTCGATAAACTTCGCAAGGGGAATTCTTCCCCTTGCAACCCCTAACCAGGGGATCCATCCCCTGGACGTGGAGTTGCGGTCTGATCCACTGGCAACGCCACTGGATCAAACCGCAGGGGGCTAAAGCCCGCCTTGCGGCCGAGCCCGGCGCGTTCCGCGCCGGGCTCGGCCGCAGAAAGAGGTCAAGGAGTCCACGACTCCTTGCGGGGTATGGGGCGCGGCCTCCCACAACATCCGAAGCCATCTAGACCTGCAGTAATAGGCAAAGTAACTACCCTTCGACGCTTACAATTTCGGTCCAATCGTCGCCAACGAAGAATCCTAACTCACCGTGTTCGATGGACTTTTCTTTGAGCAATTGGATAACCGATTGCATTTCCTCCTTCTGGACTTCCAGGGGATTGTTACCTTTCACCTTGCGGATAAACATATTGTCCGGCAAATCGTAGGACTCTCCGTCGCGGATAAAGGAACGTTTGTATCCCAACATCTTCAGTACCTGGTGTATCTTTCCATTATTTTCTTCCGAATTGTGGAAAATAGTTACCAAAAAATTTTTCAAATTATCCATAATTACAATCATCATGCCATAATGAGTTACCTATAAAAAAATAGTGCCCATTGCAAAACATTTTTTATGAATATCCCACCATCATCTTCAATTTCTGATCGTTTCAATGGCGACATAGCTTCCATCCCATTCCTATGCCTAAAACTTGTAGAAAAACATTGGGAATCCAAAGCAATAGATCTGGATAAATGTCGGGTCGTGTTTTTAAAAATGACAAAATCATCATCATCGCATAATATCCTAAACAAAGCAGTAAGGCAATGGCGACATTGATTGACGTTTCCCTGCGACTCAACTTCACCGATAACGGAATTGTTACCAATACGAGCGCTAAGATTGCAAAGGCCATCGCACTTTTCATCTGTATTTCCACTCGAATTTCCATGCACTTTTGCCAATCGCATTCCTTTACACTTTGGCGGTATAACGTCAACATTTCTCGCAGCGTCATATGGCGAATTTTTTTATGTGTACGCACTCCCTTCAAAATATTGTCCAACGGCAAATCGAGCGAAAATTTCTCGAAGGAAACCAATGGCGCAATCTTTCCCTGTTCCAACCGTTTTTCAATGGTTCCTTGGAATAAGGTCAAAACAAAAGCGTTCCTCTGTTCATCATATTCCAATGTTCCCTTTTTAGCCTGTATGTACATCCCAACATGCTCCCGTTCATCGAGTTCCCAAATATGGAAATGATTCAAATGCTTGTGTTCCAAATTTTTCACAAAAATAATATAGCCGGGAAAATCTCGAATAAATTTTTGGGGTACTAGAAAACGCAATGGCTCTTCGCGAATAATGTTTTGCAGTTTACTCTTGACGTTGGAAATAGCCCGCGGTGCATAGTGAAAGTTGATCACAAGCGATACAAAGACGCCACAGCTCGCTAAAAATAAAATCGATGAAAATATCTTCAGTGGACCGATTCCAAGACTTCTTAGCGCAATAAATTCGTTATTCGCCGATATTTCACCCAGAGTCAGTAAGGTCGCTACAACAAACCCAAATGGAAGCGCATGGGAAACCATCGAAGGTACAAGCATGACCATCAAAAAAAAACAATTACCTAACGACAATTTTCCCTCCGCTAGAAAATCCATCATGCTTTTCATGACATTTCCCGCTATGAGTACGATCGAAAAAAATAATACCGCTCCCGCCAAATAAAATAAGAATTGCCTTAATATATACTGATGGAGAATTTTCACGCGTCCTTCACAAAAATGTATTTTTAGAATCCCACTGTCAAATACGAGAAAATATTGCGGCGATCAAAACAATTCGACGAAAATTTAAGGCCTAAGGGCTGCGCGCCCTTAGAATCCCCGCCAGGAGGCACCGCCTCCTGGACCTGGTTTTAGCGGATTGATCCAGTGGCATCGCCACTGGATCAATCCGCGAGATTAAAAACTTGCCCGGCGCTTCGCGCCGGGCTGTGCTTATTTTGGAAGCCCCCGCGGCGAAGCCGCGGGGGCTGCTAATTTGAGAAAAAAAAATTAGGTGCCGCGCAACCCCTGCGCAATTTGCGCAGGGT
>JAITJQ010000022.1 GCA_031278845.1 Puniceicoccales bacterium
GAACGCGCCGGGCTGCACTTTTTGAAGTTTGTTTTTGACCTTGCGGCCGAGCCCGGCGCGGAACGCGCCGGGCTGCACTTTTTGAAGTTTGTTTTTGACCTTGCGGCCGAGCCCCGCGCGGAACCCGCCGGGCTCGGCCGCCGAAGGTGGTCAAGGAGTCACTGACTCCTTGCGGGGTGTGGGGCGGAGCCCCACAAACAACCTCCTTGCGGGAGTCCAGATAGCGGATCCCTCGGGCAGTTGTAAGACATGTGGTGGAACCTCACAATCACAGACAGTCGACGTAGCGCCTAATGGCTTCAATTTTCCAGGATGACGTTTGATCTCCGATCGTTATTTCCACATCATCGCCGACCTGTTTTGCGAGTAGTGCTTGGGCCAAAGGTGTTTTATAGGAAAGAGCATTATTATCGGGATCGCCATCCCAGGCGCCTAAAATCGCATATTCCGCACTTTCATTGGCTGCATTTGTCAGACAAACGACAGTACCGATGCCCACAACATCGTCATTTGCCGTAGTAAAGTCAATAATTTGCGCCTTTTTGAGATCGATTTCCAATTGATCGCGCCGCGATAACAAAATACTCTGATCCTGTCTCGCCATTTTGTATTCTGAATTTTCGCTGAGATCGCCATGTTCACGGGCAACTTCGATAGCTTTTTTATTGGCCGGAATTTTTTCATTAACCAACACTTCATACTCTCTTTTCTTTGCATCGAAGCTCTCTCGGGAAACCATAAGGGAAACATCCATACCCTGTTTATCGGAAAGTTTATCGGAAATTAGCATTTGAACTGCAGGAAATTCTTTAATGAATCGTGCGAACAACAATTTTTTTGTTAGCGAATCAAACCATTGATTTTGCATTAACATTTGGCATAAGCCCCGCGCATGTTCCTCTGTCGCATCGGAAAGTAAATCGCGGATTAGATTGCGATCTTCGCTGACCAGTTCCGCTAAGGGAATCCGTTTTGACGAGGCATTAGTTAACGCTTCCATGTCAATGGCTAAAAAAATCGCATTGAGCAATTTATGGCCAATCAATTCCTTGGAAACAATTTCGGAAAATTTTCGCACGTGACGATTCTTGATAATCCAATGGAGTACCGGCGATTTCAGGGCGCGTTCGTTTAACCAACGCTTGAAACAATCCCTTAAAAAGTCGTGACAACCGCGCTCGGCGAGAAACAAAATACACTCATTTGTAAATCTGCCTTGACTATTTTTTAATAAATTCGCACAGCGTGACTCCCATTCATCCGGGAAAGCACAGGTTACTAGGAGTAAAAATCGCCCATAATAAATCGAAGGCAATTCTTCAACCAACTTGCCCAAATTGTTACAATCGCGGATTATGGATTCCGGTGTCGGTTCAAAATATTCAATTTCATCGCCGATAATTTCCGATAGATCATTGCGAACCCAACAACAAGCTAATCTTTGTGCAATGGATAGACGCTTATCATTTGTTTCGAGAATAGCATTTAAATCATCGACCACCTGTTTAATCTCAATGGCAATGGTCTCCTGATTTTCGGGTGGTAGATTCAAAATTTTTGTGGCAATTTCAATTTTTTTGATGGGATCCTTATGCATTTGAATCTGATCCACTATATCATCCTCGACACTAACGGGCTGTTCCCGCAAAATATAAGTATTGAGACGCTTCGGCGATAGGGTAACCAAAGGATCTTTCGTAAGTAATTTTTTCACATTGGACCACCAACGACGAAATCCAGACTCGCCGATAATACGCTTAAAAATGAACTCGATTTCACTCAACGCCAATTCTCCGTAGGGACTATCTTCGATGAGCGAACGAATGAGCATAACTGGCTCGTTTTTAGCCTTCCCTATAATCGCATCGGGATTATTTTTGAATTGTACCAAGATATTATTATCGGACAAGATCTCCAATTTTTTAACGCAGAAAACGGGATTCATACGATGCTCCACCTGGTCTTCGAAGACAATTTTTAACACATTTGTCGCGGGCTCATAACCTAGAATTTGCCCCAATCCCCAACTTTGATGAACACAATAAGTTCCCTTATTGATATTTTCTAGCTTTTTGAGCTCCCGATCGAGGAGCGGCTGTCTTCGTGCAATTTGATCAATAACTGTTTTATCCATATGATTTACGTAATATACCCTCTGCATTGATTTTTTCGAGACTGGATCACTTTGTCAATTATTTTTTTAATTCTTAGATGCATTTGTTGCCACAGGGCACTTTTATGGAGCTTCGGTTATCCGGAGGGCTTCGGGAGTCCAGAGGGCTTCGGTTGCATAGATCCTTTGAGTTTTCTTAGCGGCCAAGCATGCGAAATTTTCGCATGCTTGGCCGCAAGGTCGAGTTAGCCCCCGCGGCTACGCCGCGGGGGCTTCAAAAAGATGCAGCCCGGCGCTTCGCGCCGGACTGCATCTCTCGACCTTGCGGTTTGTTCCAGTGGCAACGCCACTGGATCAAACCGCAAATCCGGGTCCAGGGGATGGATCCCCTGGTGAGGATTCTAAGGGCGCGCAGCCCTTAGGTAATCATTGATAAGAAATACAACTTGACCTTTGGGATTTAGTCTGCAGCTTTTAACGAAAATATGACAGCTGAACATATCGATATCAATCATATTGCGGCGTTGTGTCGAATTGATCTTTCCGATGAAGAGCGAAAGACGCTTCCCGGCCAAATCGATGCCATGCTCGCCTACGTACAACAACTGAAGGCAGTGGACGTCCAGGGCGTAGAGCCGACCCTTCATGCATTAGAACTGAGTAATGTTCTACGTGAGGACAAACCGGGAGAAAATTTTCCCGTAGGGACTGCGTTGATGAATGCTCCGGAGCAAAGAAACAATCAAATTGTAGTCCCTCGAATTGTAGAATAGTATGGAAAAGCTTTTTTTTAAATCGGTGGAAGATTTATCGAAAATGTTAGCGCAAAAATCGATATCTTCCGTCGAGCTGACCCGAATTTTTCTCCAACGCATCAAGACCGTGGAGCCCAAAGTACAGGCATTTCTATCGCTTGACGAAGAAAAATCGCTCAGACAGGCCGAAGCTTCGGACGAACGCCGTTCCAGGGGTCAGGCACTCAGTCCTCTCGATGGTATTCCTGTAGGTATGAAGGATGTTATTGCGGAAAAGGGTCAACCTTTGACCTGTGCCAGCAAAATTTTGGAACATTACGTTAGTCCTTACGATGCAACGGTTACGGAACGTTTACACCGAGCGGGGGCGGTACTCGTGGGACGTTTAAACATGGATGAATTTGCCATGGGATCTTCCACGGAAAATTCGGCCTACCAAAAGACACGTAATCCTTGGAATTTGGAGTATGTTCCTGGCGGAAGCAGTGGAGGCAGTGCGGCAGCGGTTTGTGCGGGAGAAGTGCCATTGGCTCTAGGTTCCGATACGGGGGGTTCCATACGTCAGCCGGCGCTCTGCTGCGGGATAACTGGATTAAAACCAACCTATGGCCTCGTTAGCCGATATGGATTATCTGCGCTCGCCAGTTCTCTGGATCAAATTGGTCCTTTTGCGCGCAACGTAGCCGATTTAGGATTATTGCTTCAGGTTATTGCCGGACACGATGACCGCGATTCGACGAGCTGCAATGTAAAAATTCCCAATTATAGCCAATTCATAACTAAACAGCAACCCTGTCGCATCGGCATTCCCGAGGAGTATTTTTCAGACGGTATCGACCTAGAAGTCCGTCAAGCCATTGAAAATGCCATTACATTTTATCGCAAAAATGGTTACTCTATCGTTGATATTTCTTTGCCACATACACCCTACGCAGTTCCGGTATACTACGTGGTTATGACCGCGGAGGCCTCCTCGAACTTGGCGCGCTTCGATGGTATCCGCTATTCCAGCCGTAGCTCGATGGCAACTAATGCAACGGATATTTATTTCAAATCCCGTGAGGAAGGCTTCGGTGCGGAGGTCAAGCGGCGTATCATTTTAGGAACTTATGTATTGAGCAGCGATCACCTTGATGCCTATTATGTTCGTGCACAAAAGGTGCGGACGCGGATCCGTGAAGATTTTGCCAAAGCATTTGAAACCGTGGATGTTATTTTATCACCCACATCCCCAACGACGGCATTCAAATTGGGCGAAAAAATAAACGATCCATTATTGATGTATTTGAGCGATATCCACACCGTATCTGTCAATTTGGCTGGATTACCAGGTCTATCCCTTCCCTGTGGATTTTCGAAAGCAGGCTTACCCATCGGATTCCAACTCATCGGTAAGGCATTCCACGAATCCGAATTACTATCCGTTGCCTACCAATTCGAAAGAGTACACGATTTTGTCCAACGCTTTCCTATGGTGGCCTAAGGGCTGCGTGCCCTTAAAATCCACGCCAGGGGATACCTCCCCTGGACCTGGATTTGCGGTTTGATCCAGTGGTGATGCCACTGGATCAAACCGCGAGGTCAGAGACCAGCCCTCGTTGCTTCGCGTCGGACCGCACTTTTTTAAAATTTGTTTTTGACCTTGCGGCCGAGCCCGGCGCGTTCCGCGCCGGGCTCGGCCGCTGAAGGAGGTCAAGGAGTCCCTGACTCCTTGCGGGAGTCCAGGGGGCGGAGCCCTCTGGGCAACCGGAGCTTCATAATTGCCTTGACGTTTGTAGGTTTTTGTCATCAATGAGTCTTGTCTTTTGTGAGGGGATTCGATGGTCAGTATTTGGTAAACTCGTGAAAAGTATTAGCATGAATGAAGAAAGTGCGTTAAGATTTGAGTCTTTGATTATCAATTATAGGGATAGGCGTCTTTTTTCGCTAGGAAGAGATGGTATTGTACGAGCGGTCAATGGGGTTTCGATGTCGTTAAAGCGGGGAACGATTATGGGGATCGTTGGTGAAAGTGGTAGCGGAAAATCTTCTTTACTCAAGGCACTTTGTAAATTTATTCCGGTTAAAAGTGGTCATATTTTTATCGAAGGGATTGATGTTACGAAGCTTTCGGGAAGGAAGTTTTTTCCCTATCGAAGAAAGATACAGATGATTCCACAGGATTTTTGCGACATATTCAATCCCAAAATGACGATCAAAGAAATTTTATTGGAACCGTTGAAGATTCATTTTCCGTGTTTGAGTTCTAAGGAAAAGGAGACACGTATTTTAGAATTATTGGAATCGGTTGAATTGGGTGGTGATTTGGTTGGGCGTTTTCCATCGCAGTTGAGTGGGGGGCAGCGGCAACGCATTTCGATTGCGCGTGCTTTGGCCGTGAATCCTCAAATATTGATTTGTGATGAAATTGTAAGTGCCTGTGATCTACATACGCAAAAACAAATTTTGTTGCTTTTGCAAAAACTCAACCGAACTAAAAACCTTACGATGTTATTTGTTTCGCACAATATCGCCGTTGTTGCCTATTTGTGCCATAATATTACAGTAATGCGTCAGGGACGATTTTTGGAACTTTGCTCTTCGGAAAATTTAGGAATTTCCAACAATAGTTATATGCAAACCTTGATCGATGCCGTTCCTCGTTTGAAAATGGCAAAAAAGCAATAAAAACAATTAACCTATGGGATACAAAGTTTGTCAGTAAGCGAAATAAACTATTGACAAATCTCTGAAAAATCCTAAGAAATGGATACTTGGTGTTTTGACATGTCGCTTGCTCCCACCCTATGCCCCTAGTTTTGGCGTCATTGGTAATTTTGTCAAGTGATTTGTGATGACGCATGTGTGAAAAATAAGATTGCGTATTTGCAATAATGGGTTGCATGTATATATAGAGTTGCATCGTAGGGTGCAGGTGATGCATGTCATATGAGTGAAAATCTGAGGAGTTTATTTGCCGAAGCGCGCCAGAAAAAAGGGCTTTCGCTGGAAGAGATAGCGGAGGCGATACACATCAAAGCGGAATATTTGGAGGCGATTGAGAATGAGCGGTTTGATTTCAATCTGCCGGATATTTATCGGCGTGGGTTCTATGGGTCCTATGTGGAATTCCTAGGTTTAAACCGGGAGGAAATGATGGCTAAATGCCCCATTAAACCTTTTGAAACTCTAGAATCTTCCCGGAAACGTCGGGAAATGGTGTCACAGGTCGCCAAAAAGACGCAGGAGGTAAACCTCGATCAGGTGAAAACTTCCTTTTCGGACGACGTGGATGGAGTAGGGGGATTGCCGGAAGAATCTCAATCCCTTGCTAAGGATCGAGTCACGGCCATGAAAACAGCGGGTATTGTTGGGGGAACTATTTTGTTTGTTTCATTGCTATTATACCTGGTTATTGGTATTATTGCCCGTCCTCATTCGTCATCCATTGAGGTGGCGCAGTCGGAGCGTACGAACGAACCCGTTGAAAAAAAGATCACCATACGGGCTAGCGGAGATGTCAAAGTGATGGTACGTTCAGAGGAGGACAAGACGAAACTATTTTCGGGGACGGTACAGAAGAGCGGCGAACAGATTATTACCTATAAAGTACCGATTCAGATTTTTTTTGATCGGGGAGAGTTTTTGGTCATTGAATTAGCCAATGGAGAGTTGCTCCATCCTGATTCGGGACGCGGAGGCATTCAAATAAAATAAATCTTCAAAAGTTTTAGAATCTACCTAAGTTCCCTAATTATGCCTGAAGATTTTAAGTGGGTACGTAAAATTAAATTGCTAAACAAAATGCTGGGGATCGTTATTATTTTGCTCGTTGTTACGGCGATTAATATATTTTCCACGCGCCATTTTATCCGTTTCGATTGTCAAAAAAAGCACAATTTTGCCCTCGAAGAATTTTCGCTCAATGTGCTCAATATTTTAGAAGATCCCGTCGAGATTTATCTTTTCTACGGTCGGTCACAGGACGATACCATGCCCTTTTTTGTGAATGATTTGCGTAATTTGTTGAAGGAGTACAAGCATGCGGCATCCCAGTGGATCAAGGTGAAGTTCATCGATACGGTACAACAGCAACGCATGGCCGAGGAACTATCCCTACGTTTTGGAGCGGTTACAAGCAACAGTATTGTGATTTCAAGTCGGGAGCATTTTCGCATTATCCCTGCCTTCGAGCTCTATGAATTTAAGGATGGCGTTGTTTCCGGCTTTAAAGGGGAGCGGATTATTTCCGATGAAATTTTGAAACTTTCCAATCGCGAGACGAAAAAGGTACTCTTTTCGGTGGGCCATGGCGAGATCGATATCGATAGCATACACCCGCTCTACGGCAGTTCTAGCGTCAAGGAGCTCCTTCGGCAAAATGGTTATCGGGTTGAAAAAGTAAAATTGACGGAAAAGATTGACGATAGCAATGTGCGGCTACTCGTCATTGCCGGAGCCCAAACGAACTTTGCGGAAAAAGAGATTCAAGTTTTGCGGAATTTTTTGAAGCGGGATGGGCGCATTTTGATCCTACTGTCGCCGCCGAGGATATGTGATTTAGGGGATTTATTTTTCGACTGGGGGATTTTAGCCGACGATATGTTGATCATCGGCAACAACGACCATTTGGGCCTTTCCGGGGAACATATGATCGATAATTTTGTGGAGCATCCGATCACGCAACCCATGTTGAGCATGCAATTGGTGGCGTTATTTGGACTATGTCAGCCGGTCCGCCTCGATATCGGCGCTCCGGTGAAGCAGTACAAAGCGGTCCCCCTATTTTCTTCGGGGGAAAAAACATTTGCGAAACTCGATTATTTGCAGCGCAAGCCGCAGTACAATCCTGCGGAGGATTTAGTGGGTCCCGTTTCGGTAGCCGTTTTATCGGAGCACATGATCGACGAAAAAACTCCCGGGACGCAGGGAAAATTACTGGTTGTAGGGAGTGCGGATTTCATCAATAACAATCGTTTCTGTGTTTTAGGGAACAAAATTTTATTCAATTCGGTGGCAACGTGGCTACTGGAGGGGACGGATCTCTTATCGAATTCTGTCCAAATACGTCCTATGGAAAACTATAAAATTACCCTATCCAGGGCGGAGTTATTTAAAATCGGAATGATTTTACTTTTGATTCCGTTTTGCATTTTGCTATTTGGCCATTTAGTCGCCTATATCCGGAGAAATATGTGATGAAATGGGTATATACTTTGGTTTTAATTTTTGTTATTTTGATATTATGCGTGTTCCACTGGCGATTATTTCGCGTAGCGGATCCCGATGAAGTGGGAAAATTATCCCCTAACGCTTTGGGATTGGAGCAAAAGATTCGTAAAATTTACATTATATTTCAAGATGAGCGCATTGAAGTAGAGAAAAAGGATCATAATGGTTGGCAATTGACGGAACATTTTCATTGGGCAGTCAATCCATTTGCAGTGAAAGAATTTTTTCAGGCATTTTCAGAGGAAAAGGTTTTACCCGAGCATACGACGATCATTTTAGAACGGAAAGATGGGACTCAAATGGTATTTAGCGATACCGGAGATGATGATCATTTTTGCGAAACGGCATTGATGCGTATTTTAAAACAGGGCGTTCGTTTTTGGTGTGAGCGGAGTTTGTGTCCACTAAAACTCTGGGAGATTTGTCAATTGGATCTCATTTTTCATCAGGCGCAGCAGAAGTTTTCCCTTGTCAAAAAAGGAAATCGCTGGGAATTTTCCAGTCCCGTTGCCATTGAGGCCGATGATACGGAGGTGGAGAAATTTTTAGGACGCATTATTGCTTGGGAAGTTTTTCCGTTTAGGGATAAGAATTTGCGAAGGAGCAGCTACAAGACCGCGGAGGAAAAGAATCCTGAAATAACGATGACCATTTGCGATACCCGTCAGCAACAACTGAGTATTCATTTAAAAAAGAGAGTTTTTGATTCCATTTCCAAAATGGATGTGTATTTGGGGTACCTTTCGGGAAGCGAAGCCTATTTTTTTGTTCCACTGGACGATGTATTTGACCATCCTTTACAGTCTTTATG
>JAITJQ010000014.1 GCA_031278845.1 Puniceicoccales bacterium
CTATTGGTAAATACCCTTTTTTGTTATTCCAAAACAATCAATCTTCCGGAATCATATCATGTGAAACTACAGTTATACTCGACGGTGTAGGAAGTCCTGCGGCAGCAAAAATACCGTCAATTCTAGATTTTATCGAAATATATGACCCAGGCGGCGGAGGCGGATTAACAGGATTTTGAGCAGAAATCTGATTAGACGTCACAGGATCAAGTAGTCCATTGCATTGCAATTCTTTCATATTTTTACTCACTCGAATGGGAAGACGGATATGAAGCGCCATCAAATCCGTATTTCCGTTTGGGTTTGTAAATAGTGCTGGAGGGAGGATGGGATTATAACGCAATCTATAGAGCATGGCCGCCCTAGGATTCGAGTATCCTCCACCAGTAAATGCACGATCTACATATTGTTGCACCGGTAACACTGCTACACCCAATCCTGCCGCAATTGCTGCAATAGGTATTCCAGCGGCAAGTGCCTGAATAATAACAGGATGTTGAAAATTAACGGGAATACCAATGCTCGCACGATCAATCGCCATTTGAGCTTTTTCCTGAAAATTTAAAGGACCACCAAATTGGTATTGATTGCAGCTCCAATGCACCAACGAAAAAGACGAAACCCAAAAGCTAACGTTATCATTACCACCTGGCACCACGGGATTACCGGCTGGTAAAGGCGCTGTAAGAGCACTTTTGGCTTGAATATGATCATACTCTCCCAAAGCAACACCTGGATTGTTGGCATTTTCATTTTCAAAACACTCAAAACCGAAACACGGTGCACCAGCAGAAAAAACATTCCCACTATTGAAAAATACGACTCCTAAAAAACTAAATATACTAAAATAAATTTTCATAAATTTTCATTCTTTTTAACAAAATACCCTAAATCTGACAAATCTGATCATAAAAAGTAACAAATGCTATTGGACATGAAGCATCAGAAATGTCTCTGATTGTCTTCACCCGTTCTACAAAAGCACCAAAAGCTACCAAAGCATATGCTCTCTGTCCCCCATCTTGGGACGATAAATGATATATCAATCCTTTTGCTGAACAACCTAATTCATGGATACTCGAACTAAGGGAAGCCAAACGAAGACATTCCCCCATTTGGCCATCTTGACCAAATGCTCTAGCCTGGCCAGAAATTTGAGTGGCAAAATCTTCTAATAGTCCGTCATCTCCACATACCGGCAATAATGCATCACATATTGCCTGTGCCCTGGCTTGGGTCTTTGCATCAAGCCCATCCTTTGTGATTCCCAACTTGCCCAACAACTGAACTTCTTTCTTGGGATTTTCTAGATCCTTTTTTAATGTCTGGAACTCCTTCCTTTTTTCCGATTTTTTAGTAGAAACAGGAGCACCATTGGCGATATAATTTCCTTCCATGATTAATCCCCCTAAAATGACTGCAACAATTTTTTTCGTAACCATACGGAGCCAACGACATCACGAATAAGAAAGTTGTCAACAGATAAATGTCGAATTTTATCTGAACAATGGTTTTTTGTTTAGTTTTCATGAATGATCCTGCCCAAGGCAGTTCTGAAGGCGATTTTAAAATTAAAAATTTAGTTCTAATTAATTTATTAGACCTATTATAAAAGCAGCAAATAGCTTTGAACTCCGATAAAAAATGTGCAGAGAGAGCATCAGGAAGCAAAAATATGATCAACTATGAGTTTTTTGAGCGAAGTCCAAGGGTGCTCAATGAACATCTTCGGACTCAATCTTCATGAGTTTGAAGCCTTGATTCCCAAGGTTGAGCGTGAGTTCAATAGACCTATTGCAAAAGCAGCAAATTGCTTTGAACGCTGATAAAAGATGTGCCGTGTTTTATATTAATTTATCACCTTTGCCATTAGACAACATATGCAGATGATGACGTTTTTGCTTTTCGGTTTCCCTTTCTTTCGCAGCCGATAAACGAATGGTCTGAGTCAAGGAAAAGTTCGTTGTCGAAAAAATTTTTGAGTACAATTTCTCACACCTCGATGGATAAAAAAAATAATAAAAAAGCTTGACTTTCAAAAAAATGCTTGCGTTGATGGCAATCAAATCAAACCTCGTAGACAGTTTGAAGAAAGGTTTCGTTATGATAAAGAAATATTTAAAAGTAATTGTTTTAAGTTTTATGGTTAGTGGTTTTAATAGTTTTTCTAATGGTGATGACGTTGAAGATGTAGAAGGCGTTCTTTTAAAGCCATTGAAGAGTTATAAAACTCTGGAAGAAGTTACAAGCGATCTGGAATTATTGAATAATGGGGAAATATCTTTGAGATGTCAGGGAAAATTGTCACAGGTATCTGCAGTGGGGATGGTTTGGAAACGTACGGCGTTGCAGATGTTGCAAAAAATGAACAATATTCAGCGGATGATCGCATGTGTATATAAGTTTTTACAGGAAAAGCGACGAGAGTATCGCATGGAAAGTGAATATATAGAAGAAATCGAAAGAATCTATCAGGATCAAGGAGCTTCGGATACGGAAGAAATGGCATTTCACGAAAATATTATCTTTTTGAAAGAGATTCGTTCGATACGATGGTGTGGGCCCGAAATAAATCGAGAACTTGCAGCAGTTAATGGCTTGCTCCAAGGCGTATCTTTTTGGAAAGAGTCATGAAAGCGGGTACATTTTTAGCGTTTTTATGTTGCTGGTTCAGTCGTTTGTTCTGTGCGGTTGATGTCTATGTTTTTAATGTGGGGCAAGGGAATTGCATTTGGGTAAGCATGGACGTTGTCGGCGGTGAAAGTGATGGTAAAAAGAAAGTTTTGATTGTTGATTGTGGGTTAGGAAACGGCAAGGCGGCATGGATAAAGGAAGAGGATTTTATTGTAAAATTGAAACGAATAGGTTTATTTGATCAAGTTTGTGATTATGCGTTGTGGGTGACGCATCTCCATGCGGATCATTTTAGTTTATTGGAGCAAAATATACCCCATTCTCAAATGCCCATTTATGAAAGAGTAGAATACGTTTTTGCAGGAGTGGGAGGTGGTGCTATGGGAGAAATGGGGCGGAATTTTGAATATTGGCCAGTTTCTGAGTTACCCACTCAAGCAAATTATAAGGAAGATAGCAGAAATAGATCTTAAATTAGTGAATGCAACGGGCAAGAGTGCTCAAGAATTAGGAACAAAGCGTGACAAACTTGTAGCAACATTAGATAAAGACAAATATCAAGAAGAAAAAAGAAAGAAAAGAGGGACCTTGTTAGGGCGGACATGTGCTGGTTCGTCTGTTACTCGAGCGCGGGGCGGATGTAAATGCTCGTTTGGAGTTTGTAAAACAAGGCAGAGGAACTGGAATTCTTATTACTCGTTATCGAATACCACTTATCAGTGCCATTGCTAAAGATGATATCGAAATGGTTCGTTTATTGCTAGCGTGGGGGGCCAACGTAAATACGGAAGGTGGTGCAGCACTTGTTCCTTTAATTGTAGCAGCGCCATGGCATCCTGAGATCGTTTAGTTGCTCTTGGAACAAAAGGGAATTGATGTCAATGCAACTCACAATACCGATCTAAGTTGGGATGAAATTGAAAGCAGGGGTTATGCCGGGGAATCCTACGACTATCAGGTCTAATAGCGAATGAGATCTTGTTTATGAGGGTTAAGTCAAAATCATTAAATAACAAAAAAAGACTTGCCCTTGTGTTTTGAATGAAAATAGGTCCAGACATGAATAAAATTATAGCATCTGTAGTTTTGGGAATAACCTTAGGTGATGTGGCTTTTCCTTTCCCATTGGCTATTTATAAAAATCCCAGGCGGAAAGATAAAAGGACATATAATCAATGCTCCGACCAATGGCAGGATTGGGATAAAAAACCATTAGAATATTGGTTTGGGCTTTTGGATACTGACAGAACTTCGTTTGATAATCTCGTTAGTGACGTGCAGCAGAGGATCCAGCAATTGGAAGCGATAGATCGTTATAGGTTTAGTGAGCTTCGTGTTTCGTTGGAAGATTTACAAACTTCGTAAGGAATTATAAATCAATCGAAGACAATGTTCTTCCAGTTCATTTTGTAAATGCCTGTCGGGCACGTTTTTGATGCTGTGGTGAGTTATGGGTCGGCGGTTATGGGCCAGCGGGTGTGCGATTGGACGGTGTGGCGGCCAACGATGAAAAGCTCTTTTTTGCAGCTCGCACTGGGGATTTGGCAACGGCCACCTGTCATATTTTGTCCTTTTTCACCATGAGTATGTCCATCGGTTTGATAAAACCATTTAAATCCTATTATTGATCCAACACTTCAAAGCCACTTTCTACTCCATCTTTTTTACGTAGAAATTCTTCTGCGGATTGGCGCGTGTGAGAATGTCCATTCATTTGAATATCCCGGTCTATATCCGCCTCATTGAGGTTGATTGGTTGCCAACCTATTAATTGTGTACCTTTCAAAACTGGTTTTTCAAAACGGAATCTAAACCATTCTTCAGTTTCTTGACAACGAATCAAAGCCCAATGATCCAGATCGTAAAATTTAGTTTTACTTTTTATTGTATCATTCTTCTGGGCATGCTCAATCAAAACCGGCCGATTTAAATCGTTCACTTCCACTGGATTTTCGTATGTATCAATATCCATATTTTTATCTTCTTTAAAAAAAATTCTCTTATCCATTGCCCATTTGCAAGTCTGCTGTCATCGCTGCGCAGTAAAATATCGTAGCACCATCTACTAAAGGTTGGCCAGCCACTTTTTTCTCTTCCGGTGTTCCATTTAAGGTTCGTCTTACCTCATAAATCTTATGATCCATTTCTTTCACCTCTAAATTTCTTCTGGTATGGATCTGCATTTCCGTGGATATCATTCCATGAGGAGTTTGATAACCAATGTTAAAATGCAACCCAACATAAGGGCCTTTGGCTTCTCCCTCAAATTTATTTTCAATACTAACAGCCCAACCCTTTTCTCTTGCTATTTCACCTAACTTTTGAGCCGCTGCTACCATTCCATCATAGTCCTCAACAACAATAGTGCCCCGCAACATATCCCCCATATCCTCAACATAGGATGGAAAAGGCTGATT
>JAITJQ010000053.1 GCA_031278845.1 Puniceicoccales bacterium
CCGACATTTGTCGCCGCACTCCAAAAAGATGCCAAAAATATCTTTCATTACCAGTCGACCATTAAAAATAATCCCATCACCCTCCTCCTCGGCCCAGAAGGTGACTTCTCAAAGCAGGACTACCAAGACCTTACCCAAAACAATTGCCATTTTGTCCACCTGGGAAAACATGTCCTGCGCGCAGAAACCGCAGCACTTTACCTATTAAGCATCGTCGATCACATGTCGTCCGCCTAAGGGCTGCGCGCCCTTAGAATCCCCGCCAGGAGGCACCGCCTCCTGGACCTGGTTTGGCGGATTGATCCAGGAGCATTGCTCCTGGATCAATCCGCAGAGGCCAGAGGCCAGCCCCGCGGCTTCGCCGCGGGGCCGCTAATTTAAGAAAAAAAAATTAAGTGCCGGGCAAACCCTGCGCAAAATTGCACAGGGTTTGCGCAGCTAAAAGAAAGAAATTAAAGAGTCTACCCTTGACCTTGCGGCCGAGCCCGGCGCGGAACGCGCCGGGCTCGGCCGCCGAAGGAGGTCAAGGAGTCACTGACTCCTTGCGGGGGGTCCAGGGGGCTCCGCCCCCCTGGGTTGAAGGAGATATATTTTTTAGGCATTGACAACTAAAGATATGGAGATTTCCAATAATGGAGCAGCAAAGTGACAGAAAGCCGCAACATCTCCAAGCTTTTGCTGTAGCACTTTATCCTTCTTTGAAGCTTTGCCAAAATTTGTACACGCTTTCAGCTCTTACATCTGTATCTCTGCATTCCTCCCTTTAGGCCTTCCCTCCTTAAACTTGAGGATCCGCAGTACTTACACTCTTTCATTTCTTTCTTCCCTTCTTGTTTCTTTTTAGGTATATACTATGCTATATCTCCCGCTGTCAATGCCCATTTTCTTTCCTCTTTAAATTATATATAACACTCTCTTATTTTTTTTGAAGTAAGTCAAGTATTTTTTTGGTGAAGTGGAAAAAAAATCGTTTATTGAGCGGATTTTTGTGGACATTAATTAAGACGATTCAGGGCATATTTTTTTATTTTGCTTTTGTTTTTCTTTGAGATTTTGCCATTCGCGGAGGCGTTCCGTTAGAACTTTTTCGGCACTGATTTTGGGAAAACACAGAACTTTCTCCATGTCAATTAACTTCGGCTCATAGAACTTTTTCGGCGTCAGCATATATTCCTGGCCGGAAATGTTCCGTTCAAAATCGTAAGCACTCGCAAGCACAAAAGATATAAAAAGTATCCCTTGGGAGACGCTTTTGTGTTTGGGGAATATTTTTGTTTTACGGGGCAATTTTCTCCGTTGTAGACCTTAGAAGGGGCAAAGGGGCGCAGAAGCCATCCTTTGATCCGATACAGAAAGGTCTGGCTCTGTATCAGAGACGATTTCTGGACTTAGTATACATTACACACTTTCTGTGGGGCAGGTCTTTGAGGTGGCCTAGTGGCCTACATTTCAGCTTCTAGGGGCGCTCTAGCTACTTCAAGGGCAGCCCTTTGACGTGGCAGGAAGGTGTCCAGATTTGATCTGGCGTGAAGACTCGCTCCCACCCTCTACCTGCTAGCCTTGGGAGGAAATCGGTGGCTGTCAAATTACTTTGTAGGGAAATAAAAATTTAAGATGGCTTGATGCAGGCTGAATTTTTGGATCTACTATTTTTAACATGCCGCTCGCTCCCACCCTCTATCTCTCAGCCTTGGAAGAGAACTCATCATTGTCAAGTCGTTTTTAAATAAATAATTGATAAATCAAAAGCGTGGCGATGGCAATAGCGTGATTAATTTCTCCGGATCTTATTTTATTTAAACATTCTGGAAAAGAAGCCATAGAACAGGTAATTTCTTCGTTCGGATCCAGCCGCTGTCCGTCGATCTTTTGACAATTTTCAGCGACGATGATATGGAGACGATTATTCTGTGTCGCCGGATTAGGATAAATCGTAGTCAATAAATGGGCATTTGGAGAAATATATCCCGTTTCCTCACGTAACTCGCGCAGTCCAGCGGCTAGGGGATTTTCGCCCCTATCGATGAGTCCACCGGGCGTTTCCAAGGAAAACGTCTCCGTACCAAAGCGAAATTGCCGTACCAAAATGAGTTTATTTTCCGGTGTGAGTGCGATGACTTGTACCCAATCCGCCAGGTCCAGTACATAAAAATTTCCGGAGCGGTGGTCGAGGGGATGGGTGTACTTTTTTTCGAAAACTTGAAAAATTGGACAGTTGAAAGTGGATTTCTTTGCGGTTAGCGTCCAAGGGCTTAGTAGGGAATCTTCTATGACTTCGGTCATGTCGTTATGGTTGGAAAAATTTCCCCATTGGGCAATGAAATTTTGTTGTAAAAGATGAATCGTTTTCATACCTTTGTACAGGCATGAAATTGACACGGCATGAGTCTGGGAGTTTGTGTGAGATTTGGTCAATCTCTTGGCCTATGATTTTAGCGGCGATGACCAATTATTTCATGACGCTAGCCGATCGCGTTATTTTATCGATATATTCCAAGGATGCTTTCGTGGCCGTTGGATTTACGCATCCCTTTTATTGGGGGAATATGCGTGCGATGATGGCATTTATTAGTGTTACCAGCGTATTTATTGGCAAATTTTACGGGGCACGCAACTACCGACAGATTCGCAAGATTGTTTGGCAGACTATTTCCATTGCCTTTGCCTATTATGTTGTGCTTATACCGTGTGCTTGGAATGCGAAAATTTTTCTTGCCGATAAAATCGAGGATCTTGGGGCACCCTATTTATCCATTACGCTTTTATTTTTGCCATTTCATCTCGCTGGATTTGGGGCGATTGGTGCTTTTTTTCTGGGCATAGGGCTTACGCGCGTTGTACTTGTGGTAATTTTAATTTCAAATTTAATTAATATTTTATTTAATCTTCTACTTGTTTTTGGATTATATGGGTTTCCGGAACTAGGCATTCGGGGGACGGCTTACGCAACGGGGATTTCGCAACTGGTTGCATTTTTCATATTTTTGTATAAATTTTTAGGGAGGCCTTACCGTCAGCGTTTTTTGACGCATGTGCCGGGGTTTTCCCTAAGGCTCATCAAGAAATGTCTTCCTTTAGGGATACCCAACGCAATCAGTTCGATTTTAAATTCGGGAGGTTTTGCGATTGTTAGTCAAATGATTGCGAAGGTTTGTTCAGCGGACGACGCATTAGCCTTTACCGTTGCCAATTCGATTTACTTATTTTTCTGGTTTTTTGCGGATGGGTTAGGGAAGGGGTTAAGCACGATTTGTTCGAATTATATAGGAAGGAATGAGGTACATATGATAGCCCATTCGTTTCGTTTCAGCGCAAAACTTTTGTTAGTTTTTGCTGGATTTACGGCGATTTTCATGATTATCAATCCGAATCTAACGCTTCGTTTGTTTTACCAGGATGAGGTAACAGATTTATTTTTTTCGAATTTCCGTTGGATGCTTTTTGCTGCATGGGTTGCGGTAATGGTAGATGCTTTTCGTTGGATGTTACAGAGTATTTTAATTGCTGCGGACGACATTTATTTTGCGGTTATTTCGAATGTTTCCTGTTTTTGGTTAGCGGCATTTGTACCGATTTTTCTTTTTGTTTACGTTTTACATTGGTGGGGAGCTATTTTTTGTTGGCAGTGTTTTATTTTAGATTCTTGTGTGCGAATCATTTTGTATTTTTGTCGGACAAGATCGTGGACATGGAAGCGAAAGGTATTAGAAGCGGCTCAATTTTCCAAGATGAATACTCCATCCAACGGAAGGCGTGTTTCGCGTAGGAGGCAAAAATGAAATCCCTGATTATTGTCGAAGTCATTGATGAGCGGACAAAGTTTTATTTTGGATTTTGGATAAAATAAAATATCGACAAAAGCCTGGGAACTCTTAAGAAACAAAAGCTCTGGTTTTGGGCGTGCCGCTTGTTCTCACCCTCTACCACTGAGCATGGGAGCCATTTATAAGTTTGTCAAGTAATTTAAATTATAGAGTCTGTTAAATTACGGAATTAGGAGATGCAATTCGTTGAGGGCCTCATCGAATTTCTGTCGCTCCGTTTCATCTTCTATTTCCTTTCTTTTTTTCATGGCTCTATCGAGGGGCGTTTTACCGTCATCGTCTTGGATGTTTGGATCAGCTCCATGATCCAGTAAAAATTGTATAATCTCAAGTCCTTGATTTTTATATACTCCGGCGGCCATAACCAAAAATGAAAATTCTTTGTACTCTAAGTTTACATTTGCGCCCCCTTCTTCAATAATTGATTTCACTCTTTGAAACGATGTTTTGGGCGTATAAGATGCATCGGAAATCGCATCCAATAGGCGTTGCTCTGGGGAATAGCCCAAGGTCAGTATTGCTTCTTCTACTTTAGATTTTTCTTCCGGGTTCAATTCCCTTTGACGCAGTGCTAAGGTAAGCTCTGTTTTGATTAGTTTTTCATGATCAATGTTCATGCGACGTAATTCCTCGGGAGTATGACACAAATTAAGTTGTCGCGCCACTGAAAGCTTAAATAGTTCATCCCACGGGAGATCTTCTTTACTTTTGAGTGATTTTTTGAAATCGATGCTCATTTGATACAATTCCTCGGGAGTATGGTTCAAATTAAGTTGTTGTGTTATTGGTTTCTTAATTTGTTTTAACCAAACGGGGTCTTCTTCTCTTAGGGGGAAATCGTAATCTTCCTTTTGGGAGTTATCCAGGGATTCTTCCTCTTCGCTCGAATAATCATCTTCTTCGGAAGAAGTATCCGATTCAGGTCTTTTTTAAAATTTCATCATTTCGTAACGTTCTGAGCTTGTTTTTTGGCAAAACTTACTACGGTCAGCATCTATGACGATAAATTATAAAAACTATGATTTTCAGAAAATAGAACCATTTTGGCAAAAAAAATGGCTGGAAGAAAAAACATTTCGTGCGGAAAATGAAGGCTCTAACGAAAAATATTACGTTCTCGATATGTTTCCTTACCCATCGGGGGCCGGTCTACATATCGGCCATCCGGAAGGTTACACCGCCTCCGATATTCTTGCCCGCTACAAGTGGGCCAATGGGTTTAATGTTTTACATCCTATGGGTTGGGATGCCTTTGGGCTACCGGCGGAACAGCATGCCATCGCTACGGGTCAACACCCATCGATCAATACGGAAAATAATATTCATCGCTTCCGTCAGCAAATTCAATCCTTCGGTTTCGCCATCGATTGGGATCGGGAAGTCGATACGACGAATCCTCACTATTACCGTTGGACTCAGTGGATTTTTTTGCAATTATTTAAACATGGCCTAGCCTATGTTGGCGACAAACCCGTTTGGTGGTGTCCGGAATTGCGATCTGTGCTGGCCAATGAGGAAGTGATTAATGGCCGTTCGGAGCGGGGTGATTTTCCGGTAGAGCGAAAAAATTTACGCCAGTGGGTTTTGAGGATTACGGAATATGCTGATAAATTACTGCAAGGGCTCGAGGATATCGATTGGCCCGATTCGACGAAACGACAGCAAATCGCTTGGATTGGCCGTTCAGAGGGTTTGGAGCTGGACTTTGAAATCATTCCCAATGGGCCAAAAATTTCCGTCTATACGACACGTCCAGATACGGTTTCCGGTGTAACATTTTTAGTCTTAGCCCCTGAACATGAGTTTGTCGAGCGGGTGACGACTCCAGAAAATCGAGAAAAAATCCAGGAATACATCAATAATGCGAAAAAGAAAAGCGATCTGGAACGGACGGATTTAGCCAAGGAAAAATCGGGAGTATTTACGGGAGGTTTTGCGAAGAATCCGTTTAATGGGGAATCGATTCCGATTTGGATTGCGGATTACGTGCTTATTTCCTACGGGACGGGGGCGATCATGGCCGTACCGGCCCACGATGAGCGCGATTTTGAATTTGCGCAAAAATTTAACATTCCAGTAAAACAGGTGATTATTGCTTCCGAAACGCAATCCCAGGGTAGTATTTTGGCAACTGAAGAATCCCAAAATTCGGAGTCAAAAACTCAGGAGAGCTTACCCTTTTGCGCGGATGGAATACTGGTCAATTCCGGCGAATTTAATGGTTTAGCGACGGAGGAAGCTAAAAAACAAATGGCGCAGAGAGCGGAGCAACTCGGCTTTGGTAAGCGGGCGGTAAAGTATAAACTGCGTGACTGGCTATTTTCACGGCAGCGTTACTGGGGCGAACCGATTCCGATTCTGTGGATCGAGCGATCCCATTACGATCGTGCGTTGGCCGAGAAGAAGGCTTATTTTCTCGATAAAATTCCAGCCCGTGTTGTATCTTATAAGAAAGACGGCGTCGAGTGGTGTGCAATTCCGGTCAGTGAGGAGCAATTGCCTTTGAAACTTCCAGAAACGGATACTTATTTACCCTCCGACGATGGAGAGAGTCCGTTGGCCTGGGCAAAGCAATGGTTAAATATTTTTGTGAGTTTGTTAACGGGCGAAATTTCCACGGAACCCCAAACGGGATTTATTCCTGCCGTCCGTGAAACCAATACCATGCCCCAGTGGGCGGGTTCCTGTTGGTACTATTTGCGCTACATGTCGCCGGATTGTGAAAAAAGTTTAGTTGATCCCCAGGCGGAGACCTATTGGGGGAGTCCCGACTTTTACATTGGTGGAGCGGAACACGCCGTTTTGCATCTGCTTTACGCGCGCTTTTGGCACTTATTTCTTTACGACGTTGGGGTCATTTCCGCCGTTCGAGAACCATTTCAAAAGTTATTTCATCAGGGCATTATTTTGGGGAGTGATGGCAATAAAATGTCAAAAAGTCGCGGTAATGTTGTTAATCCGGATGAAGTTATCCGGCAATACGGTGCCGATTCGCTGCGCTTATACGAGATGTTTTTAGGGCCGTTTGATGCGATGAAACCTTGGAGTACGCAAGGTATCGAGGGTGTTTACCGCTTTCTGAAAAAAGTTTGGGCACTTTACGTTGATGGTGATGGTGAAGTTAAAGAATTTTTAGCGGAAGAGGATATGGCAATTGATCGCTTACTCCACGAAACAATCAAAAAAGTTACGGAAGATATTGAGGCACTGCAGTTTAATACAGCGATTGCACAGATGATGATTTTTATTAACGCGGCGCAAAAAGTAGGCATAAGTCGTCAAGTGGCTGTAGTATTTTTACAACTACTTGCTCCCTTTGCACCACACATTGCGGAAGAATTGTGGGCGCGCTTGAAAGAGCCATTTTCGATTTCGAAAGCCAAATGGCCGACCTATGATGTTTCGAAATTGGTTACGGATCAAGTTAAAATTGTTCTTCAGGTCAACGGGAAGGTTCGCGATGAAATCTTGGTCGATAGTGATGCCACACAGGAAATAATTGAAAAAATTGCTTGGCAACAGAGTCGCTTTTTAACATTTCTTTCCGGCAAAAAGATTGCAAGGAAAATTTATATTCCTGGAAAAATTTTAAATGTCGTGGTTGATTAAACCGGAGGGCTCCGGTTGCCCAGGGGGGCTCCGCCCCCCTGGACACCCCGCAAGGAGTCAGTGACTCCTTGAC
>JAITJQ010000055.1 GCA_031278845.1 Puniceicoccales bacterium
CGGGCGAGTTATTCGATGGAGCCTTCTCATTTCGAGCAGGTTCCGGCGAATTTGTTACAGCAGATTGTGGAAACATCGAGCCGTGCGGCGGCGCGTGCATAAATTTTAAAGGGTATTGCTATGGCGCAGAGAATTAGGATAAAATTAAAGAGTTTTGACCATCGTTTAGTCGATCAATCGGCGGTGGAGATTGTGGATACGGCGAAACGTTCCGGGGCACGCGTTGTGGGGCCGGTACCGTTACCGACGCGGAAGGAGCGTTTTACGGTAAATCGTTCGCCGCACGTCGATAAAAAATCGATGGATCAGTTTGAGTTACGGGAACACGATCGCCTGATTGATATTCATGGGCCGACGGCGGATACGGTCGATGCATTGCGTCGATTGAATCTACCGGCTGGGATTGAGATCTTGATTAATGTTTAATTTCAAAATGTTCTTGACGGAGCGAAATTTTTGAAGAGAAAAAAGTAAGCTAATGCAGGTTTTGTTTTGTTGGATCTGCCGCTTAGGGTTATGAAAGACAGTCGAATAGTATTAGGAAAGAAGGTTGGAATGACACAGGTTTTCGATGAAGACCGGTGTCTTATTCCGGTTACGGTTGTGGAGGCCGTTCCCTGTGTAATTGCGCAATTGAAGGCGGCGGATGGACGGGACGGCTATAGCGCCGTTCAATTGGCCTATGGGCAACGGAAAGCCAAAAATGTTTCCGATCCTTTATTGGGGCATATTAAAAAGGCCAATTTGGAATCCTGTGAGGGGTTAAAGGAATTTCGCACGGAGGATATAGGCGGCTATAAAGTGGGAGATTCCATTGATTTTTCGATATTTCAGATTGGGGAGTTAATCGATGTCATTGGTCGGACGAAGGGGAAAGGCTTTCAGGGCGTAATGAAGCGTTATGGATTTGGAGGCGGTCCCGCTTCCCATGGATCGATGTTTCACCGGCGTGGAGGATCCTACGGTTGCCGCCAATGGCCGGGACATGTTTACAAAGGTCGTAAAATGCCGGGGCACGACGGTTATTCCATGCGGACCGTACAGAATTTAAAGGTGATCGATTTGATTCTGGACAAAGGATTGCTGCTATTGCGGGGGAGTTTTCCTGGGGCGAAGGGTGGTTTAGTGGTATTGCGCAAGGCCAAAAAAGTCAAAGAGGAGAAGTAGGAGATGAAATTAAAGGTTTACGATCAAGTAGGTACTTTTTTGGAAGATCGCGAATATAATATTCCTGTTTTCGAGGAGGATCGCGGTATTGCCGCTGTGAAATTTACCATTGAGGCATTGCGGGCGAATATGCGTCAAGGGAATGCTTCGACGAAGACGCGTTCCGCCGTGAGTGGTGGTGGTAAGAAACCTTTTCGGCAGAAGGGAACGGGACATGCGCGTCAGGGGTCCAATCGGAGTCCGCTCATGCCGGGAGGTGGCGTTGTATTTGGGCCCCATCCCCGCGATTACAGTAAAAAGGTAAATAAAAAAGTAAAAAAACTGGCTTTGGCGCGATCGCTTTATGATTGTTCCGAGGAGTTGTTGCTATCGATCATCAATAGTTTTGCGGCGAATTTTCAAAAAACAAAGGAAATTTCGGCATTTGTGGAGAAAATATTCCCGACGGGGAATGTTTTAATGATCGACATTCGTTTTGAGGATTCCCTAATTTTAGCGGTGAGGAATGTGGAAAGAATTTTTACGATTGATGCGGCTTCGGTCAATGCGTTGGATTTTAAAAGTTACGATCGTTTCCTTGTCAGTGAGGCGGGATTTGAACAGTTATTGAATCGAGTAAGGTGAGGTTGTCATGGAGAATGCTATTTTAAAAGGAATTTGTTACACGGAGAAGTTTACGGCGCTGGGTTCGACCCATAATCAGTACGTATTTGACGTGGATCTTGCGAGTACGAAGGGGGGTATTGCGGAGGCTGTGCAATCCGGGTTCAAGGTGAAAGTGAAGGCGGTGAATATCATTCGTCGCAGTGGGAAAATAAGAAGAAATCGCATGAAGCGTGGGGCCTATGGTGTGACGCCGAGGCGCAAAATTGCTATTGTTACGCTACGGGCGGGTGATAAGATAGAAATGATTTAAGATAGGGTAAAAAATGGTTATTGTTCAGCATAATCCAAAAACATCGACACAACGATTTTTAGCGCTCAATAGGCGAGAATTATGGAAAGGGGGACCTGAGGATTCCTTGATTGTGAGTCAGCATCGTTGCAAAGGGCGTAACTGCTATGGGCGCATTACTTCGCGGCGACGGGGGGGGGGCCATAAGCGTCTCATCCGCGTCGTCGATTTCTTTCGCGATAAGTTTGACATTCCGGCGAAGGTGGAGCGCATCGAATATGATCCCAATCGTTCGGCGGACATCGCCCTACTATATTACGCCGATGGGGAAAAACGCTACATTGTGGCGCCGCGTGGATTGAATGTGGGCGACCAGGTGGTGAGTTTAAATGCGACGCCGAGGGATTTTTCAGTTGGGATGTCTTTGCCGTTGGCGTTGATACCGGCCGGTGTTTTTGTCCATTGCATAGAGATCGAACCGGGACATGGAGCTGCGATTGCGCGCGGTGCGGGAATGGGTGCGCAAATTGTAGCATTCGACGGCGGTTATGCGACCATAAAGATGCCGAGTGGCGAAGTGCGTTTGCTGAATTCAAAATGCCGTGCGACCATAGGGCAGGTTGGAAATAGTGATCATGGCAAGCAGTCTTTGGGGAAAGCGGGGCGCAATCGTTGGCTAGGGCGTCGTCCGCGCGTGCGCGGTGTGGTTATGAATCCGGTGGACCACCCAATGGGTGGTGGTGAGGGACGGACTTCAGGGGGCGGCCACCCGGTTTCGCCGTGGGGGCAACTCGCGAAGGGGTACCCGACACGCAAGCGTTCCCAAAAATCGAATCGTATGATTTTAGTGAGAAGAAATGGTAGAAAGGTAAAGAAAGGTTAATGTATGGCGCGTTCCGCTAAAAAGGGTTTTTTTGTGGATCCACATTTGATGGATAAGGTTGATGCGGCGCAGGCTACGGATAATCGTAAGCCGATTCGGACGTGGTCGCGTCGTTCGACGATTACGCCGGATTTTGTCGGGCTCAATTTTCAGGTTCACAATGGAAAATCATTTGTTGACGTTTACATAACAGAAAATATGGTTGGACACAAGTTGGGAGAGTTTTCTCCAACCCGCACATTTAAGAGTCATAATCCTCATACGCAGAAGTAAAATGGAAGTTAGAGCTTTATCAAAATATGTTCACATGTCCGATAAGAAGGTACGGGATATCACGCGTGTTATTGCGGGTAAGAATGCAAACGAAGCGGTTCAGCTGCTGAAATTTATACCGCGAAAGTCGGCGCGTTTCGTTGAAAAAACTTTATCGAGTGCGATTGCGAATGCGGTTTGTCGAGGGATTCGTGCCGAGGTTTTGACGATAAAGGAGGCGGTGACTGAGCAGGGTGTTGCGTTTAAGCGTTTTATGCCGGCGTCGCGCGGTTCGGCTCATTCGATAAAAAAGCGTACGAGTCATATAAAAATAGTATTAACCGATCATTTAGGATAAATTATGGGACAGAAGGTAAATCCTATAGGGCTACGTTTGAGTGTTCGTCGGAATTGGAGTTCTCGATGGTATGCGACCAAGAAGAATTATCCCTTATTTTTGAAAGAGGACTATGATATACGTTCTTTTTTGAGGAGGCGGTTATCTTTTGCATCTTTTTCCGAGATTTTCATTGAGCGGGCGGGCGAGCGCGTACGCGTTAAGATTTTTACACCTCGTCCGGGTGTTATTATTGGTCGTAAAGGGCAGGATCTGGAAATTTTATGTAATGATTTGAAAAAGTTGATCGGTCGCGAGGTTTTGGTAGATATTCAGGAGATTCGTAAGCCGGATTTGGTGGCGCAATTAATTTCGGAGAATATTTCTTTACAATTGGAGCGTCGTATTTCCTTTCGCCGGGCGATGAAGAAGGCGGTTCAATCGGCGATGAGTTTAGGGGCAGACGGCATAAAGGTTCAATGTGCGGGGCGTTTAGGTGGAGCGGAGATTGCTCGTTCGGAGTCGCAGCGTGCCGGTCGCGTTCCGCTGCATACTTTGAAGGAGAATATTGACTATGGTTTTTCCGAGGCCAATACGGTTTACGGGAAAATTGGTGTGAAGTGTTGGGTTTGTCGACAGGACAGTATCAAGGTTTAGGAAAGGAATGAAGTTGTGAGTAAGTTATCGCCGGCGCGGACAAAATACAGGAAAGTTCAGAAGGGGCGTAATCGTGGCAATGCGAAGGGGGGCGATTTTTTGGCCTTTGGAGATTGTGGAATTCAGTCTTTGGATCGCGGCAGCATGTCGGCGTCGCAGATCGAGGCGGCCCGTGTAGCGATTTCGCGCCATTTAAAGAGAAAGGGCAAGCTGTGGGTTCGCATTTTTCCGCACATACCGGTGACGAAAAAGCCGGCAGAAACGCGTATGGGTAAAGGTAAGGGGGGTGTTGAGTACTGGGCTGCGGCGGTCAAGCCGGGAGTTATTCTTTTTGAATTGGCGGGAGTATCTCTGACGTTGGCCCGGGAAGCTTTTCGTTTAGCGGATTTTAAATTACCCTTTCGCTGTCGTTTTGTCAGTCGGGAGGAATTGGAGCAGTATTAGTATGGAAAATTTTAGAGAGAAGTCGCCGCAGGAGTTAGCGCACAGTTTAAAGGAAGTGGAGCGGTCGCTTTTTAATTTACGCATACAAAAATGTTCGGTGCGGCTTGATAAACCGCATATGATTTCTCTGTTAAAGAAACAAATTGCAAGAATTCAGACTTTTTTACGACAAAAAACTTGCAAAACTTGTAACAAGTAAGAATGTGTTAGTTATGGAGCAGCGAAGTTTCAGGAAAAGCTTACAGGGTGTGGTAGAGGGGCGTTCGGGCGACAAAAGTGTAAAAGTGGTATATTTTTACAAGATTCCCCACGCACTCTACCGCAAGGAGGTTAGACGCAGGACCGTTTTGCATGTACACGATGAAAAAAATGAGTGTTGTGTTGGGGATAAGGTTGAGATTATGGAAACGCGGCCACTGAGTAAGCTGAAGCGTTGGCGTGTGGTACGCATTGTGGAGCGAATGCCCGTTTCGGAATAGGAGTTTTTATGTTGCAGCAGCAGAGTATATTAGATGTCGCGGATAATACGGGGGCGAAGAAGGCGATGATGATTCGTCGGTTAGGGCAGAATACGCGTACGGCTGGAATTGGTGACATCATCGTGGTTGCGATCAAGCAAAGTATTCCCGAATCGATGGTGAAAAAGGGGAGTGTCGCCCGTGCGGTCATCGTTCGGACGGCGGCGCCGATTGCGCGGGAGGATGGAAGTTACCTGCGTTTTGATCGCAATGCTTGTGTGATTATCGATGACAAAAAGAATCCAAAGGGGAGTCGTATTTTTGGTCCCGTTGCCCGCGAGTTACGGCAGAAAAACTTTATGAAGATTATTTCTTTAGCGCCGGAGGTCCTATGAAGTATAAGATTAAGAAAAATGACGATGTGGTTGTAATTTCCGGTTCACATCGGGGGAAGCGCGGAAAAATTTTGGAAGTTTTGCGCGATTCCTGTCGGGTCATCGTTGAGGGGGTTGGGGTGCGTAAAAAATATATAAAGAAGGATCAAAAGCATCCCGAAGGAGGCGAGATTGAGCGAGAGGGTAGTATTCATTATTCCAATGTTATGAAAGTTGTTGATTTTGATCGGAAAAGAAGTTAATTGAATTTAAACTTTTGGGAGTTGCCATAGGCTTCGATCTCAAAGGAGAATGAAAATGAAAAAATCAGTTTTAAAGGAGTATTGTTTGAGTACGGTGTCGCCGGAACTGGCGAAGCTCCACGGGTATGGAAATAAGCATTTGATTCCATATCTGGAGAAGATTGTAATCAATTCGGCCATTGGTGCGGATTGGGATAAGAATTTTATCGCCGAGGTTGAACGGGATATTGGAGCGATCTGTTGCCAGAAGCCGATCATCGTAAAGGCGAAAAAGAGCATTTCGAATTTTAAGTTGCGCAAAGGAATGCCAAACGGGATTAAGGCGACGCTGCGGGGCAATAGTATGTATGAGTTTTTTTACAAGCTAGTTTCGATTGCACTGCCGGAGGTTCGAGATTTTCGTGGGGTTTCGAATAAATTTGATGGACGTGGCAACTACACATTGGGTGTGGTTGACCACACTATTTTTCCCGAGGTATCCATTGGGAAAGAGCGAAAAATTGTTGGAATGGATATTACATTTGTTACGTCGGCAAAAACGGATGAGGAAGGACGTGATTTATTGCGATTATTTGGGGTTCCGTTTAGAAAGAAGAGTGCTTAGTATATTATGGCAAAAATTTCCGTAGTTAAAAGAAATGAAAAGAGGCGAATACTTGTGGCGAAATTTGCAGCCCAACGCGATGCTTTGAAGAAAATTTTAAAAAATCCTCAGACAACGGATGAGGATTTCTTCAGGACGAGTCGCAAATTGGCGGAGTTACCGCGCGATTCGTCGCCGGTACGGGTGCGCAACCGCTGCACCATTACGGGTAGAGGACGCGCCTACTACCGCAAATTTGGGGTTTCGAGAATTCAGCTTCGAGAATTGGTTTCTTTCGGTAAAATTCCCGGTGTAATAAAGGCTTCATGGTAAAATAATGGATACGATTGGAGATTTTTTAACGATTATTCGCAATGCGAGTGCGGCAAGGAAACCAAGTTGTTCGGCGGCTGCTTCGAATATGAAGGCTCATTTGGCGGATGTTTTAAAGAAAAATGGTTTTATCCGGGATTATTCCGTTAGTGAGGTTCGTCCAGGGGTGAAGGAGATTTCTTTGCAATTGAAGTACATTCGCGGCGTATCGGCGATTACCGGTGTGGTCCGTTGCAGTCGTCCCGGTTGCCGCCTGTACTATGATTGCGATGCGATTCCGAATGTGTACAATAATTTGGGGATATGTATTTTGACCACATCGAAAGGAATTTTGTCGGGCCGTGATGCGAAACAAAATCATGTAGGTGGTGAATTACTGTGTAAAATTTGGTAGGAGAGAGTCATGAGTCGAATAGGAAAGTTACCCATAGCGATTCCCGGTATGGTCAAGGTTATAGTAACGGGTGGAAATGTTTCGGTAAGTGGTGCAGCGGGTGCGGTGTCTCAGTCTTTCGGCGACGCGGTCGAAATCAAGTTTGACGGGAGTGCTATCGAAGTTTTTCCGGAGGACGATTCCCGTCATGCCGCTGCGATGCACGGTACAGTGCGTGCCATTATTAATAATATGGTGCAGGGGGTACAGAAACCCTATGTGAGGGATTTGGAAATCCAAGGGGTTGGTTTCAAGGCTATTTTAAAGGGAAATGTCTTAGATTTGGCGTTGGGTTATTCGCATCCCGTGCTCTATCCTATTCCGGAAAGTATCAAGGTAACGGTGAAGGATGGTACGGCGATTCGCGTCGAGGGTGCGGATAAATTTTTAGTTGGCAAGGTGGCAGCGGATATCAAGCGATTTTATCCGGTGGAGCCCTACAAAGGTAAGGGGGTGCGCATCGTGGGTGAGCGTGTACGTCGAAAGGAAGGTAAAAAGTCTGCCAAATAGGAAATCATTATGAGTTTTGAAGATAAAAAAATTATAAAGCAAAGACGACGGCTACGGATTCGTAAAAATGTGCTCGGAACCGTTTCCCGTCCACGCTTATCCCTGCATTTCAGTGGGAAGCACATCTATGCGCAGTGCATCGATGATGATCATGGCAGGACGTTGGTTTATCGGTCGACGGTCGTGAAAAATGAGGTATCGGCGATAAAGCCTAATACGGATGGGGCCATTGCTTTTGGTAAAATTTTCGGTGAAGCGGCGTTAAAGGCGGGAGTTGTCGATGTCGTTTTCGATCGAGGAACGAAGCGCTATCACGGTAAAGTGAAGGCATTTGCGGATTCGGTGCGGAGTGTTGGCGTAAGATTTTAGTTGCTATGGGCGGTGTTAATTTAGGAGTAAGTAGGCGGTCGCGGATGACGAGGCAATCCGAGCGACCGGATGAGGCAAATCGTTTCATTGATAAGGTGGTTTTTATTAATCGTTGTGCCAAGGTGGTCAAAGGTGGGCGTCGTTTTAGTTTTTCGGCTTTAGTCGTTGTGGGCGACGGAGCGGGGCGTATCGGGGTCGGTCTCGGTAAGGCGAAGGAGACTCCGGACGCGGTAAAGAAAGCAGTTGAGCAGGCGAAAAAAGATTTGCGGCGTTACCCGATCGCGGGCCATACGATTCCCCATGACGTGGTTGGCGCCTCCGACGGTGGTTTAGTAATGTTACGGCCTGCGGCTCCCGGAGCGGGTATTGTAGCGGGTGGCGGCGTACGTTTGGTGCTTGAAGTATTAGGGGTAAGCGATGTGCTATCGAAGTCGATGGGGTCGAACAATCCCTTTGCGATGGTACACGCGACGTTGGATGCGTTAGGCAAGTTGCGGTCGTATCCGGAGGTGATGTCATTGCGACACGGCGAGGCCGATACGGAATAGGAGTTAACGGTGAAATTACATGATTTAATTCGAGTGGGTACCAATCGTCCGGTGAGGCGGCGGGGTCGTGGTCAGGGCAGCGGTCGAGGTGGAACGGCGGGGCGGGGCCATAAAGGTGGTAAGGCGCGTTCGGGGTACAGTCCAGCGCCCTGTTGTTGTGGCATTCCCTACTACCGTCGGTTGCCGATACGTGGCTTTGACAATAGTGTTTTTCGGGTTTGTTTTGTGGGCATCAACCTTGATACGCTTGAGGCATTAGCGGCGGAGCACAGTACAATTGATCGGGATGTATTGGTTGGGGCTGGAGTTGTGAAAGCAAGTGAAGGGTTGGTGAAAATTTTAGGAAAGGGGAAGTTGACGAAGGTGATTCATGTTGTGGCGGATAAGTTTTCGGCGACGGCCAAGCAAAAAATTGAGGCGATCGGAGGATCGGTCGTTGAATTGATTTCAAATGAGTAGAGTTACATGTTTTCAGCGTTTTTAAATTGTTTAAAGATACAGGAGTTACGTAATAAAATTGTTTTTACGTTTTCGCTGTTATTTATTGCACGCATCGGGGCGAGTATTCCTTTACCGGGGATTGATCCCAAGCCTTTGCACGATTTTTTCATGACGCAGCGGGGATCTGGAGGGAGTCTCGTTGGGATGTACAACATGTTTACGGGAGGTGCATTCTTAAAGGGTGCGGTTTTCGGACTAGGTGTCATGCCTTACATTAGTGCGTCGATTATTTTACAATTGTTGGCGGCGGTTGTGCCGAGTGTTGCGCGCATTCAGCGAGAACAGAATGGTCGCCAGCGAATTGCCCAATACACGCGCTACTTAACATTGGTGATTTGTTTAATTCAGGGGATGCTGTTGGTTTTAGCGCTTTCGAATTATCCGGAAAAGATATTTCCTGGGTTTGATCGTTCGGTATACGGCGACATCGTGGTGATGAGTCGCGGTTGGTTTTGGTTCAATTCGACAATTATTTTAACGGCCGGCACGATGATTTTGACCTGGTTGGGCGATCGCATTACGCAATTGGGCGTTGGAAATGGTGTTTCGCTTTTGATCACGGTGGGTATTTTGTCATCATTACCGGGGGCGGTGATGCAAGTTATCGAAATGTTTACGCGGCCAGTTGGAGCCGAGATGGCGGTGATCGGTATGCCCCATTTGTTGTTGATGTTGGCGTTACTGGTGGTTGTAATTTACAGTATGGTGGCGGTGACGCAGGCGACGCGAAAAATTCCGGTACAGTATGCCCGACGGATTGTTGGTCGCAAGATGATGGGGGGACAGAATTCTTTTTTACCGTTGAAGGTGAACTATGCGGGGGTGATGCCGGTTATTTTTGCGAGCACATTGATCATGTTTCCACAGCAGATTTTCACTTACATGGCGGGGGCATGGAACGTACCGTTTTGTGCGCGCATTGCGAATGCGTTGATGCATGGATCGACGATGTTTTATGTGATTTACGGCATATTGATTTTATGTTTTAGTTATTTTTGGGTATCGATTATGTTCAAGCCCATGCAAATAGCGGAGGATTTGAAAAAGAGTGGCGGTTATATTCCTGGAGTGCGGCCGGGCAATGATACGGCGAATTTTCTCGACTTTTCGATGACGCGGCTGACCTTAGCGGGGGCGATTTTTCTAACGGTGGTAGCTTTGTTGCCGGATTTAATTTCGATTTATTTTGGTATACCCTATACGATTTCGATGTTTTTTGGCGGAACGGGAACGCTCATTACGGTGGGTGTAATTTTAGATACGATGCGGCAGATGGAAGTGCAGCTTTTGGAGCGCAATTACGATGGGTTTTTACAAAAAGGAAAGGTTCGTTCGCGTGGAGCGAAGGGTAGATTCGATTTTGCCGAATTCGTGGAGTCTTGTAAGAAGATTAAAGTTGTGATTTTAGTCTTGACAGGTCTTTTAATTGTTGGTTTTGTAGCCTGGTTATTAAAGTAGTTAGCTGTGGTTTCCATAAAAAGTCCAAAAGAAATTGAGAAGATGCGTCGCGCGGGAGCGGTTGCCGCGGTCGTATTGGATGCGGTATGCAGTCATGTTGTCGCGGGGATTTCTACGGCGGAATTGGATCGTTTGGCAAAGGAAATAATGGATCGCCATGGTGCAAGGAGTAGCACTTTTGGGTTTCGTTCGGGGGGGCGTGTTTTCCCCGGCTACGGCTGTTGGTCCATCAACGATGAAATTGTTCACGGTTTGCCATCGGAGCAGAGGATATTGCGGGAGGGCGATATTATTAGTGTCGATCTTACCGTGAGTGTTGATGGTTTTATGGGCGATAATACACGGACCATTGTGATTGGTACCATAGGGCCTGAAGTGCAGCGCCTGGTTGATGTGACGCAAAAGGCATTGCTAGCGGGTATCGATGCTGCGAGGGCAGGAAATACGGTGGGTCATATTTCGGCAGCCGTCCAGCGTTTAGCGGATGAAAATGGATTAGGTGTGGTACGGGAACTGGTTGGCCACGGTATCGGCCGCAAGATGCATGAAGATCCGCAGGTTCCCAATTACGGCGTTGCGGGGCAGGGGCCTCTTTTAAGATCGGGAATGACCCTAGCGATTGAGCCGATGTTTACGTTGGGAAGCGCAAAAATTTCTACGGATTCCGATGGCTGGACGATTCGTACGGCCGATGGTTCGTGGGCCGCTCATTGGGAGCACACCGTATTAATTACGGATAATTTGCCAGAAATCTTGACTTTGTTGAAAAAATGATTTTCAAAGATTCAAGTATAACATTTATAAGGGATAGATAATTATGCCGCGTTTGATTGGAGTTGACATTCCGAATAATAAGAAGTTACCGTACGCTCTGAGGTACATTTATGGTGTGGGGCCTTATCGTGCGGATTTGATTGTGGAGCAGACGGATCTCAATCCGGACATGCGGGCGCAGGATTTGACGGAAGAGAATATTAATAGAATCACTGCTGTCATCATTGAGAATGGGTGGAAAGTGGAGGGTGATTTGCGTCGAGAAATTGTTTCAAATTTGAAGCGTTTACAGGCGATCAAGTGTTACCGTGGCGTTCGCCACTATCGAGGTTTACCGGTGCGTGGTCAAAGGACCTCGACCAATGCGCGTACCCGTAAAGGCGCGAGAAAGACCATCGGTGTGATTAGAAAGAAATAGACAATATGGCGGAAGATTTGGAGTCAAAAAGTTCGGTTCCGGCGTCGCAGGCGGTGGAGGTTGTTGATAAGCCGAAGGAGTCGGTGCAAGACATCTTGAGTGAGGGCGAAGCGGAGGTAAAGATTCGGCGAGCAAAAAATAGTAAAAACATTTCCCATGGCGTTTGCAGTATTTTGGCGACATTTAACAATATGAAAGTTTGTTTTACGGATTTGCAGGGCAACGTGATTTCCTGGTCGAGCTCGGGGAAGTGTAATTTTCGCGGTTCACGGAAATCGACGGCCTATGCGGCGCAGGTTGTGACGCAGGAGGCGGGGCGTGTAGCGATTTCCCATGGATTTAAGGAGGTTGATGTGAAGGTGAGAGGGCCAGGGATGGGACGTGATGCGGCGATCCGATCTTTACAAACATTAGGTTTGACGGTCAATACGATTGCGGATATGACACCTGTTCCGCACAATGGCTGTCGTCCCCGTAAGCGAAGGAGAATATAATCTTAAATTTAAAAAAATATGTCTCGGTACACAGGTCCAAAAGCTAGAGTTAACAGACGTTTCAACTGCGAAATTTTTCCTTCCTGCAAGGCGGTTGAGCGTAAGCCATATTTTCCGGGGATTCACGGCCCTCGTTTACGCCGCAAGGTTTCCGAGTATGGGGTGGGGCTCAATGAGAAGCAGAAATTGCGTTACATGTATGGGTTAACGGAGCGACAATTCCGTTTAATATTTAATGCAGCTAAATCACAGCGGGGTGTAACGAGTGAGTTGTTTATGCGGTTTTTGGAGATGCGGCTAGATAGTGTCGTATATTTACTAGGTTTTGCGCGGACGCGTCGGGCTGCACGTCAGCTCGTATGCCATGGGCATGTGGTAGTCAATGGTTTAAAGGTTGACATTCCGAGTTATCGATGTTCGATAGGAAATGTGATTGGGGCACGGAACCACAATGCTTCGAAAAAGTATGTGACGCAAAGTTTAGAAGATTGTCGTTATCGGGTGGTTCCGACATGGTTAACCCTTGATTCGGTTGCGTTAAAGGGAAAAGTCGAACGGGAGCCGGTTGCGGAAGAGTTGGAACAAAGGATTAATGGTCAATTAATCGTTGAATTTTACAGTCGTTAAATTGAGATTGCTATGGTTAGACGTTTAGGAAAGTTTGGATTGCCAAAAAAAATGGTACGCGTTGGGGAAACGGCAACGGATACTTATGGAATGTTTATTGCGGAACCCTTTGAATCCGGTTACGGACATAGCATCGGTAATTCCTTGCGACGTGTACTTTTGTGTTCCATCGAGGCTGTAGCGATTTCTTCCGTAAAGATTGCGGGTGTGTCGCACGAATTTCAGTCAATACCGGGTGTTGTGGAAGACGTCGCCGACATTGTACTCAATTTGAAAAAGGTTCTGTTGAAGTCGGATTTACGCAATACGATTCAATTGACGATCGATGTGGAGCGGGAGGGAGTCGTTCAGGCGGCTGAGATTAAAGCCACGGTTCCCCTTGAAATCGTCAATCCCGAGCAGGTTATTTGTACACTTAACGAGAAGCGTCGTCTGTTGATAGAGATGGAAGCGGAAGTGGGTCGTGGCTACGCTTTAGCCGATGATCGAAAATTTACGACGGAAATTGGTGTCATTCCGATAGATGCTTTATATAGTCCGGTAAAGTTAGCGCGTTATTCCGTCGAGGATACGCGGGTAGGGCAAATGACAGATTTTGACAAATTGATTCTGGAAATTTGGACCGACGGTCGCGTAACGCCGGAGAATGCGTTAAAGGATTCGATTGCGATTTTGAAGCGCCATCTCGATGTATTTGATTCGATCAACAGTGAGATCGTAGAATTTGAAGACGGTGTACGGCAAGCTAGCGATGCACAGAATCGTTTGCGCATTCTACTCAATATGAGTGTGAACGAGATTGAGTTATCGGTACGCGCAGCAAATTGTTTAAATAATGCGAATATTACGACCGTGGGAGAGTTGGTGATGAAAGACGAGAACGATATGTTGAAATATCGCAATTTTGGGAAAAAATCGTTAACAGAAATTAAGAATAAGTTAGAGGAGCTCGGTTTATCTTTAGGAATGAAGGTTGACGAACACATGTTGAGTTATTAATTTTCGACGGAAAGAAATAAAATGCGTCACGGTAAACATAATCACATTTTAGGCGTTAAGAAGGAGCATCGTGAGGCGTTGCTTGCAAATTTAGCGGTGGCGCTCATCACCCGCGGAAAAATTGAGACCACTTTAGCGAAAGCGAAAGCGTTGAGACCTTTTATCGAAAAGATTATTACACTTGCGAAACGAGCGGAACGGGTTGAAGTTGCGGAACAAAAATTACATTTTCGTCGTTTGGCGATTGCCCGTGTGCGCGACGTAGGTGCAGTGCAGGTATTGTTTGACGAAAAGGTTTCGGAGTTTTTGAAACGAAATGGTGGCTATGCGCGCATTTATAAATTAGTTCCGCGCCGTGGCGATGCTAGTCCGATGGCTATCATTGAATTTGTTTTAGCCAATGATACGGGGTATAAGAGGTCGAGAAGGAGAAAAACAAAGAAAATAGCGCATTCGAAGGCGATTCTAGATCCCGTGGGTGCTGTGGAGTAGGCCGATAATTTAAAGAAAAATTCAAGGTCTTGTGGCAGGAAGTGGCGAGACTTTTTTATGAAAGAGCAGGTGTTAGGGCGTTTATTGGCGCGGGTTGATCAGCTTGATCACGCGACTTTGGCATCGCTAGCTCGAAAATTTTATAGCCAGCGAAATATTTTTGAAAAAGTCATTAATGTTATCCGCGATGGTGTTGTGATGATCGATCGGGATGGTCAAATATTGCTCGCGAATAATGTGGCAGAGGAGCTATTGAATGTGCGTAACCTGCGCAATATGGTCCTATGGAAGTGTGCCCCGGAAATATTGCAGCAGATTGATCTGGGACAAATTCAAAAAAAGTCGATCATTGGTGAAGTTCATTTGAGCTACCCGACGGAGAGGACGTTGCGATTTTATTCGGTGCCGTTTATAACGGAAATGGAGTCGCAAATTATTTGTGTATTTTCCGACATTACACAGGATTTGGAGCAGAAAAAAAAGGAACTCGAAGAAGAGCGTATCTACTCTATTTTATTACTTTCGGCTGGTGTTGCCCATGAAATTGGAAATCCACTCAATTCCATTAGTTTACAATTAGAGTTAATGCAAAACTTTATTCGAGAACAAAATTTTGATGAAATTTCGGAGTCTGTAACGGTTTGCAGAAAAGAAGTGGAACGTCTACATGGAATTATTAAGAATTTTTTACGGGCAGTCCAGCCGGTCACTCCGAATTTTTCCGATGCACATTTATTGGAATTACTGAACTTTGTGATTAAGTTTTTATCACCGGAATTGGATAATGCCGGTGTTGCGGTTCATTTGACGGTTAATGGAGATGTGCCCGTTGTTTTAGCCGATAACGACCAAATGAAACAAGTATTTTTTAATATCATTAAAAATGCGATGGAAGCGATGACGCACGAAAAATGTTTATCGGTTAGCGTGGGCAGTGACGACGATTTTGTGATTTTAAAATTTACGGATACGGGCATAGGGATTCCGTCGGAACGACTTGGAAAAGTTTTTGAGCCTTTCTGCACTTCTAAAAAGCAGGGAACGGGTCTTGGTATGTTTATTGTCCAACGGATTTTACATGATCACCATGCAACGGTTGCCATTGAATCGAAAACAAATGTGGGAACCACGATTACCATTAAGTTTCCAAGGAAAGTACATTCGTCGCGGATGCTGAACGCTACCGATGGAGATAAAATCCATAACCACTATTGTCCCAGAGGGCTCCGCCCTCTGGACTCCCGCAAGGAGTCACAGACTCCTTGACCTCCTAGCGGCCGAGCCCGGCGCAGAATGCGCCGGGCTCGGCCGCTAAGTCAAGTTTTTTGTCTTTTAGTGACGCGCAAATTCTACGAAATTTTGCGTAGGGTTTGCGTATCACTTGATTTCTTTTTCTTTTTTAACTGGCGCAACCTCGGCGCATTCTGCGCCGAGGTTGCGCACAAAAAAATGCATAAAAAAATAGACCTTGCGGTTTGATCCGGTGGCATCGCCACCGGATCAAACCACAACCCCCTAACCAGGGGATGGATCCCCTGGTTAGGGGTTGCAAAGGGAAAAATTCCCCTTGCGAAAAATTCCCCTTGCGAAATTTAGCGAGAAAATCGCTTAGCAAGTGCTAACCGATGAATTTTGGCATTGTGTCTGGGATCTACGGGTAACTTTCGGCAAAAGAAAAAATGGGTAATGGGGGCAGTTTTCGGAAACCTTTGCGCTAAGATCCTCAACTCTCGGCGGAAAACCCATCGCTGCAAAAAGAAAAAAGGATAGCATCCCGCCTTCGGTAGGATGACAATTGCGGGGCAGGTGGTACCGCGTTTGATTAATGGTATGAGAGCAGCGCGTTCTACGGCATGGTGCTTATGGAATAGCGGTTCGATGCAGTCCGGGTAATATTCTTCGCCATTTCGGGTAGTAACCCGCTCCATTTTTCTACCACAAAACCAAATCCGTCCCTTTTGATCGAGAAATCCCAAATCACCGGTACGATGCCATACTTTTCCATCCTGGAAAATTTTTGCTTGGGCAGTTTTATCGGGCAATTGGTCATAAAGTTCCGTAACGTTATCGCCTGCGACGACAATTTCGCCAACGTACCCCAATGACAAAGAATTTTGATTGTCAATGGTCGACACAATATCGTTTTCTGGCCTAATGATTTTGATCTCAATGCCATCGACGGGAATTCCGATACAAGTTCCTGCGCCATTTTCCTGAAGCGGACGGATTTCTCCTAGAATTTCATCGGCGGAAATGGAACAGACGGGTAAACATTCCGTCGCCCCATAGGGAGTAAAAATCTTAGCATTGGGAGCAATGCTTTGAATATTTTCTAGAACGCGGATTGTTGCTGAGACGCCGGCGAGAAAAATTTGTTCTAAACTGCGAATTTTAATTCCATGTTCGAAACAATATTCGGAAATTTTATCCCAAAGAATCGGAGATGCAAAACTACTCGTCGCACAGTTATTGACAATTGTTTCGACGATACTGGGTAAATGCAAGTTCGCCGGATGTGAAAAATCCATATCCGGAATGATAAGCGTTCGGCCAAACATCGGATTAAAAAACATAAAGGCCGGTAAGAGCGTCACATCGCGGGTGTGTGGCAATAATTTGTAAGTCGAACGTAATTTATTCAATTGGGCTGCAAAATTACGGTGTTTATAAATAACTCCCTTAGCCATACCCGTCGATCCGGAAGTAAAAAGAATGGCCACCGTATCTTCCGGATCGGTATCTTGTAAGGGGGGACGGGTCGTTTGGCTCTTTGCGAAAGAACGCTGCACAACAACAATTTTCCCTTTAATGTTAAAAATACGACAAGAAATCAACCATTTAATCCAACGAGAGCAGACGATAAAATCCGGTTTCGAAAAATTAGCTAAGCGAATGAGTGCTTTGGAACCCATACCCGAATCGATTAGAATGGGAATGGCCCCCATCCGAATGAGGGCGAAAAAGGTACATACCATTTCGACGCTCGGCGAAAGGAGCATCAGGACACGGGATCCCTTTCGGATGCCTTTTTGTGAAAATTTCGCGACATATTGGTCAATACGCCAATCGAGTTCTTCGTAGCTCAAACATCGTCGAATGATAGCCCTTTTGCCGCGCCGCTTCATTTCGATGATTGCGTCCATCGTGGGCATAGTCGCTGCATATTGTTTGATGCCCTTCGTCAGATTATCGCCCATAAAAAAGTTTTATTACCACCTACGCTTTAGTACGATGATCATCCGGTGTAGGGTTCTGGAGGGCGATTTCCCTTTCCAGTAGCGTGGGATGGGAATAATGAAAGGTACTGAAGATAGGATGGGGGGCGAGATTGGAGAGATTTTCTTTATGCAATTTGCGTAGACTGGAGATGAGCGGCTCCGTTTGTCCTAGAGTATCCGCGGCAAAGCGATCCGCTTGGTATTCATGCTTACGCGAGAGGTAGTTAAAAAGAGGATCGATCCAAAATGTAATGCCGGAAATCGCAATTGAAAATATGAGAATGAGCGGTACGAGGGTATATTCCGTTTGGAATCCGAAACTTTCCAAAAACCAAGGGCGAGAGGATAGGTAATATAAAATGCCAAAACCGAGAAAACTACACACACCTTCAACGATGAGATTGGTACGGATGTGTTGATGTTTGTAGTGGCCGATTTCGTGAGCGAGTACGGCGGCAATTTCTTCCGTAGTCATTTGTTCAATGAGTGTGTCATAGAGGACGATGTGGCGAAATTTTTCGAGGCCTATGAAGAATGCATTGGAATGGGCCGAACGTTTACTGCCATCCATGGTGAAAATTTTATTAATAGGGAATTGGGTTGTTTGGGCGAGTTGCATGAGGCGTTCCTTGAGTTCACCATCGGGTAGGGGAGTTAGTTTATTGAACAGCGGTAAAATCAGCAGGGGATAAATGAGGACCATGGTGACCTGAAAAATGAAAAGAATAGCCCAGGCCCATAGCCACCATGACCGCGGGAAACTTTGGAAAAACCATGCAATGATGTAAAAAATAGGAAAGCCAAAGACGAAGCTGAGCAAATATTCTTTTACTTTATCGGTCCAAAAGATATTTTGTGTAGAGCGATTAAATCCGAAAAAGTCTTCTAAACGGAATTGGCGCCACCAACTAAATGGAATCCAAAAGAGGGATAGGATGAAATGAATGGAAAGAAACGTTACCGCTTGGCCAAAATTTTTATTACCAAAGACATTGAATCCCGTTTGAAGTAGAAACGGGAGTATTCCGCTAAATATGAGGAAAATATCGAACACTAAGTTCCACGCCCCACAAAAGGAAGAAAAGTTAGATTTTACCAGTGTATAATCGATGCTATTTTGGTAAGCTGGAAGGTCAATAAACGTTTCAAAGCCATGGGGGATTTTTTTTCGATGGAGCAGGATGTGGTAATTATTAATGAAATGCAGGATATTTTCGAAAATGAATTTAAAGAGCAGGAGTGCTATGACAGTGATTGTGACCGAGTTGACTAGCATATGCCAGCTAGTATTTAGAAAGTGATGTTTTCGTCAACAAAATTTTGAAGTGATGTCAAAATTTTATCCGGATAACATACGGGTTATCCGAATGACATGCTGATATAAAGAAGGAAAGAAATTTCCGGAGGAACATTTATGTTTTTGGGGGTATAGGTTTGGGTGTAGATGCAGATTTTACAGATTTGAGTGCCCTTTGAAGTTTCGCTTTTACAGGACTTGCTGACATGTCTTTGACAAAACGGTCGAGGGCCCGAAGATTTTTAATCTTTGCTTTTCTACTCTTGTTTTTGTATTGTTGCACTAGCCGTTTTATATCCTTTTTTTTGGGAATATGAGTGAGTGGTAAGTTCTGGAGGTTTGCGCTGTGCATGAGCGAAGTTTGTGCAGCGCCTGCTGCGACCATAACGATTAGAGGATCGCCACCATGTTCTGCGAAATTTCCTGAAGCTTTAGTTAAATCGAAGTTATTGAGCATCGACATCAGGGAGAGGAAGCCACGCATAGCTTCTTCTTTTCGCGCTTCGAGTTTTCGTTCAAAATCTTTATCATACATTTGTTCGATTTGCGATTCGCTCCCCGTCCAATCGATGAAGTCGAGGATACCGTCGCCGTCGCTATCAGCTGAGAGTATTGCATCGAGAAGATGCTGAAGAGCTGGCGAATTCTCATCACCATACGGACTACTATCGAGATAATCGGGATCACCATCGCCATCGGAATCTTTTTTGAGCTCTTCATCTTGTTGGACTGCATCAGTTTCCTCGGTCGCTTTGACTTCGTTACCGCCCTTGAGAACTTCGGCTACTGGAGTTGCGCCTTTGGCAGGGTCGTGCCGTATCTCAAACCCAACGGGATCGGAGGGCGATGCAGCTTCTACTCCACCCAGGGGAATGACGTCTTCTGCTGGCGTGGCGTCAGTGGATCGGATGTTAGAAATATTTTCGTCTTTCTTTTCCTCAACGGGTTCGTCGAGCCCCATCATTTTGCGGGCTATATCGATACGTTTATCCTCATCATCCAATGGGCCGCCAACTCCTTCAATTGCGCTCATAATTATATAATAAAGTTAAGGTTAGGGGGAACGGCGAGAGGGCCTTCGAGGGGGGCGTCGGAAACCTGGGCCTGAAGGAACTGCGCTAACTTTTCCCGCAATTGGGAAACCGTCGAAAAAAATGAGCCAATCGCCTTAAGTAGCAGTTGCTCATCGAGATTTTTAATGTGCAGTAATCGGGAGAGGACAAACTTATTGGTTTGAACGTCAATACCGAGTACGCCGTGGCCCGTCGAACTGCCGTGGAGATTGAGTTT
>JAITJQ010000076.1 GCA_031278845.1 Puniceicoccales bacterium
CAGGCCCCCCCGCGGCGCAGCCGCGGGGGGCCTTTGGCCTTAGCGGATTGATCCAGTGGCGGATGCCACTGGATCAATCCGCTAAACCAGGTCCGGGAGGCGGTGCCTCCTGGCGGGGATTCTAAGGGCGCGCAGCCCTTAGGCAAAAACTAAGCGACTCGTTCGACAATTAGATCATTTTGTGTCGGTCGTTTGGGGGCCAAGCGGTAAGAGGAGCGCAAAAATTCCAATGCCGACTCCAAATTAATTTCGTCATTGTAATGGATCATCATGAGTGCTTCGCCCTGTTTCACCTGATAGCCAATTTTTTTAACATCGGAAACGCCGACCATATGGTCAATGGATCCATCCCGCTTGCGTGCCAGAATTTGGACGCCATGTGCTAGCATTTCCGAATCGATGGTATGGACGTAGCCCCGTTTAGCCGCCGGCAATTTTTTTACATACTTTGCCTTAGGAAACTTATCGGGATCATCGATGTAGCTTGGATCGCCACCCTGAGCTTCGATCATTTCGCGCAATTTTCCGAGGGCAACGCCATCGGTTAAATGTTTACGCACCATTTGTTTAGCCGAGAGTGTTGAACCGGCGACTCCGGCCAGACGCACCATTTCCATACCTAGGCGTAGGATGAGCTCGTCCAATTCGGGATCACTTTCGCCCCGTAGTAGTCGCAAAACTTCCTGCATTTCGAGTCCTGTTCCCACGCAATTCCCTAGGGGTTGATTCATATCCGTGATCAATGCGACGCATTTGCGATTCATAGATTTTGCGACACGGGTTACCATACGGCCCAATTGTTTGGCGTTTTCGACATCGCGCACATAGGCCCCATTACCCCATTTGACGTCGACTACCAGACTATCTGCGCCCTCCGAAAATTTCTTACTCAATAGACTACTGGTTAGCAATGGGATACTCGGAACCGTTCCCGTTTCCCTACGTAATTTAAAAAGGAACGTATTAATCGGCGTAATTTCCGGGCGTTGTTCGATAACTGCGCAGCCAGTTTGCTGCAATTGTTTAACGAACTGGTCTTGAGGGATATTCGTTTGAAACCCGGGAATGGAGCGCAATTTGTCGAGATCACTGATCACGAAACCCTCCTCTTCGCCAATCATCGACGGGATTGCGACACCACAGGCCGCCGCTAAAGGGATCAAAACTAAACCCGTTTTGTCGCCGACGCCACCGGTTGCGTAGCGATCCAGTTTTGGTTTCGTGATGCGGGGGAGTTCGAATACTTCACCGGTCAGCATCATTTCCTCGGTAAACACAGCAATTTCCTGGGGAGTCATGCCCTGAAAATAGACTGCCATAGCCCAGGCGGCGAGCTGATGATCTGGTATGGTTTTATCCAAAATCGAATTTGCAATGAAGCGCATTTCGTCATCTGTAAATTCTCCACCGTCCCGTTTTTTTTCGATAAGGTACGCGTAGGAGGGTCTAATAAAGTCCCGTGAAATTGTATGATCTCTTTCCATCGTAATCAAATTAGTTTTGTCTTGCCAACAAACCCAATGCTATTAGCGGAAAATTTTATAAAATGTCAACTTAAATTGACTTTAAGGTTGACTTAAGTTGTTTTGGCGGTTGGAGAGGGATTTTTTGTAGCAAATTCTAATGAAAAATTACAGTAGTCTTTGCCGACTTTTTGCGAAAAATCGAGGGTCTTTTTTTCTTCGTCAATTTTTTTGAGCACATATTGATCATCGCCGATGGAAAATTCTTCCCCTATGGAGGAAATGGAAATTTCTTTTTCATCGATTTTCGAACGCAGACGGATGTCGAATAGTTGGTCATAATATTTTTTTTCCGGCGTCAAAATTATTTCCCGATTGATATTGCGATCCATGATTTTTAGTTGCGGGTAACCTTGAATGGTTCCGTCGGGACCCTTTTCGGTAAAGCTCAAAATTTCAACGTTATGGCGTTTGATAATCTGCCCCAATTGTACTTGTAGCGATTCGTGGGTTTGTGCATCACCGAGCATAAAGCAAATCGATGGATCCGTTTGGCCATCGACTGTAGGTCGATTGAAGTAGCCGGAAAATTGGAGGGGATAAATTTTTTTGCCCACTTTAACGACCTCGAAATTAATCGTCGATTGACTTTTTTTCAGCCAGGGAAGTGTCGCTTTGAATTCCGTTCCTTCCCGTACGATGGTAGGCGATGTAAAGAGGTCGAAGGTCCAGTTTTCGCCATTGGGAGCCGTTTTTGGAGTTTTCCATGTAACATCTGCGATATCGATCGTTTCGCGTTCGACAACTGCGGACCGCTTCTGGGCTATCGGATTGGAATTGGATTTTCCTTTATCGGAGCGTAAACGCCAAGCTTCGATCGCGCGTTCCACCGAAGCCGCTAAAAAAATAAGCGTAACGAAAATTAAGAACTTTGATATTTTTGTCATTTTTTATCTTCCAGCTTCAGATCATTTTTTTCATCATCCTTTTCATCCCGAATAAATAACCATTCCAATATCATCGAAACCTTCACATTTTCCGTCGACAAAATGGTATTTCCGGAGGAATTTTTGTTTTCATCACCGATCGTCAATGCGCGTACAATTACCGGTAATCCATATTCCTGTAGCCTATTGATGTAATTGCGGAGGGCGTTGGTATGGCAGGAAAATTCTAGGCTAAAAAGATAGGATTTCAGATCATTTTTCCGGATAGCGGTCGCCTTATTCTGATCCAAAGTCCCAGTACTATCACCGGATTTTTGGGTTTTGCTGTCGCTGTCGACGCTTTCCCGGGATAGACTATGCAGGTTCATACCGTAGACATTGGAGTCAAAGAGCAATATTAATAATTTTGCGATAATTTTACTTTGCTTATAGAGTGCATCGATATGCTTTTGGTCGGGAATCACATCTTTTTGGGCATAGGGTTCAAAGCCGAAAGCCGTATTGGAAGGGATATTGACGGCCGATTCCTTGGCGTAATTCGTCAGGAAATTGGTATAGGCCATCAATAAAAAATAAAAATCCACCTCATTCTTAGGCCTTTTGATCTTTAAAAATTCCAGATCAAGCGGTTTATGCGTTGCGGTATAGAGTTGGTAATCGATGTCGTAATCCTTTGATTTTTGAGTAATTTTCTGTAAATTTTCCTTCGAGGGAAAGGGGTTACCTTGGGATAACTTTTGGATTTCCTCCTTCGCGCTGCCATTGCTATCGCCTATCAAAATGATATATGCGTACCGACTCCAACACAAATGGCCCAGTGCAAAAATGACCAGGAGCAGCACGATGGGAAAACATATTTGTAAACTCCTATGCATTACCTTTTTCATAGCGCCATAATTTTAGATTTAGGATTGACTTTCATGGTACACCGGAAGGTGATTTGACCGTTTTCGGGAACATTTACCTTTATATCGCCGAGCTCAGCACAAAAGGGTAATTGGCGAATTTTATCAAACATCGCATTGAATTTAGTATTGAATTCCCGTTCCACATCCTTGGTAATCGCTACGTCACCGATGAACATTCTTCCTGTCATGCCGATCGTCGAGGTTACTTTAGGGTTCTCAACCACATTTTTCTTAGCCACTTTTGCTTCTTTTTCTCCTTTTGTGGCGGTAGTTTTTTTAGTTTCTTTGGTTTTGGAATCGCTATCTTTTGCGGGTTGCGTATTCCATGCGAATGAAGTGAGGTGGGCATTTTCTGCTTCGACGAAAATATTTTGTAGCGCATTGAATAATTCGCACCATTTTCGATTCTGCTCAATGTAAACTAAGACATTGCCCAATAACTTTTTTTGTTCCCGAATGTGCTCATTAACGCTTTCGATTTCTCTGGAAATGCGTACCATCTCGCCCTGTTCGGCGAGCAATTTTTTATTGTAAACCTCGTCGGTGATATACTGACAATTGAGATACTGCGAAAAATACAACAACGCCGATGCAAGACAAGTTAGTCCGGTGGTGAAATTTTGATAGAAAAACGATCCTTCCGGTTTCGCTCTGATGACGATTGTATCCGTCTGCAAATTGACCACTTCGGCCAGTTGTTTTTTATCGAGTGTAGCCGTTGCGAGCAACCCGGGTAAAAAAGGCTCCATTACGGCAATAATATCCATTCCGATGGACGGTGAAATTTGCTGCTTAAAAGCGACCCGGTAGGGAATAATTTTTTGCTCTACTATTCCGCTCAGCCGCTGCTGAATGCCGTATAGTTGATCATGGCGACCTCCGATAATCCAGCTAACACGACCATTTTCGCCAAAATATTGGTTGACCTGCTGAATAATCTCCCGATGGAGTTCCCCCCAAAATTCGTCTAATGCATATTGGATAGCTGGATTGAATTTCTGTTTTTGCGCATTCTTGATGAGTCGGTAAATATCCTCTTCGGAACAACTTTGGTTAATAATTTGCGACATTTTTTTAGCTAACGCATCCCATTTTATGGGTAACAAATGGGAAGCGATTTCTTCTCCTTTGCGAAAAACAAAGGAAAGGAGATTGCGACCAACATTGAGAAAAATGGTATCCGTACTCACTGTTTGCCGCTTACCCTCCTCGATAAACATGACAGGAGAAAGTAAGATTTTGGGTTTTCTAATCCCCACGGTTTCTAGCATTTCCTCCAATCTTGTCATCACCGTTTTGGGGGCTAGAAATACATGGGCAATATTATTCTTTCCAGTCCGGTAGACTCCGAATTTGAATTGCGAAATTTTATCGCCCAGCGAGTGTTCCAATTCAAAAAGTGTGGTTTTGACGAAATTTTCTTTGTGTAGATAAAAAACTTCGAGGGGAATGTAATGGGTCAATGTCGTCGAAACGAGAACATCTGTCACTTTTTTGAGTAGTTTTGGTCTGAAAATTTTTAGCGCTTTCTCCAACCAATTTTCCTCATTTTGTCCAAAATATTCCGCCTGGACAATCTGGCTCGAAAGAATAAATGCGCGACCCTTCTGATCGGTAACTTGGCAAAGACATACGCTGTCATCCGCTACACATAATACTATTTTACTCTTATCCTTCGCCATCCTGAATCTCGACCTACCATCGGGAAAGCTAGAAATTTCATTGCAAATGTCAACGGGGAATTAACATTTTGCAAAATAATTATCTAAGGGCTGCGCGCCCTTAGAATCTCCGCCAGGAGGCATCGCCTCCTGGACCTGGTTTTGCGGATTGATCCAGCGGCGATGCCACGGATCAATCCGCAGGGCTGCTAATTTAAGAAAGAAAAATTAAGTGCCGCGGGCAACCCGCGCCCACAGTGCCCGGGTTTTGGGGGGCCAAAAAGAAAAAAAAATGCCAAACGCCACACGA
>JAITJQ010000020.1 GCA_031278845.1 Puniceicoccales bacterium
CAACGGAAAAACATTCCCATGGTTTTTGATCTTCGACCCCATTGCGAAATCACGGAATGAGTGCATGGACAAAAACTCCATGCAAGCGGGAGGAGCGTTTACCCAAGGGAAAAGAATGGCCACCCAAACGGCTAATTTCCAAACTCTCCCCCAAGATTAGAGTAGCGATCTTGCAAGAACCTTTTAAATTTTTGCAGGATGCGTTGAAAGCAACAGGTATAAGCAGCGATCGAAAGGCCGCTATTGCACAGCAATTGAAATCGAAAAGCGATAGTACACTGGCACTGAAAGAGCAATTGCGCGGCATTAAGTTCACAGATTCACAGAAAAATCAGAGGACTCTGGATGATTTAATTCAAATCGATACTGATGTAGTGAAATCCAAACCGAGTTTGGGCTCGATCATGAAAGACGCCCGGCCTGCGAAGCATATGTAGCGTTTCCGGAACAACAACGCATATCGTCGCCGGATTACATGCCCATATCGGAGCGGCAAAAACAGAAAAAATGTTAAAGTCGTTAAAGGATTTTGTGGATGACGGCTGTACCGATCCATCAAAATTAAGTGATGAGTTTAAGAATCTATTCCTCTCCGTTACGATGTATATGCAGTCGGGACAATATCACTCCGCCGGCGAAGTACTTGGCGGTCTCTATTGTGCAGCATTGACTTTGGCCCATGATTCCAATTTAGATCCTAAAAATTTTGATCAAATCGCTCCAAAATTTCAAGCGATGTGGCAAGCCTTTAAAGCAAATCCCGAAGATTTCTTCCCTTTAAGCCCGGATGATAGCAAAAAATTTAAGGAACGAGGACCTGATAAGGAACCTAAAGGTGTAATTCAAGGTATAGTAAAAAACTTGCAAGGACAGCACAAGAAGGCCGTAGAAAGAAGGCATGATGAGGCGATGGAAACATTGGAAACACTCAGAGAGGCCCGCAGAAATGCAGGAAAATTCAATGCTGCAGACGCAGCTGTAAATACTCTAGGAGAGCAGGAAGCGGAAGAGAGGAAGCTTCGAGAAGATTTTATGAAACAATACACTGGAGTTTATCAGGCTTTGGATAGAAAACGATCCAGCGAAGCTCCAGATAAGGCAGAATGAATGAGGAATGATTTTAGAACGGAATATAAAATGCCAAAAAAATCAAGGGAAATATAAAAGAAAGTCTTCCAGCCGATCATAGGTGAGTATTACAGTTCCTATTCCGTGGACATTTTCGACATGCGTATTACAGTGGCTGCCTAGGTTTCCTATGCACTTAGATTAAAAGGTAAGGGACGTTTCCCTCCATGAATTTGGCAAGAACGAGAGCTGTCGGTATAATTGTCATATAGGGCATATTTTCGATCTATGGGTTAGGGTGTGGATTGAATTTTCAGATAAAGAGGATGTGGTTTGGTAAAGGGTAAAAATGGTATTCAGAGTAAGGTAGCTTCGATCTATGGGTTAGGGTGTGGATTGAATTTTCAGATAAAGAGGAGGAGATGGGTTTTAGCAAGGGTTGGTATTCAGAGTAAGGTAGCAAGACTTTAGATCGTGGGTCTGGATTTTTTTGGCTACGCTCGATGCAGATGGTTTTGAGAAAGAATGGCAGGGGGCTTGACTGAAGGAAGAGAAGTGATGGTTTTGAGAAAAATCGCGAAAATCTTGGAGTGGGGCCGCCACGGACTATCCCTATGGCGTGAATCCCCTGTAATTTGCGTGTCTGTGATCGGTCCAGTGGACGGGCTTCGCATGAGTCGGGAGTAGGTAATCGGGAGGTCGGGAGAATCTATCCTGTGTCCTTTGATAATCACTTTTGCAACAGGTTTGATTTTTCTGAGCATTTAGCTCGTCGGTTCTTTGACGAAACATATCCACGAGCTTGCTATAATTTTCCCTTCTTTCTGGAAATCTTTCTGCCACATGATCGGGTAGTTTGAGTTCTTGCAATGGTAATTCTCCCTTATTATTCGCTATGCGGGGATCTGCACCTGCCCCAAATAGTAAGTCAAGAAGTTCGAAACTGAATGGCCCACCACGGGAAAAACTTCCAGCTATATAGTGTAAAATTGTATCTCCTTTCTTACCTCTGGTGTTTGTACGGGAGCCATTTTCAATAAGCAATCGCATCAATTCTAGAATATTTTCACAACAGCAATCATTAAGGATATTTAAGCCTTTATTATCGAGCAGAAAACCATTATGACCCGGCGAGAGTAACTGAAGACAATCATCATATACCCCAAAATAATTAGGGCCATCTAGCTGAAGATAATCACGATCTAACCGCAGTGGACCACTATCAGCTGGCCAAAAATACCCATCCTCATCTAGCTGAAAATAATTACCCCAAACCCCTTGAAGTGGAGTATATCCCCGAATTAAAGTGTTTACATTGGCGCCATGTTTTACGAGGAATTTTATTATTTCCTTATTGTTATCGATGATTGCCATACCGAATGCTGTGGAATTTCCATAACGTTCATCACGGGGAGCGCAGGCTTCCCTATCGGGATCAAAACATTCGATATGAAGATCAGCTCCCCGCTCAAGCAAAACTTCAGCTACATTCATATGGTTCAAAATTACAGCTGCTCCTAAAAGGGTAATTGATCTTATTTTGCCCTTGCAATTAATATCTTTATTTTCTATGCCTTCGAGCAATCGCAACGCTTTTTCGCTATTGCCCTTATACATGGCCTCGATGATGTAATCAATCTTGGAAACAATTGGGGTTTCATTGGTTTCCGTCACTTGGGCTTTGGCATCTTTCTCCGTTGCTTGTAAACCCGTAGTCCCACATAGCCAAAACACTCCCATGCTGTATAGCATCCCACTACATATCCATCCTTTATATTGCATGATGAAGCGCATAATTATTCTTTGATGAAATTTGTCAAACTGAAAAAATTTTCAGCAAAGAACTTTAAAGGCCCATCATGTAATTTGGATATCCTCTAGATCTTCCCGATCTCATTCATCTTGTGCTTTTTGCAGTAAATCTCTAATGCGCATGTACTCCTCTTTGTGCTTTCCATAGCTTTCTTTTTCTTTTCCTTTATAATTCTTTACGTTTTCTGGATTTAAATAATCCTTAACTAAGTCCAGAGGTGTTGTATATTTATGCCTGTTTTTGTGTATCTTTAGCAGTCATCCTTTTTTTGCGTTCCTTAAAAGCATCAATTTTCATTTCGCCATTCGCGTTTTTGAAAATATTAGCAATGGAAGAGAATGCATGGCTTTCTTACATTAATCCGGTAAATGTTTTTTGCAAAACAACAGGTGAGGTTGTTTTTTTTATTTACTATTTACGGGGCAGTAATATAATTATAAGTATTATGGATATGTCGCCATTATTAGATGCGATGGAACGGGCAGCGTATATTGTTGCTAAGCATGAAAAGTTAGGAGATAAAGGCCATATTGGGAAATTTAATGGTAAGATTAAACAAGAAATCAATCAAATGGCAGCGGAAAAATTTAAAAGGACACTAACAAATGGAACTCATGGAGCAATAGACCTGATAGAGAATGCCACGAATTTATTAAGGGAAAAAAAATAACAAAAATGAATACTCAGGAATTCACAAACTCTGCTAGGGAGGGTTTTAAAATATTAAAAACTTCTGAGGGAGTTGAAACAATGAGACGTATCTCATTTGTTCAAAAATTGCAAAATCAAGTTTCTGAGTTAAAAAGCAAAACGGCCGCTTTGCGTGAAAAAATTGATAGCAATCATCATTTACGAGAAGAATTTTCAAAAACTTTAGCATCAATGGAAAAAGATGTAATAGGTGAAGAACGAAACTTAAATACCTTACTTTATCTATTCATGAACAATAGAGGCCATTTAAAGGAAGCTGCTAAAGAAAAAATTGAGATAGCAACATCCCAAAGTCTCATAAATAAGCTAGAGAACGCCTTGATAACGTTTTCCAACGAGTTTAAACCGCTTGAACAAGAATGTTTGAGAAGAATAGCAAACATAGAAAACCGAGCACAACAAGTTCTAGAAAACCCTCTTAGGGCTTTGGAAGAAGCAATACTTTATCTAGATCGCGGCGATACTACTCTCTCAGATGAAGCTTATAAGAAGCATCCAGGACTAGTTGCTGAAAATATTATAGCGGCTGGAATCGCTCTGTTCGATAAAGCTCCTATAGTTCGCAACTCGCGCGAGGGTAAAGCTTTACATCAGCTCATAGAACACTTCTCCCAATGGGTTCCCAGGGAATTTGAAACAGCAAAAGGCGGAAAAGAATTTCTTGAAAAATTAAAAAAATATTGCCAAACCCGTGCCAAACCCCTCGAAGAAAAAATAAATTCTACTGAAGAAACACTAAATTCATTACGAGCAGAAGTACGAGTAATACAATCTCAAATAGAACGAGGACCATCGACGGTTACGGGCAAAATTGCAGCGGTTCTCGATATGAAATCGAACCCGCTCATTCGGTTGCAAAACCAAAAGAAAGCATTAGAAGATAAAATTCAAGATATAGCCAAAGCGGCAGCTATAAGTATTTCCGGAAAAAATGGGCATGGTGGGCCAGCCTACACATTTACGCAGCTCAAACGGGAATTAACAAAATTAAACGGCGCAAAAACGGCAATAGAACGAGCTCTCGCAAACATAAAACATTAGAACAAATAAAAAACAAACTAAATGACCTCAGCATTAGCACATACACCTAAAACGAAAAAACAATCTCACTAATACCGCTCCGAGGACATGTTTGGTGGATACGTTGCAAAATCTCTTCCTTCCGACAATATAACTCCTGCCGTACTACACTGTTTTGTACCTTTATCACTAGGGCCCCACCCGCCGTAATTCGATGCGGCGTACATAACATACCCAGTATATCTCCCACAATTTGGGGCCAATTCTCAAAAATTTCTGCCCCCATTGCCACATCCGATTTGTTAACGTACTTCTCTAAAATATTCTGAAAAAGTTGCCCCGCCGCCAACTCCTCCTTCAATGCCGATGACGAATCATCCAGCGGTAATCCGCGAAAATCAGCAATCAAATTTTGAACTCTTCTCGGAAATTTTGTCATATTTCGATTACCCTAGGCAATAGTGGAGCTTTGCCACACGCCCCGCAAGGAATCACTGCCCCCTTGACTTCCTTTTGCTACCGAACCCTACAAAAACTTCGCAGAACTCGCCGTAAGGCCAAAGTAGCTCCCGCGGTTCCGTCGCGGGGATTAAAAAAACATTACTGCCATTTTTCAAGCTCCACCAATGCCCGCCTGAGACGCCTTACAACACGCTCACGTCCCATAATGACTACCATTTTGTAAAAACTTGGCCCCACTGTACGCCCCGATAGCGCAAAACGTACCCCATGAATATAGTCTCCGGTCTTAACACCCCGCGCTTCGGCTAACTTGCCCACCATTTCCTCTAATTTTTGCTCCGAAAAATCTTCTATGCCTTCAGTTGCACTAAGAAATTCTCCAATCCGTAAAACGGGATCGCGCTTCCTTAAATCGGACCACGCTCCCTTATCGTAGTCAAAGTTCTCATCGAAAAAATAAGAAACAAAGTGATTTAATTCCCCGAAAGATCGCAATTTTTCCTGGCAAATCGTCAAAACTTGATCCACATAATGCGCTTCTGCGTTAAAATCCGATAGTAGACTTTTGCCCTTATCAAAAAATTGCTCCAAAGGCATATTTTTTACATATGCCGCATTCATGTATGCCAATTTCTTGTCGTCAAAACGCGCGTTATTTTTGTTGATATCGCATAAATCAAAGAGGCGAATCACCTCCTCAATGGGCATAATCTCCCGATCATCCTTGGGCGACCATCCCAATAAACAGAGATAATTCCGCAACGCCTCCGGTAAAAATTGATTTTTCCGATAGTCTTCGACCAGCGCCCCAACATCCCGCTTACTCATCTTCCCCGAACCGTTCGTCTTTAAAATGAGCGGAATATGCGCAAATTTCGGTACCGGTGCTCCTAAAGCTTTGAAAAGTTCCACGTGCTTACTGGAATTGGATAGGTGATCCTCCCCACGAATCACATGCGAAATTTCCATTGCCGCATCATCCACCACATTCACAAAATGAAATACCGGTGTCCCATTAGAACGAAATATCACGAAATCCTTCTCCTCCATTCGGTATACCGGCCCACGAATTAGATCATCGATTAATTGTGGCTCCTGGGATACCCGGAAATAAATCGCCCCATCGCGCTCATAAATTTTATCTTTCTTACCTAAAATTTCTAAATACTCTCCGTAAATTTTATCGCGCTGACTCTGAAAATAAGGTCCATAATCACCCCCAACCTCCGGTCCTTCATCCCAGTCCATGCCTAACCATCGCATGTCACTCAAAATAATATCCGTTGCCTCTTCTATGTGACGCTCCCGATCCGTATCCTCTATGCGCAAAATAAATATACCCTCTACGTGCCGCGCATATAACCAATTGAATAACGCCGTCCGTGCCCCTCCAATGTGAAAAAACCCCGTCGGACTCGGCGCAAAACGTACCCGTACCATACCTTAAAAGTGCACAATTTTTCTCAAATGGAAACAAAATTTATCGAGAAATTGCCTAAGGACTGTCGCTACCTAAGGGCTTCTCACCTTTAGAATCCCCGCCAGGGGATCCATCCCCCGGACCTGGTTTTGCGGATTGATCCAGTGGCAACGCCACTGGATCAATCCGCAGGGGCCAAAAAAAAGAAACTTGATCTTGCGGCCGAGCCCGGCGCAGAATGCACCGGACTCGGCCGCCAAAGGTAGTTAAGGAGTCACTGACTCCTTGCGGGGTGTGGGGCAGAGCCCCACAACTATACTATTAGCAGAGCTTTTTCTTTAATTTCGAGGGATTTTTGAATATCGGCGATGGCATTATCGGTTAATTTTTGGATTTCTTTTTCGAGGCGTTTGAGATCATCTTCGCCGATGGCGCCATCTTTTTGCAGTTTTTTGAAAATTTCCAGAGCATCGCGGCGGATAGCGCGAATAGCGATGCGACCTTCTTCGGCCATAGTGTTAGCGACTTTGGCGAGTTCTTTGCGGCGTTCGCCGCTCATTTCGGGGATCGTGCAGCGGATTGACGTTCCTTGGGTAACGGGTGTCAATCCAATATTGGCGATCAAAATAGCTTTTTCGATGGGATGGACGGAGGATTTATCCCAGGGTTGGATTTGAATTGTTCGGGCATCGGGAGTAGTAATTGCGGCGATTTCTCGGATACGCATACTAGATCCATAGACATCGGCGACGAGATTTTCGACCATAGCCGTTGATGCTTTACCCGTATGGAGGGAAGAGAATTCATTTTGGATATGGACTATGGTTTTATCCATAGTTACTTTAAATTCCTTTAAAATTTTTTCGGTTTCCATAATATTAAGAATTTCCAATAAAGGTTCCCATGGATGGATCTTGGATTGCTCCGACGATTTCGTCATTTCGTTGTCCGGAGAAGATACGGATAGGGATATTATTTTCCATACAGAGGATGCATGCGGTAAGGTCCATAGCGTTTAAATTTTTTTCTAGCACTTCCTGATAGGAGAGTCGGTCAAATTTTTTGGCATGTATATTTTTAAGGGGATCGCAGTCATAGACGCCGTCGACCGTAGTCGCTTTAAGTAAGATATCGGCATGTAATTCGCAGGCACGGAGGGCAGCTGCGGAATCCGTTGAGAAAAATGGGTTACCGGTACCGCAGCAGAAGATGACAATTTTTCCGGATTTCAGGGCAAGTTCCGTATGATGGATTGAGAAGCGATCGGCGATACCCTCGATAGCGATGGAGCTTTGGACGATGGCATTTACGCCATGAGTTTCCATGGCACTTCGCAGAGCAAGGGCATTGATAGCCGTTGCGAGCATGCCCATTTTATCGGCATCGGTACGGATAAATCCCGAATTACGGCCATGATAAGTTTGTCCACGAAGGATATTACCGCCACCGATGACGATGGCGAGTTCTATTCCGAGGGCATGCACAGCGGTGATCTGTTGGACGAGTGCATCGAGTAATCCGTGATCGATCGCAGTTTCCGAAGCGCTCTTTCG
>JAITJQ010000069.1 GCA_031278845.1 Puniceicoccales bacterium
GCTTCGATGGCGCGTTTAACGATTTTGGCACCGATTTTTCCATCTGGGCAGGGGATATCGAGCCTATCGATGACGGCCGAAGCGCGGAGGAGGGCGACGCTACCGCCTGCGGAGATACCTTCTTCGACGGCCGCTCGCGTGGCGTGGAGGGCATCATCGACGCGATCCTTTTTCTCCTTCATTTCCGGTTCGGTAGTTGCACCGACGCGGATAACGGCGACACCGCCGGCCAGTTTCGCGAGTCGTTCCTGCAGCTTTTCCCGATCGTAGTCGGAGGTCGACTCATCGATTTGGTGGCGGATTTGTTTAATGCGTGCCTGGATATCGCCATGGCTACCGTTCCCTTCGACGATGGTCGTATCTTCCTTACTGATGGTGATCCGCTTGGCGCGGCCGAGGTCATCGACGGTAACGTTTTCCAATTTGATACCGAGGTCTTCGGAGATGAATCGTCCGCCGATGAGGATGGCGATATCTTCGAGCATGGCTTTACGGCGATCACCGAAGCCGGGGGCTTTAACGGCGCAGACATTGAGCGTACCGCGTAGCTTATTGACGACGAGGGCGGCGAGGGCTTCCCCTTCCACATCTTCGGCGATGAGCATGAGCGGTTTACCGCCCTGGGCGACCGTTTGGAGCAGAGGGAGTAGGTCATTGAGCGCGCTAATTTTCTTCTCATAGATGAGGATATAGGCGTTTTCGAGGACGCACTCCATGCTATTGGGGTCGGAGACGAAGTAGGGGCTGAGGTAACCCTTATCGAATTGCATACCTTCGACGACTTCGAGGGACGTTTCGATGGTCTTCGCCTCTTCGACGGTGATGGTACCGTCTTTGCCGACTTTCTCCATGGCATCGGCGATAATTTTACCGATTTCGTCATCCCAGTTTGCGGAGACGGTGGCCACCTGGCGAATTTCTTCGGAGGTTTCGACTTTTTTTGACGTCCGGGCCAATTCGGCGACGACGGCGTCGACGGCCCTATCGATGCCCCGCTTCAGCATGATCGGGTTGACGCCGGAGGATACATTTTTAAGTCCTTCGCGGAAGATAGCTTCGGCGAGGATGGTGGCCGTTGTGGTACCATCGCCGGCGCTATCGGAGGTTTTGGAAGCGACTTCCTTGACCATTTGGGCGCCGATATTTTCGTAGGGGTCTTTGAGTTCGATTTCTTTGGCGACGGTCACACCATCTTTGGTGACGGTGGATGCGCCAAATTTCTTCTCAATGAGGACGTTACGCCCCTTGGGGCCGAGGGTCACTTTCACAGCTTTAGCGAGCGTAGCGACGCCATCGAGCACTTTTTTACGGGCCTGTTCTTCAAAAATCAATTGTTTTGCCATATGATAAATCCTTTCAATTTTAAATTAGGGGTTAAACGTTATTTAAACACAGCGAGCAGGTCATCCTGTCGCACGAGCATAAAGGTTTGGTCATCGTGTTTGACCTCCGTGCCGCCGTATTTGCTGATCAGGACCCGATCGCCAACGGCGACATCGAATCCGAGGCGTTTACCGTCCTCGTCCCGCTTACCGGTCCCAAGGGCGATTACGGTTGCTTCCTGGGACTTTTCCTTAGCGGCATCGGGAATGATGATACCGCCCTTGACCTGTTCCTTTTCCTCGATCTGTTTGACGAGGAGACGATCTCCTAGGGGTTGAATATTTGTACTCATAATTAATTAATCATTAAGGGTTAAAAATCACAAATCCCTGCCATATCCATTCCATTTGTTGTGTTTTACTGCAATCCTTTAGGGTATTCATTGATAATAATCATCAATTGGATCACCACCGAGTGTTCCAGCCAATAATGCGTTACCCGAAGCCATTTTTTTTCCGTTTCGTACGCATTGAGCGGTTTATGGACAATCGCCGTTATTACAAACAAAACCATAAAAAGGATGAGTAAATAAGTCATTTTTCCTCCATTCTATCGTAGAAAGAAATTTCTCATGGTGCGATAAACATTTTTCGTCATGGCTACACTACTTTTTTTCTTCATCGACGACCTCAAAATTTGCATCGACCACGTTATCGTCGGATTTTTTATTTTCCGGCTGCGGTCCGCTTTGGGTACTACCTTGAACATTTTTGTATAACTCCTGGGCCATATCCTGAAAAACTTTGGTCAAATTTTCAAGGGCGGATTTCATCTCCTCGGTGGAAGCGTCGTTATTTTCGAAGACTTTCCTGGCACTGGCGATGGTCTCCTCCATTTTTTTCCGATCCGATTCCTGCAGTTTATCGCCCGTTTCTTTGAGTTGTTTTTCCGTTTGGTAGATCATGGTATCCAGGTGATTGCGGGCCTCAATTTTTTCCTTTGCTTTTTTATCGGAATCGGCGAACTGTTCCGCTTCCTTGCGGAATTTTTCCACCTCTTCTTCGGAGAGACCCGATGCGCCGGAGATCGTAATTTTCTGATTTTTACCGCTGCCGAGATCCTTGGCGGTGACGTTGAGGACACCGTTGGCGTTGATATCGAAGGTGACCTCGATTTCGGGCAGTCCGCGTGGGGCGATGGGGATACCGTCCAGGCGGAAAATGCCGAGGGTTTTATTTTGGGAAGCGAGGGGACGTTCCCCCTGGAGGACCTTGATATCGACGGCCGTTTGGTTATCGGCATAGGTCGAAAAGACCTGGGTTTTTTGGGTCGGAATAGTGGTATTGCGTTCGATCATGGGCGTAGAGGCACCGCCGGCGGTTTCGATGCCGAGGGTAAGCGGAGTGACATCGAGCAGTAGTACGTCGGTTACTTCGCCCTTGAGAACGCCCCCTTGGATAGCGGCACCGATGGCGACAACTTCGTCCGGATTGACGCCCTGGTGCGGCTCTTTACCGGCGATATCGTGGGCAATTTCGACGACCTTTGGCGAACGGGTCATACCGCCGACGAGGACCAATTCATCGATATCTTTTGCGGTCCAACCGGCATCCTTAAAGCAAGCGTTACAGGGATGGATTGTCCGTTGATAGAGATTATCGCAAATTTTTTCCAACTGGGAACGGGAGAGGGTAACGTTAAGGTGTTTCGGGCCGGAAGCATCGGCAGTAATGAAGGGTAAATTGATTTCCGTTTGCTGGGTAGAAGAGAGGGCGATTTTAGCCTTTTCGGCTTCTTCTTTGAGCCGCTGGTGAGCGATGGGGTCATTGCGCAGGTCGATACCATTTTCCCGTCTGAAGGTATCGGCGAGCCAATCGATAACGGCCTTATCCCAATCGTCGCCGCCGAGGAGTGTATCGCCATTGGTCGCCTTAACTTCGAAGACGCCGTCGCCAATTTCGAGGACGGAGATATCGAATGTGCCGCCACCGAGGTCGTAGACAGCGATTTTCTTTTCACCCTTTTTATCGAGGCCGTAGGCGAGGGAAGCGGCGGTGGGTTCATTGATAATGCGGAGGACCTCCAAGCCGGCGATGGTACCAGCGTCCTTAGTTGCTTGCCGTTGGGAATCGTTGAAGTAAGCGGGGACGGTGATGACGGCCTGATTAATTTTTTCGCCGAGGTAGGCTTCCGCATCGGCCTTCAGCTTAGCAAGAATCATGGAGGAAATTTGTTCCGGAGAGAAAATTTCCGTTTTACCGCCGGCTTGACACTGGATAGCGGCATCGCCGTTTTTTCCTGGGACAACTTTATAGGGTAAGTTTCCGAGGATATTTTTAATTTCGTCGTATTTGTGTCCGATGAGGCGTTTAGCGGAGAAGATCGTATTTTCCGGGTTAGTAATTGCCTGGCGTTTAGCAGCTTGGCCGACGAGGCGGTCGCCATTTTTGGAGAAAGCGACGATGGAGGGGGTTGTGCGAGCGCCTTCGGAGTTAGGGATAACGACGGCCTGGCCACCTTCCATAATCGCCATGCACGAATTCGTCGTACCGAGATCAATACCTAAAACTTTTGCCATAATATTTCCTTTTCTTCAATTGTTTCCAATTCATTTCGTTCCAGTCACCGGCTATTTGAAAGATTTTCTTTTCGCACAGCCGTGTGCCGAAACATTCTATAAATTAGTGCAGCAATTTTCGTGCCAGGAATGCAAAATAAGGGGAGGATTTTTCTAAAATAATTTAGCATTGTTATGATAGCACGTGGCGAGCAGTGGAAATGCAATTTAATTGAGTTCAATTTAAATAAAAAAAGACATGAAAAATAATTCATGTCTCTGCAATTTAAGTGATAAAGGTAATACGAAGGGTTTTTAAATTAAATTAAATTTCATTTCACTTCCACTTCCACCACTGTTTCCCAAAAATCGGCGAGATCGGCGAGGCCTAGTGGCAGGTCAGGGGTGTCGTATAAAGCAATTTTGAGAAGGTTATTTCCGATTTTTAGATCCTTAAATTGTTCATTTTCATTGCGCGACATTTGACCATTAAGCTCATAGGGCATTAGCGATGAAATAACGATTTTTATGTCGGGGTATCGAAGACTTAACCATAGTAAAACTTTTTCACAATTGGGGCACACATCCTTGTAGGAGAAAATGTGAATATCTCGCTGTGTTAATTGTCTGCAAGGAACGCCATCGATGGGAAGATTTTCCGCAATGGCATAGGCCAATAGCATTTCTGTGTGAAGGAAGTCATTCAGCCCATGATGGCGGGTGTGTTGTTTGAATTGCTCTTCCGGAATAATGTCTTTGATAAACGTTATATATTTGTTTATTTCTTCCTTATTTCCTTTGAAAATCCTGGATGCACTTTTGTTTCCGCTGGATATTATATGAATCTTTCCATCTAAATCCATAAATGTCAAGGTATTTTTCCCTTGTTGCCGATTTGCATTAGCGATTTGGCAAAGCATTTTGTGGGTATCTGTGGCTCCGGGGGCGACTTCTTCCATGTTTATGCCCCCTGCGGCCATAATTTTGGCTTGTAGCGTTCCATCATTGCATAGTCCGCCTATCAATAAACTTGTTGTCAATGTAAACGGAAGCAACCTTCGATTTTTTTGTTTTTTTAGTGACATGGTTGATCATTATAATATTTTTTTACGTAAGTAAATAAAAAATATGCGAAAAATATTTTTTATTTTAAAAAAGCTAATACAATGGCAACCAATGGGTAAGTGTTAAATTTGAGCATTAATTCTCTTTGGAATGCCTTTCAGGCAGCCGTGTGCCGAAACATTCTATAAATTAGTGCGGAAATTTTCGTGCCACAAATGCAAAACAAGAAGTTTTTTATTTCTTATGGATTCTTCTGATTAGTAATTTAATGTTTTAATTTTCAGTTAAAAATTATATCTCGGTCCATTTCTTCGATGTTTTTCTTGACAGAATTCATATTAAGAAAATAAATATGGATCATGAATAGGTGTATGAATAGGTGTAAGAATTTTTTTCTGAGATTTTGTTGTACATTATTTCTGGGGTATGGTTTTTTAGTAAGTATTTTTGGAAGTACGCATTACATACGCGCTACCACCGATGTCGGATTTAAGGAAATAATGTCAGATTCAGAGATTGCGCAGGCGCTTATTAATGAACTTTTTAATCGTGTTGGTCTTACTCCTGTAGAGATAGATACAACCAGACATGGAAGACTAGAAGTTCCCTTACAAGGCCACCGTTCCTTTGGGGCAATGGACTATCATGCGGTAACGAGCAAGAGGGAACACATCATCATTGAAATGCAAGTAATTCGCCATAATAATTTTGATAGGCGGGTGTTGTTTTATGCCGCTTTGACCTTTGCCAACCAAGAGTTTGAAGGCGGCGAATGGGCACCTCAAATTAAGGACGTTTACGCCATACAGTTTGTCGATTATTCTACGCAGGGCAATTCTGCCGTAAAATATTACGAAATGATTAATAAACTTCCTTTAATAAGTGGACAAGGTGGAGCAATTCCCTCTCTGGAAACGATTAAGGGTATTCATTTAATTCAAGTGGAATTAAAGGGAAAAGATATAGGGGATATAGGGTTTCCTGTGCAAAGGGAGTTGTCAGACTTGGAGTGGTGGTGGTATATCATAAAATACTCCGATCAATTCGATGGGGGCGAGATTGCGCGTTGTCGAGAGCTTGGTATGCCGGAACAAATGGAACGTGTCCTGCATCGATTGGAATATGATGGATTGGATCCCAAGAAGCAGACGGAATATCTGAAAGAAGTTGAGAACATAGATAGTTACAGCAATGAACTGAAACGCATTGCATCGGAAGGCGAATTGAGGGGCGAATTGAAAGGACTATTTGATGGGTTTATCGATTCCGATTTTCAGCGAATATCCCTGAGGGTGGTAAACCGCATTAGAAACGCTGGGAAATCATATCCCAGAAATCTCGTGGAAGAAGTGGGGGATAGTTATGTGACCGAGGGGCAAATTTCAGTGGAGCAATTAAGGGATTTTATTCGACTTCTTGAAGAGAATGAAGTTATTACTGGATAACCGAGGACGTCTGCGTGCCAAAACATTCTATAAATATATTGCAGCAGTTTTCGTGCCAGGAATGCAGATTCAATAAAAAAAGATACAGAAAGTTTTCTGTATCTCATCATACGGGTTCAAGAATTTGAATTTATCCGTCGGAATCGGCAAGGGATGCAACACTTAACGAAGGCTTTGGAGCAGTGCTGCGATGTTTTGCTTTAGGAGGTTTTGGGGATTCCATTTTGGGTATAGGAATATAAACTTTGAAAAAATTCTCTAATGGTAATTCTGCAACGAAAGTTCTTCTTTTATGACTAGTTTGCTCATTTAAGTATGCAACGATAAACTGTTTTCGTTGATTATGTTGTAAATATTTCCCGAAAAAACCTTCACATTTGGGACACATTTCATTATAGGAACACATGAGGAATAAAGGTCGTTCTTTGAATATCCCAAAATTAATATCAAAGTCTTGGACGATGATGTCCTTTTCAATCGCGTATAAAAGAAGCATCTCAGTGTGAAAAAAGTCGCTCAAAGGATAAAACCTCAAACCTTGTATATTTTTTAAGTCGGCTTCTATTCTTTGGATTCCTTTTTGGAAAGAATTTAATCGAGCTTTTCTATCGTCGGTTGAAAAGCACAAGAATAGATCAGTGAAATTGCTAATATGTCCTTTATAAAATTCTAGGGCGCCACGGGTGTCACGATCTGATAAGGTATCTTGTAAAAAAGAAAAATAACACTCCAAATTTCGAGCAAATTCCGAAAGAATAGATACAATATGATCCCGGGAAGGATAATCAACACACCCCAATTCGCATAGGCAAGGATTGGGGAAATGGAAAAAAGCTCTTAGAAATTCACTACGGAGCCCACATAAAATTTTCAAAACATCAATTTCATGTTTTTTTAAGTAAGGCATTGGGGTAAATCCGCTCAGTAGAGTATAAGTTTTTCCATTATTGGGATTTTGTATGGTAAATGCATTTAACCCGCTAAAACGCTGTTTCTTTTTGACGGCCTTTAGATAAAGATTTTGGACTTCGGCTTGAAATATCTTAGAAGCAGCAATCTCAGGTGACAAAAATGTTGCCGGATAAAATTTTCCTCCATCCGGATCAGTAGCGGGAAAATCCGCAGCGGTGGTAGACGAAGCTTTATTGGGACCAATAAATCCAATAAATAAAAGCGACGTCAGAAAACCAATGGATATTTTAGGTGTTTTTTGTTTCATATCTGAACTTTAAGAGATATGTGGTTTTTTCCGGATGTCAATAAAAAAAAATAAAAATATTATTTTTGTTGTCCGAATTTATTGCGAAACCGAAAAAGTGTTTAGGTTTAATGTTGAAATTCCTTTTTTGGAAATGCAATTTTAATGAAAGGAGGGAGAAAATTATATCGTAGGAATTGAGAGTTAGGGAAGCGCGTCGGATATGCCGATGGTACAACAGAGGCGACAATTAACCGTTTGCCCGCTCGATCCGTCCTATTCGTAAACCAGGCGAATTGTGCTTCGCAGGGAAGAGACATGTCATAGTAGAGACCGATATATAAAGGATTTTGTTGTATGAAAGTCGCAAAATGAAAATCATTAATCATTACGTCATTCTGTATGACGTAAATTAAAAGCAATTCGGGAGTGAAGAGCTCGTTAAAATGATTGAAGGGTTGATTCTCCGGGAGGTTGAGCTGCAAATGATCGATAGTTTCTAGAAGATTGCGAAGATCTTGGCCATGAATGCGTCCTATGCTATTGAATAATTTATCTTGAGCGGCTTGAAATTGTTCGTACAGCTTCTGAATATTTTGCTGACTTATTCCGTCGAATTTTTCCTTCCAAAAAGTGATGTATTCGCCGACTTTTTGGAAGTATTTTTTGCAAGCATCCTCAAAGGCTTTAACTTTGTTTCGCTTGATATCTTCTGGATTTTCTAGTAACCGAGCAAGATCATTCCTTAAATTACTACATCCGAAAACTTTCAGGGCATCTATTTCATCCAATAAAAGATCCTTTTGGGGCATAAGCCCCCCCAAAAAAATATAAAAAATACCCGATGTCGTATTCTGTATGATAAGTACCTCGGAATTTTCAAATTTTCCATATTTATCAACCGCTTTCTGGCAGAGTTGTTTCGAACGGTCGAGATCAATGTCCAGATGAAGCTCCGGAGAATAGATTGTCGCAGCGGGAATCTCAATGGGGTTACCAATTACCAGTTCTGCACCCCAAAGATAACCACCGTTGAATCTTACATTAAAAATCAATATGAATAAACATAACAATAATTTTTTCCCTATACATTCCATGCATGTGGAAATATATATTTTTTCATAAAACTCAAGAAAAAGTATTAAAAATATATTGTCTACGCGTTTGATTGAGGATTGAGGACGGAATCGATGAGGTGTTTAAGTTCGACACTATACTCCAACGGAAATTCCTGAATCAACTCATTGACGAAACCATTAACACATAAACTGGTCGCTTGACCTTTGGAAATACCCCGCTGCTGGAGGTAATAGAGTCGCTCTTCGTCGATTTTTGAAACACTCGCTTCGTGTTGTATGTTATTTTTATTGCCGTGAACCGTGATTTTGGGATAGGTATCGCTTTGGCTACAGCTGTCGATCAATAGCGCATCGCATTGGGTATTATTTTTGCAGCCCTCCAAATTTTCATTCACATGAACAACCCCTTTGTACGATGCCAATCCATTGCCCTTTGAGATCGATTTTGAGATGATATTTGAAGTGGTACCATTGGCGAGATGGATCATCCTAGCGCCCGTATCCTGGATTTGCTGGTCTGCGGCGAGGGCAATGGATAAAACTTCGCCGCGAGATTTTTTTCCGGCTAGCAGAATGGCGGGATATTTTACGGTGAGTTTCGAGCCGATATTGCAATCGATCCAGCGAATTTCGGCATTTTCATGGGCGATACTCCGCTTTGTAACGAGATTATAGACGTTATTGGACCAGTTTTGGACCGTAATGTATTGGATTTTTGAATTTTTTAGGGCGATCAGTTCGACGACGGCGGAATGGAGCGTCGTCGTTTCGAAGCGAGGTGCCGTACACCCCTCCATATAGGTCACTTCGGCCTCCTCGTCGACGACGATAAGGGTCCGTTCGAATTGGCCAAAATTCTGTGCATTGATGCGAAAATAAGCCTGCAGCGGTTGTTTGACTTTGACGCCTTTGGGGACGAAGATGAAACTTCCCCCGCTAAAGACGGCACTGTTTAGTGCACTAAATTTGTTATCGCCAATCGGAACAACGGAGGTGAAATATTTTCTGAAAATTTCCGGATATTTTTTAAGGCCGACGGCGGAGTCGACGAAGATAACACCTTCCTTTGTAAGGGTATCCTGAATACGATTGTAGGCGGCTTCGCTATCGAATTGGGCTTCGATACCGGCGAGAAATTTTTGTTCCCGTTCGGGAATGCCAAGGCGGTCAAATGTCGTTTTAACTTCAGGGGAAACGTCATCCCAGGAGCGCTGAGAACCCGTATTATTGGCGAGGTAGTAACGGATTTTATCGAAATTGAGGTCATCGATGCCGTGGGGCTTAAGAACCTCGGGCATCGGTATGGCTAGAAAAGTTTCGAGTGCCCGTAGGCGAAACGCGCGTAGCCATGGATCCTCATCCTTAACGGTACTGATATACTCTACAGTATCGCGATTGAGGCCGATTCCCGCATCGAGGGCGTAGGGCATATCGAAATGAAAATCAGCGGAATGAACTTTATTTTGTTCCCCATTTTCGGAGGCGGTAGCAGAGAATGGCGTCATAACGCCTCCTCCTGATCCAGTAGCGCGTAACCTTTTTCTTCCAGTTCACGGACGATTTCCGGCTTTCCGTAATGGATAATTTTCCCGTCTTCGAGGATATGGACCTGATCGGGAATGATATGATCCAAGAGTCGCTGGTAGTGCGTAATAATCAAGCCAGAAAAAGTTCCGGAACGCAGCGAATTAATATTTTTGGCGACTAACTTTAGAGCATCGATATCGAGGCCGCTATCGATTTCATCGAGAATAACAAAGGATGGCTGTAGCATCAACATTTGGAGCACTTCGCAGCGTTTCTTTTCGCCGCCGGAAAAACCGACGTTCAATGGGCGGGCCGAGAAATTGCGGCTTAATTCTAGACGATCCATATTTTCATGGAGTAATTTATAAAATGCAACCGTCTCCATTTTCTTATTTTGCGCATTCATGGCGCTGCGGATGAAATTCGCAGTGGAAACGCCGGGGATTTCGACGGGGTGTTGAAAGGCAAGAAAGATACCCCGTTGGGCCCGTTCTTCCGGAGAGAATTGAGTAATATCTTCTCCGTGGAAAATAATTTTGCCCTGGGAAATCGCATAATCGGGATGCCCGGCAATAGTTTTAGCTAACGAGCTTTTCCCCATGCCGTTTTTGCCCATAAGAACATGGATTTCGCCGGTAGGGATCGTTAGGGAAAAATCGTTGAGAATTAATTTCCCGTCAATACTAAGGGTTAAATTACGGACCTCCAAGGCACTCATTTCCATTAGAAAAATCGTAAAACATCCCGCAGCAATCTTTTATTGTTCGTCGGCAGCCGGATGGAAAAAAACGCGACACTCGCTCCACCCACACACCCCTAGTCTTGACGGAGCTCCCATTGCTGTCAAGTTTTTAAAAGATATATTTATGGAAAAATTTTTAATTAGGATTTTCTTTTGTGGGGTGAAAATTTTCCTCCGAGAGAACTCTCAAAAAAAATAAATCATAAAAAATTCTATGGTTTTGTATATTTTTCGATTGCCAAGAAAGGTGTATTTTAATAGGATCAGAAAAGATTATGGCAAAATTTACTTATAAGGGGCAGGATGCTGCAGGGAAAAGTGTATCGGGTGTGATTGATGCGGGCGACCGTAAATCGGCCATTGCGCTGCTCAGAAATCGCGGCATTAATGCTACGGCGTTAGTCGAAGGCGTGACGTCTGCGGCCAAAAAGCAGAAACTTTCCTTTTCTGTTGGGATGAGTGGAGGCAAGATTGCACTCAACTTTCTGCAAAAGTTCTTACAGTTACATGCGGGAGGATTACCCGTCGGCGATGCCATTAAAATTATGCGGATGCGATTGACTAATCCGCAAGAAAAGTACATTGCTGAGACGATTCATAAGGATGTCTGTGAGGGGAAAACCATCGCAATGGCAATGCGTGGGTTTCCGAATGTTTTTACAAACAATACGGTTTGCATGGTCGAAGCCGGTGAAAAAACGGGTAACCTGGTGACTGTCATTCGCAATTTGATCGACTTTTTAGAGACGAAGCAGTCCATTAAGAAAAAATTCATTGCGGGAATGGCTTATCCGGCAACCGTTTGTGTGATAGGTTTCATCGTAACAATAATTTTTTTATTTTTCGTTATGCCGAGGTTACAGAAAATGCTCACTTCGCTGGGAGGTGAATTACCAATCATCGCAAAATGTCTCATAATCGTTTCAAACTTTGCATTTCGGTATTGGTGGATGATCGCGGGTGGAATGTTATTGGCCATCGTTGGTTTTTTTTCCTACAGAAGCACGGCAAAAGGGAGATATAATATCCATAAATGGGCGCTCCATATCCCTATTATTGGGGGTATTATTAAGGAAAATTTTTATTGTCAGACGGCGAATCTATTGGCAACGTTGCTGGGGAGTGGAATTAATACGACGGAGGCCATGACGTTAGCGGAAAATGCCGCGGAGAATTTGTTTTTCCGCAAGCGATTTATCGACTCGAAAAGAATGATCCTCGACGGCGTATCGATGACTCAGGCTTTTGAACAAAACAAAATTTTCCCCGATTTGGGATTGGATTTATTATCGGTTGGTGAAAATACAGGTGATTTAGCATCATCTTTCCGGGAAGTTTTTAAAATTTACCATACGGCCCTACTGGATCATTTGGGGGTATTAACGACGGCCATAACGGCTATCGCTATGGGAGCGGCATTTGCGATGGTAACCGTTCTAGCGTTGAGTGTGATTACGAGTGTACTCAAAATGACCTCTTCCATGAAAATGTAACCGCTCTGCAATCGATTTGCGGAGACGACGGCGGATTAGTATTGCGCCGTTTTTTTTATTCTGTGGCTGCTAGAGAATATTATTATGCTCGTATAGTTTCCCGTTTTTGCGATAGATAGGCCATGATTTATGTGTGCAGCGCGGAGTAGTCAGCGGAGACTGTGGACGAATTTTTTAGAGAAGGGCGAACTTCCGCGCCCGAGTGGCCGCATTTATGGGCAGAAGATATCGGAATCGAACGGGAGTGCCATACCTTTCCGGGGGAAAATTTTAGGAATTGATCCGAGCTTGCGCGGTACGGGTTTAGCGGTATTGGATATTAGGAGTCGCAACGAGATGGATTTAATTTTTTCCCGGACGGTAAAAGTGCAAGCGAAGGAATCCCTATCGGCCTGTACGCGTCGCATTTTTGAGGCGGTATCGGAGGCCATTAGGTGTTACGAGCCGGCAATTTGTGCGGCGGAACAAACAATTTATGTGCAAAATTTTCAGACGGCACAGATCATGGGTGTTGCGCGGGGAGCCGTATTGACGGCGATCGCGATCCATCACCTGCCGGCCTTTGAGTACGCACCGCTCCGCATTAAGCAGGCGATTTGCGGCTATGGTCGGGCTTCGAAGGAACAGATTTCCAAAATGGTTCAGGCGATTTTAAAGATCCATATGAACGTCGGATTTGACGAAACCGACGCGGCGGCGGTAGCCATTTGTTGTTTTTTTACGGAGCGCTTCCTAACGGGGACGAGTTCCGACGGTCGAGGTTTCCTAGACTAGCTTTGGGAAACGTTTCCCAACGGGGCCAGGTCCCGGCGATTGAAAATTTTCAGGCGGCGATACCTCAGCCCATGGGCGAGCAAAACTAGCAACTTCAGAGGGGGTGGCCAAATTTAATTTTCCGTTTCCCCGCAATCTTTTTTGCCGTATTCCGTATGATTCGCACAGCAGGTATTTTCATTACCACCTCCGGAGCAACATGATGGCGAATGATCCGATGATGACGCGATCGATGGGGCGTAAAGAGAACTATCGTCAAAAGCTTTAGTCTTTATGGAGCCGATAATTTTTTCGATCACGACGCTGACAGAGCCGAGATTCTTAATGCCAATTTCCTGTTTCAATATGCGAACAATTTCCTGTTGAAGCTGGGTGCTCACCGATTGCATGTTGTAGGGACAGACCACGGAGACTCGCAAATTAATCCGACGCCAACAAACGCAAAGCTTGACACGCGATTTCGATTGGGGAATAACCGTACGGCAAATTTTTTTAACCAAATTCTTGAGTGCTGATTTTTTCATACAGACTGGTCCGCGGTTTGTCGTATAAACGCGAATACAATTCGCACCTTTCCGAGTATAATATTCCCAAATGAGAAAAAGTATAGTAAGGAGGCTAAACCATTTAAAAAGCGGATTTATGAGGATACTTTCGCCAATGGTTGGCCAGTTTTCCGGATCGAACAAACCAACAAAGCTATCCGCTAAATCAACAAAGAAACCCTTTACTCTTTCCAATGCTTGCATGATTCATTTATATTCAAACTTTTCCAAAAGTAAATTGAAAAATTTAAATCCAAATAGTGATAGAAAAAATCAACTGACCAAATAACTTCAGGGGTGATATTTTTTGCTTTTCTTGGGAATAAATTTTATTTCATTAGCATGTGGTAGGCATGGAGGGTACGGTAGAGTTTTATAACCGCTATACGAAATCGCTGGAACAAGAAGTTATTTACGGCGAATTTTTCCTGAGGTTATTATATCATTCTTCCATTGGCCGGTTGGCAATACGTCACCTGATCGGGCGTAAGATCTTCTCGCGGATTTTTGGCCACTTGACGCGCCACCCGATATCGAGAAGAAAAATCCGCCCATTCGTCGAGCGTTATAAGATTGATATGCTGACGGCCGAAAAAAAAATTGAGGACTATAGGAGTTTTGATGAGTTTTTTTCGAGAAAACTGAAAAGAGATGCCCGTCCGATTGCGGTAGATCAGCGAAAAATCGTATTTCCGTGTGATGGTCGCCATCTCCTAATTGAAAATTTCGAAAAATTACCGTCTTTTTTCATAAAAGGTCAGCGCTTTGATCTCAAAACATTACTCCAAAATGGTGAATTGTTCGAACGCTTTCAGAACGGTTCCGCGGTCATTTCTCGACTTTGTCCCGTCGATTACCACCGATTCCATTTTCCATGTGATGCCGTTATTCGAAAAATTTATCAAGTTAGTGGCGACTATTTGTCCGTTAATCCCGTTGTAACGCGTAGCAAAATTTCGGTATTGTTTGAAAATAAGCGGATTGTTTCCGTTTTGCACTCGCAGGATATTGATCAATTTTTGATGGTTGAGATAGGGGCGACCTGTGTCGGTAGCATTACGCAAACGGCCGAAGTCGGACGCCTTTATTTCAAGGGAGAAGAAAAAGGATTTTTTAGTTTCGGAGGATCGACAATTATGACTATTTTTCTGAAAAACAGGATAAGATTTACGGAAGATTTACGCCAAAATTCCGCAAATGGTGTAGAAATGTTTGCTTTTATGGGTGATAACATGGGAGGGATATGAAAAGACTATATATAGTAAGAAATGCGCATGCCGGGATCGGAGCAATCGATCGGGAACGCGAGTTAGATGAGCAGGGAATAAAAGAAGTGCATTCAATCGGCACTCAAATGGTAGCGGCAGGAATGCGACCAAGTGTAATTTTGACGAGTGGTGCGCGTCGATCGATGGAGACGGCTAAGCACATCCGCGAACTGTTTGGACTACTTGTCAACGTTATCGATATTCGAGAAGAACTCTATAACGCCGATATTGAAAAAATTCTTGGAATTTTGCAGTCCTTACCGGACGAAAAAAATTCAGTGATGCTCATTGCCAGTAATCCCGGGGTAACGGAGTTATTGAATTCACTGGCCCATTCCGATTACGAGGAAATTCCTAACGGTGGATTAGTGGTCGTTGAACTGAGATTACGCCATTGGCGCGATATCGAATCCCAAACGGGGCGGGAACTTCTTTTCCTAAAACCAGAACCGTAGACGAGAAATTTTTTTAACTTCTCAAATTTATGAAATCAGCACTTGTTTTTCTATTCACCGATTTCGAAGAAATTGAAGCAATTAGTACGATTGATGTCCTGAGACGGGGAGGGATCAATGTAGTTGTCGCATCGCTAACCGACGAAAAAAGTGTGGTCGGAGCTCATAAAATCGTGTGTTTAGCGGATGTTGTCGGCATTCCGGAGCGCGATTTTGATGCCATTATTATTCCCGGTGGTCCGGGCGTATTGCGGCTTAGAAATGATAAAAGGGTGTTAAAATTCGTCCAGGAACAGTACGATAATGGGAAACTTGTGGCGGCAATTTGTGCGGCACCGATCCTATTGCACGATGGTGGTATACTGGATAAACACCACTATACATGCCATTTTTCGATGCTTTCGGAATTAAAAGAAGGGCGCATTCACGAGTTAGTTGTGAGTGACGGAAATGTAATTACGGCGTGTGGTCCCGGAGCGGGTATAAATTTTGGGCTTGCTATCCTAGAATTTTTTGCAAATGTATCTCTTGTCCAAGAGGTTGCGCATGGAATGATGTGTGATCTTTAGGATAGTATAATGTGTTTTTTGTTTTTTTCATAGTTTAAGAGAGCGCCCCGGTATTTAGATTCTTCGGAATCAGGTGTTGAGCCTTTACTAGGCGCTTTCTTCTATCTCTATTTCATTGTGTTGAGGGGGTAATATTGATTTTCGAGAGCATTATAATAAGTTTCAGAAAATATGTCGCGGCTCAGCCTTCAGTGATAAATGAAATGTTGGCAGATAGCTGAAAAATTTTGAAAATAAAAGTTTTTTTTCGGAACGCGTCGTTTGTTCCCACCCTCTGCCACCTAGCATTGAACTCGCTTCGGTTTTTGTCAAGCGATTTGATTCGAATTCGCATGAATTGGGAATAAATAATCGGGAGATTGGGCTAATCTGTCCTATATCCTTTGATAATTACTTTTGCAGCAGGTCTAATAATTGCCATGGCGTATAGTAGGTTTTCAAATCTTGAACGCGATTCTCAATCAATTGGCTAAATTTGGCCGCTTGATCTACTGTTTGACATGCTTTTACATTATCAATCTTGCTGTCACTGATGTAAAATTCAGAAAATAGTTTCCTTTGCGGGGAGGTACTGTATAGTTTCGGTGCACTGAATTGAACGATATTCAATAGCAATAGACCAATAATACATATTTTTGATTTATATTTGGTATCCATAGTAAGTATTATTCTGTGGATTGTTATTTATGCGTCATAACATAAAAATATATTTTAAATCCTCCATTATAATGCCATAACTTCTCCGTAGCACATCATAGAAAATCGGCTTTCTGTGGGTAAGGGCAAAAGGACATCCTTTTTAAATTTCATCTTTCAAGATTTCGCAACAATATCCATATTATCATCTTATATTAGATCTCTTATGTTTCTTCCAGGGATGCCTTCTTTGTAAATGTTTCCCGTTTTAAGATCGATGGCCCCCTTATGGGTTTTCAGATCAGACTCCATTAATTCTATTTCACGATGCTTTGTATTCTTATAAATATAATCTCCTTTTTTCAATATGCCATCTTTTTTTACTACTTTATACACAGGTCTGCCTTTGAATCTTTTACCAGTCTTCCTACATATTCCACTACTAACTTTATTGTCAATATATTTAGTACAATCTTCAAGTGTATTCACAATCCTTTTCGGCGATTTGGGTGATTTAGGTCTCGGAGCGGGTTTTCTGCCGTTACCGCCTTTGCCGGCGCTCTTTCTAAAGGATACGTTGGGAAGATCCCTGTTCGGCGTTTGGGGAAGCCTCGTTTCTGGACTCGCTAGCGCAGGTTCTTCAAGTTTAGGCCCACCGAATGCTTTCTCTAACTCCTCTCTGTCTTCCTTCGGTAATACTTTACCCTCATCTTTGACAAGCTCAAAAACCTTCCTTTCAGTTTGGGTTATCACTTTTCCGCCAATCTTACAAAACTGCACCCCAGCATAGGTTATTACCGTATCTACCGCTAATGATTTTGTCGCATCCCATGCGGAATCTCCATTGTTTAAAATCTGATAGGTCTCTCCTTCAGGAATTAACTCAATGGCCATTTCTCCGATTCTGCTAAGCATTCTACTGGACTCTTGGACCCGATTCCCCGACGATGGAATACTTGCTGCTGCGTGAGCTATTCCTCGCTCTCCAAAAGGACCTGTGGGAGGAACACCTAAGCCTAGAGATAGCTTAGCACTTGTGGAAGGAACACTCGGCCCCGGAGGTGGCTTAATATTTATGGGAGGAACATCTAACCCCGAGAGTGGCTTAGCACCTGCAGGAGGAACACTCGGCTCCGAGAGTGGCTTAGTATCTGCAAGAGGAATACTCGGCTCCGGGGGTGGCTTAATATTTATGGGAGGAACACCTAACCCCGAGAGTGGCTTAGCACCTGCAGGAGGAACACTCGGCCCCGGGGGTGGCTTAATATTTATGGGAGGAACGCCTAACCCCGAGAGTGGCTTAGCACCTGTGAGAGGACTACTCGGCCCCAGAGGTGGCTTAATATTTATGGAAGGAACACCTAACCCCGAGAGTGGCTTAGCACCTGTGGGAGGAATA
>JAITJQ010000078.1 GCA_031278845.1 Puniceicoccales bacterium
GTCCTTGAAGTCCGGAACAACGCTATTGATCAAAGACATGGCAATTTCCTCATTGCTCATGATATGCCGAAACGCCACATCTACTATTGGATTTGCATAGCCATTTAACCCCATATTGCTTGTACATTTTCATTAAAAATAATGCCTGGCCTGTCAAGGAAAAATATTATGAAAAGATAATAAACCAGGCATTGACAATTAAAGATTGGACTTCCCACCCCACCTTCAAGTTGTTTTTATTATACTATGATATGCTTTCAGTTGTCAATGCCTATTTTTTTTGGCCAAAGGAAACATCCCAGTAGACCAAATATCCGAGGTTTTAAACATTCTTTCAAAGGAACGACCGCACTACTCTCCGATCTGGAAACGGACGAAACGACCGACACGGATATTTTCACCGATAATCGCAATTGTCGCTGTGATATAATCGTTCACTGTTTTCTCCTGATCTTTGACAAAAGGCTGCTCTAAGAGGCAAATTTGCTGGTACCATTTGTCCAACTTCCCTTCAACAATTTTATCAATGGCGTGTTGGGGTTTACCGAAGGCCTGCGCACTCGCAATCTCCCTTTCGTTGCTGATCACATCCGCAGGAACCGTTTCCCGGGAGGCATAGGACGGATTCGCCGCCGCAATATGCATACAAATATCGCGCGCTAATTTCTTGAATTCGGAATTTTTAGCGACAAAATCGGTCTCGCAATTTAACTCCAGTAGCACACCAATACGCCCGCCACTGTGGATGTAGGACTCGATAATACCCTCATTTGCCGCGCGCCCCAGCTTCTTTGCCGCCGTCGCTACGCCTTTTTTCTTCAGAATGGTCACCGCTTCTTCAAAATTACCATCCGCTTCGACGAGCGCATTTTTACAATCTACGAACCCTGCTCCCGTACTATTCCGCAGCTCACTCACTAATTTCGCACTAATTTCTACCATTTTCTACTCCTATTCCGTTGTTTCCGAAGATTTTTCCTCCACCTTTTCCTTAACTTTTTCTTCTACCTTTTTCGTTGTACGCCTTCGTTGAGTCACGGTAGGTTTTTCGCGGCTCGCGATCGCAGCTTCTTCGTCCTTATCCGTTACCTTAGCCGCTTCAATCTCGAGGGCCGCATCCATCGTTACCGCACCATGACTAGTAATTTCTTCATTCGAAATAATTTTTTTACGTCTCTTATTATCCGCCTGCTTCAGATCGTTGGCCACTAGACCAACCTGAATCGCTTCCGAAACCGTTTCGAGAATGATTCTTATGGATTTCGTCGAATCGTCATTCGCGGGAATGGGATAATTGACGCAGGTGGGATCGGAATTGGTATCGACAATTGCGACGATCGGAATATGTAAGTGATTGGCTTCCATGACGGCGATATCCTCATAATTCACATCGACCACAAACAGCGCATCGGGAAGATCGTTTACCTCTAGCATCCCCTCAAAACCGCGATGCATGCGAACCATTTGGTGACGAATAACCGAAGCCTCCTTCTTAAGCATCGTCGCTAGTGTACCGTCCGCTTCCATGGCTAAGAATCGACGATATTTATTCAAACTGCGCTTCACAGTTTCAAAATTCGTTAAACATCCACCGAGCCAGCGATTGACACAGAACGGCATCCCTAAACCCGTCGCTACCTCGCGAACAATCTCCTGCGCCTGTCTTTTCGTTGCGACGAACAGAATCTTCTGCCCCTTACCCGCTAATTCCTGTAAAAACACACAGGCCTGATCCAATTGCTTGTACGTTTTTTCAAGATCGATGATCGAAATACCGTTCCTATGGTCATAAATAAATGCTTTGGATTTGGGATTCCAACGCCGTTTCTGGTGCCCGAGATGAACACCCGCCTCAAATAAATCACTAATGGTAATATTCATGATAGAACTCCGTACCCACGATGCAGATACCTCGATCATAGAAACCGGATTCAATCCAGCTTCCGCAATTCATCGACGATACCAAACACCGCAAGCCTAGGATAAAATTTAACTGTGCCTCCATACTCTTCCGTTTTTTCACAATTTCAAGCTATTTTTTAGAAATTTCGCCATAAATTTTCCGTAAAACATTTTGTGGCGTTGAAGTTCCAGCCGTAATGCCGATTTTTCGGTAGGGACTGAGGTCAATTTCAGCTAGATTTTTAGCATTTTCGATCCAGAAAACTGCCATTATTTTCTGTTTTATTTTCTCGTACAAGCGCTTTGTATTGGCAGAATGTTTCCCGCCGACAACGATCACCGCATCGCAATTTTCTAGCATTCGAAGGCCACGTTGACGTTGCTTCGTTGCTCCGCAAATCGTATCAAAAATTTCAATAGGAAAGTTTTTTTGGTCACATAAATTCTTTGCCGCCTCCAAAAAATCTACATCCAACGTTGACTGGCAAACGAGAATCCAAGTGTTCATTTCGCCAGAATTTGTGTATTTATCCCCTGAAATACTTTCACTTATCCGGTCTTTTTGCGGTACGGCATCGATCAATTGCGCGAATTCGGCAAGATTTTCGCACACATGAATATTTTTGGAATAACCGCATAACCCTTCGACTTCTGCGTGATCGCGATCGCCCAAAAGGATGATGGGGTGACCGCTATGGGCCCCGATAATTTTTGCGATACGTCCCACAAGTGGACAGGTGCAATCCATAATCTCGCAGCCCAAACGCTCCAGATAGAATCGGCGTTGCGGCGAAATCCCATGGGCCCGAATGATGATTATATCTTCCGGGCAAACTTTTGAATGCTCCTCCAAAAGCTGGACGCCCTGTGCGCGCAACTGATTCCCCACTTCCCGATTGTGTACCAATTCTCCATCTAGAAAGATGTGGCCGTTTTTTCTATTTTTAGCAATATGAAGTGCTTTTTCTACGGCAACCTCTACGCCATGGCAAAATCCAGCTCCCGGTGCAATAATGACTTCGTAACTTCTGTTCACCCTATTCAAATTGGATACGGTCGCCATAGGCACCGAATGGCAATACCCGAAACGTATCGTCGATTCGTTTCGCCATATTGACCAGCGTTTTACCGCTTCCACACTGGTAAAAATGGGTAATACCTTCCCGCTTTGCCGTATTCATACAATCCCACCAGCGCACCGGAGAGACAATTTGTTGGATTAATAGCTTCTTAATTGCTTCCGGATCCGACACAATTTCTCCCGTCACGTTACTGACGACCTTCATTTTCGGAGTTTTAAAGGGTATCGCCTGCAAAAATTCCGCAAATCGATGACGCGCCGGCTCCATTAGCGAACTGTGAAACGCTCCGGCAACGTTTAAAATCATCGTTTTTCCGCCCGTTATTTCCGTCGCCATTTCAGTAGCGCGCTGTATTTTATCCCGCTCACCGGATAGAACAATTTGTCCCGGTCCGTTGATGTTTGACATTTCTACGCCACATAAATCGCACAATTTCTTTACCGAATCGACCGTTGCACCCAAAACGGAAACCATGCCGCCATTCCTCATTGCACAGTCATCTTGGATAAAATCCCCTCTATTTTGAACGATTGCTACGCCCATTTCAAAGTCGAATACTTCTGCGATGGCGAGCGCCGTTACTTCGCCGATACTCAGGCCCATAGCGAGTTCAAATCGATTTTGACCGACCAGTTCCTGCAAAACTTTAGCCGCTGCAAACTGGTGTACAAAGAGGGCCGGCTGGCAGTAACGGCTCTCCGTCAGCTGCTCAATAGGACCTTCGAAACACAATTGCTCCAGATCATACCCGAGAATATCGCCCGCTTCCCGGAACAATTTCCCTGCCATTTTGTAATGTTCCGCAAGCGATCGTCCCATACCAACCGTCTGCGTCCCCTGTCCCGGAAAGATTAGACCAACCGCTTCCATTGGAATCCGTCCTTCTTAATGCAAATCCATAAAAAGTCTAGTTCTTCTTTAAACACCCTTCACCTTAGAAATCCCATTCGCAGATCACAAAACAAGAAGAGCACCGAAAACCGGCACCCTTCCATTATGAAAACATAGACAAAAAACAAAACAAAAAAACTAACGCTTAGAGAATTGAAATCGCTTCCTCGCTCCGGGCTGTCCAGGCTTCTTGCGCTCCTTCTTACGGCCATCGCGTGTGAGATAACCCGCTTTTTTTAATGCGGCCCTCAAACCAATATCCATCTCGCAGAGCGCCCGCGCTATACCAAGACGAATCGCTCCCGCTTGACCCAATACACCACCACCAAAAACATTGACGCGCACATTAACTTTCCCCTCCATACTAGATACTTTTAACGGAGAGAGAACCGTCTTTTGCGTCACCTCCTGACGACAATATTCCTCAAATGACTTTCCATTAACAACGACCTCACCTGCGCCATTCGAAATCCTAACCCGCGCCACAGAAGTCTTACGCCGTCCTGTCCCTAAAAATTCTGCTAAATCCTCACTCATGATCTCATACTATATGGTTAATGGCTTAGGCTGTTGGGCGGTATGCGGATGTTCCGCACCTGCGTACACTTTCAATTTGCGAATCATCGCATTGGCAAGACGATTTTTCTGTAGCATTCCCTTCACCGCATGCTCAATGATAAATTCCGGATGCCGCTTCCGCATCTTGCCCAATGACATGCGCCGCTCATTCCCCACATACATCGAATAAAACATATACTCTTTATCTTCCTCTTTCTTGCCCGTTACTTTTACTTTATCCGCATTGATGACAATCACAAAATCACCATTATCCACATGGGGCGTAAACGTCGCCTTGTCCTTCCCACGTAACACATCCGCAACTTTAACTGCCAATTTGCCCAATACAACGCCCGCCGCATCTACAATCCGCCACGCCTTATTCTGGGCGTCCTCTTTTCTCACTAAAGTTGTCTTCATGGGATACCTAACTTCGCTAAACTCTAGAGCCCTAAAACCCCTTGTCAAACTTTTTTATTAAAAAATTTTAGTCACCTCACCTAAAAGCATTTTAACCGATTGCTTTCCTCGGTTATCCCATCGCTTACCCATTCAACAGTGAAACGCCCATTCTGAGAAAAACAAAGGTCGAAATGGGTTCCAAAATGGCGGTTAAAATGATCGTTGAACTGTTAGCCGGATCCAGTTTCATCTTTTTAAGAAAAATCGGCACAAAGGCTCCCAGTACCCCCGCTAAAACCATGTTAATCGTCAGCGAAGCGAAGACGAGTATGCCCATAATTTGATTATGCGTCCATATGATGGATAATACACCAGCAGAAATACCAATAATAATGCCACTGATAAATCCTTTGCAAATCTCTTTCACGTAAATGCGCTTCACATCCGAAGGGAGTAGTTCGCCCAATGCTAGCCCCCGAATCGCAATCGATAGCACCTGCGAAGCCGAATTATCACTTAAAATCGTGATTAAATTCAGAAATGCCGCCAGAACCGCACACTGTTGAATTTGATCCGAAAATTTCGAAATAACGCTGGTACTGATTGTCGAAAACAGTAAATTGACAAATAGCCAGGGAGTACGACGCCGAACGCTCGATAAAACGCCATCGGTAATGTGTTCATTGCTGCCCGCACCGTATAATTTTTGCATATCGGCCGTCGCCAATTCATGTAAAATATCGATGACGTCGTCATGGGTAATGATACCGAGCAGACGCCCTTGACCATCGACAACGGGTAGCGTTTGCGCATGGGTTTCGGTCATCGTTAGGGCGACATCCTGCTTCGATTCATCCGGATTACAGACCGACGTCATATCGCGTTCCATGATATCGGCGATACTCTGTTGCGATTTCGCCCAGATGAGACTGCGTACCGTTGTCGCTCCAACCAGGCGTCGGCAACTATCGACAACGTAGAGGATATCGCTATTTTCCGTTTCATTTTTTTCACGGCGGATATATTGGATTGCCTGGTCGACGGTCATCGTTTCGCGTAGCGTTGTGACATAGGGAGTCATAACGCCACCGGCCGTGTCGGGGTCATAGCGCATGAGATTACGCAATGTGGTTGCGAATTCCTTAGACAGTTTACCGAGGAGGCGTTCTCGGTCACGGATCTCGACATTTAGGAGGAGGTCAACGGCGTCATCGGGTTCGAGTTCCTCGAGAATTTTAATGGCACGGTTATCGCGCATTTCGCTAAGGATTGCGGCTGAATCGCAGGAATACATTTCAGCGAGAACGAGGGAAACATCCGAAGAGGAGAGTTTGCGGAGGATGAACTGTTGGTCATCGGAAGAGAGGCGTTCGAGGAAGGAACTAACGTCATAGGGTGAAGTATTGGAGAGTTTCGTGGGATCGATGGTATCGAGTCCACCGTCGACAAAACACATAAGCTCGTCAAGGGAATACTGTTCCAGTCGAATAGCAACGGTATGATTTTGAATGACATCGGGCATTATATCACAATATAAAGGGTTAGCAAAAACTAGGCTTCTTATATTTTGTGAAATGAGGGTAATGCAATAATAAATATTAGAATTTCGGAAAAAAGTTCAAATTTTGCGGAACAGAGGGTTGTTCCATGAAACTTGCGCAAGCGGATATTACGAGTTAATGTGGGGGTTTTTAGGGGGTAAAGGACAATGAATTGGTTATTATTTTTACAATTATTTTCGAAGAAATATTTTTAAAGTAACTTGACAGCCACGTTTTTTTTTCCAAGGCTAGAAGGTAGAGGGTGGGAGCGAGCGGCATGTTCATAATTTAAAACCAAAATAACCCAAAAATGTTTTATTTCCATGAACATCTAAAGTACCTCCGCCTCGAAAATCTAAACGCCAAAAACTATCTGCATCCCCCTAAAAAGCTTGACAGTAGTAAAGTACCTGAAAATGCTTAAATCTCCGAACAATAATAGCTTCGGTTAGCAGTTAGCTTTAAATATGAGTTTTGACGTTTATACTTTTCGCCAGCAATTTCCAATTTTAAGTGGCCAAAATCGCTTTGGCAAACCGCTAATTTACTTCGATAATGCCGCTACAACTCAGCTGCCAGAATGCGTCATCGAAGCCATGATACACCACTTGCGCACGTGTAATGCAAACGTACATCGCGGAATACATGATCTCGGCGCAAAAGCCGAAGAAGTCTACGAATCTACGCGTAAAATAATCGCCCGGTGGATCAATGCCCGCGAAATACGGGAAATTATCTTCAATTCGGGTACGACGGAAGGTCTCAATTTTCTAGCATCCCAATTCGCCTCGCTCACCCCAAAAGACGAAATTATCCTATTTATCCAGGAACACCACGCGAATATTCTCCCCTGGCAACGGCTTGCAGCAACCATTCGGGTCGTCAATATGACCGAATCGGGCGATTTCGATGGAGAAGATTTTGAACGTAAGCTTTCGGAACGTACGCGGATCGTTTCCATTGCACACGTTGGCAATGTTTTAGGGACAGTTAATCCGATTCCAAAAATTGCACAGATGGCCCATGCGGTGGGAGCACTCTGTATCGTCGATGGCGCACAATCACTGAGTTACGGCCCAATCGATGTACAAGAAATGGGGTGCGATTTTTTCACCACCTCAGCGCATAAAGCCTTTGGACCGATGGGGATCGGATTTCTCTATGGACGTGCCGAATACCTCGAACGTTTTCAGCCATATCATTTAGGTGGCGGGATTATTGAGCGCGTCGCCTTCGATCAACCGGCCCTATTTCGCGAAATCCCAGCCCGTTTCGAAGCGGGGACGCCGAATGTCGTCGGAATCGCCGGGCTACGGGAAGTGGTTCGATTTCTCGAAAAAATCGATTGGTCCGCGGTACAGAATCACAGCGAGCAACTCAAGGGACGTATTTTTGAGATCTTGGAACAAAATCCTTCCATTGAAATTTTAAAGCCAAGCAATCGACGGGCAGGGATTATTTCTTTCATTCACCGATCCGTTCATCCCCACGATGTGGCAAGTATTTTCGACAGCGAAGGAATTGCGGTCCGCGCAGGACACCACTGCGCACAACCACTCATGAAAGCGCTCAATATTAACGGAACGGTTCGCCTATCGCTTGCCCCCTATAACACAACGGAAGAGGTCGAACAGTTAGCGGTAGCACTCGACAAAATACCTCATATTTTGAAAGGAAAATAGGAATAAAACTTCATTAATGTTGAATGTTTTATTTTTTCTCTTGACAAAATACTTTCTATAGCACATTTACTCCACATGTGTTGTAAGGTAAACATTGACAGCTAAAGACATGGGGATTTATCCATTGAAAGACAATCCACCGTCATCGCCGCTAGCCTGTCCGATACACATTGAGGATAGCATTTCTTAGTTACCTTCCGCATTTCCTTAATAGCAATTTGATGCGTATCTCCTTTAGAATCGGTAACTGTACCCGCTTGCACGACACCAAAACCACCTTTTCCCAGCTCCTTTCCTATAGTTACCGTCGCAGCTTTGTCCGCCTTTGATGCTTGCATCTTTAGTGTTTGGTCTGCCCTTTTAACAAAACTCGCCGTTGGAATACTCCTACCAAAAACTACATACTTTTTACTGCCCGTATTATTCATAGTAGTTCCTGTTATGTGAAAATAAAAAACAATCAATAAAATTTTACTTTAATGCGGAAAGTTTTTCAAAAAAAATACCACAGCTCAATAATGGCCACGTTGCGAAATAATGCAAAATGCCGCTTGACTTGGAGAAACAATATTAATAGGTATAGAAAATCGTAAGTTATGGCCGAAAAATCAATCGATCAAAGAGTAAGGGAAGTAATCGTCAATTCCCTCAATATCAGTGAAGAAAAAGTGACCGATAATGCATCGTTTCTAGACGACCTAGGAGCGGATTCCCTCGGAACTGTCGAACTCATGATGGCTTTCGAAGATGAATTCGAAAACGAAATCGAAGGCGGTATTCCCGAAACGGATGCCGAAAAATTACTCACCGTCAAAGACGTCATCGAATATATCAAAAGTCGCATCGCATAATGAATGTATGTCGGAATCACATCGTATCGTCGTTACGGGCTTGGGGAGTGTAACTTCGCTTGGACATACTGCCTCCACCCTTTGGGATAACCTTATCGCAGGTAAAAGTGGAATCGAACGGATTGCTTCCTTCGATCCAGCAATTTATTCCTGTCAGGTCGGTGCAGAAGTGAAAAACTTCAATCCCGAAGATTATATGGACGTAAAAGATGCCAAACGAAGCGATCGCTTTACCCATTTCGCTGTCGCCGCTACCCAAAATGCTATCCAAGATGCCGAGTTTGATCTTAAACAATTCGATCCTTTCCGCGTCGGCGTCATTATCGGTTCGGGTATCGGCGGCATCGATACCATTCAAAAACAAACCGCACGCTTCCATAATCTCGGCGCACTTAGGGTATCACCATTCATGATCCCATCCCTCATCTGTAACATGGCATCGGGGATCGTTGCCATTCAATATGGCTTCAAAGGCCCTAATTTCTCGGCCGTAACCGCATGTTCCTCCTCAGCCCATACCATCGGCGAAGCTTACCATATGCTTAAACTCGGAAAGGCAGATGCTATTTTCGCCGGAGGAAGCGAAGCGGCACTCGTTGGACTCAGTTTTGCCGGATTTTGTATGATGAAGGCAATGTCAACCCACTTCAATGGCGAACCGGAACGGGCTAGTCGCCCCTTCGACGCCCAACGGGATGGCTTTGTAATGGGCGAAGGAGCCGGAATCGTACTCCTCGAAACTTTGGAAAGTGCCCTGGCACGCAAAGCAAAAATTTACTGCGAGGTGATCGGATACGCAGCCAATTGCGACGCCTACCATATTACAAGCCCAGATCCAGAAGGTAGCGGGTTGGCCAATTGCCTAAAAAACTTGCTACACGAATCGGGACTGCAACCCACCGATGTGGACTACATCAATGCCCACGGTACGTCGACGGAAATGAATGATAAAACCGAAACATTCGCCATTAAACGTGTCTTTAAAGGGGATGCAAAAAAAATAAAAATCAGCTCAACAAAAAGCATGACAGGGCATTTATTGGGAGCGGTAGGTGGAATCGAAGCGATTGTTTGTGCCAAAGTCATCGAAACGGGCATCATACCCCCAACGATTAATTACGAAAATCCTGATCCGGAGTGCGATTTGGACTACGTCCCCAACCGAGCAATTCGGCAAAATGTAAACGTCGCGATCAGTGAAAATCTCGGGTTCGGAGGACATAACGCCGCATTGATGTTTAGAAAATATTCATGATTCTTCGCCTATTCATCGGTACCATAGGCTCTATCGTTGCGAAGTTACCCGTTGGTTGTGTCGCATTGCTATGTCAATTTTGGGGACAATTTTTCTTTTTATTTTTCCGACGGAGACGACGGATTATACTTTCGAACATCACCCGTGCTTTTCCTGAAAAAACGGAAACGGAATGTAAAATATTAGCGTGGAAAAGTTGTACACGCATGGTTGAATTGGGATTCCTGGCGGTCGCTCTGCCCTATTTTTCCAAAAAACGGATTCGACGATCATTTCAGTTGGACGATTCGATTGGAGAATTTTTCCGCGAAAAAGTATCAAACGATGGTCCACGGATTATCTTACTGCCCCATTTTTCTCAGATGGAGGCGATGACAATCATACCGCTACTGAATGAAGCGGCGAAACAAAATGAAATCGGTGTGATTTACAGGCCATTTAAAAGTGGGTCGCTGGAGCAATTTATCCGCAAAACGCGGGAAAAATTTGGCTTAAAACTGCTCGCGCGAGGGAAAGGATTTTTGGAGGCCAAGGAAATTTTAAATCGCAATGGAATGGTCGTTATTTTATTTGATCAAAATGCCAATGACTGGGGAGTTCTGTCGACATTTTTCGGACGAATTGCTTCCACAACACCCCTTCCTGACCTTTTATATCGGCACTTTCGCTGTCCCATCTACGGCTTGATGCCCCAGCGATTGGGAGTTTTCCAGGCAAAATGTTTCGTAGAACGCCTCAATGTCAAAGATGCAAATCCTAAAATCCCCGAACATCCTCAAAAATCCGCAGGCGACGATTATTACGTCGCGCATGCAATGAATGCGTGGCTGGAACAAAAATTATTATCCAATGAAGAAACGTGCTGCGATTGGCTATGGGCACATAACCGCTGGCATACACACGATCAAGGGCACAATTGGCTCAATTTATCGCAGAAACGTAATGCCATTGACTTTTCGAAAGTAGAAAAAAAATTAAAAATTTTTATTCGCATGCCCAATTGGTTGGGTGACATCATCATGGCCATTCCCCTCGTGAAAGCTATCTGCCAAGCACGCCCCGATGCGCAAGTAACATTGATGGCGCGATCGCATTTCGTTCAGTTCTTAGAAGATTTACACCTTGGGGATCAGATTTTACCACTTGCTCCAAAAAGTAAAAAATATTATCAACAGCTCCTTGAATATCGCCGATTGAGGCCTGATTTTCTTGTACGGCTTGTCAATTCGACGACGGCCGATATCGAAACATTTATTCTGAATGCGACGCATTCGTTTGCGCAACAGTTCCCACAGAAAAAGCGTCCTTGGTTTTCGACGCGTATCTTTATAAATTTTGACAATTTGGCGAACGTTCACCAGGAAAAAACGACACTATTTTTTGCCCAAGAAATGGGCTATCGGGGCACTTGGGATCTCACGCCCTTCCACTTAAAAATCGAACCATCCCATACCGTCGGCCTGATTTGCGGTAGTGAAAATAGTCCAGCCAAACGTTGGCCAACATCCCATTGGATCAACTTTACCGCAATTCTTTTAGAGCAAACGACTGCTGATATCATCCTTTTCGGAACACCGATGGATGGGGCTATTACACGGGAAATTAAGGATCAATTTCACCATGAAAATCGTGTCATCGATCGCGCCGGTAAAACGAATCTCCCCGCACTTGTCGATGAAATTGCGACCTGTAAGCTTGTGATCGGCAATGATACGGGAGGCGTCCACCTCTCCAATTTCCTAGGTATCCCAACGGTTGTGCTTTTTGGTCCGACAAATCCCAATAAAATACGCCCTATTTTTGAAGCGCCGGTTTACATTATAAAATCACCGGATAAAAATCATTTCGCTGCACTGACACCCAATCGGGTTGCTGAAATACTTACAAATCTCAATTTATTTTCTTTATTATAATTTTTTCGAAAAATTATTGACATTTTAAATTCATTTTGTAGCCTTTCGAAAAAGGATAAAAATATGTCGAGAGATTTAATGGTACAGGTAATCAGTGATTTTGGCCAAGAAATTGGCGCAGAACTGGAGGTTGATGACGAAGCCTATTGCTGTTTAGCGGTGGGCGATGAATTTCAAATTCATCTAAAATTCAACGAGCATTTTAATGGAATGATTTTTTACACCGAACTCGGTGAAGTCCCCAATATTGGGAGAAAAGAAGTCCTTCGCCACTACGTTATGCAGAATGGGGATATCGAATCTGATAATCTAACATTTTCCTACGATGAAGAGAGTAAGCAACTGGGAATGGCACGCCTATTGCCGGTAGAATTTATAAACTTGGATAATTTAAAAAAGATTCTTGAGAAATTTATCGAACGCTATCAAAAGGAACACGAAGATATGGTACGGTTTTTACAGGGCGAGCTTCCGAAAGATGACATACAATTCGCAGATGATGGTGCCAATAGCGGTGAAGCTATGCCAGCCGGCGGCCTAGATCCACAATTTATTCGCATGTGATTTTTTATTATTTTATTTTCAATATTCAAAAATATACATAAAAAATATTTGACAAATTTTCAAAAATAAAAAGAATGAATTGCAGAGGATAAAAAAATGTCAATACCATCATCGTCATCATTACCATTACCATCATTAGATCCCTCAGGCGCTTCAGGAAAAACATCCGGGAATCCCCCTCCGGATGCACGCATAAGTGGGGCACAAAGAAGGCTTGGCACACCTCCGTCAATACCTGGCAGCCGCCCGCCCGGTTCATTATCACCGAGAAAATGCCTATGTGAAGCAATTAAAAATCTTCCTAAGATAAAGTTTATTACGCGGATGGCGCAATGAAGAGGGAAAATTAAAGGCAAAAATAGCGAGAGAAAAAGAGGCGAAAGCCGGAATTTGGGAACGGAATTTGGAAAGCGTAAAGCCAAAAAGGAATTGAAACTTTCCGATGGCCGTTTCCAAGAGAGAACGTTTTCGGCGCAACTTTTTTTCTATCGGAGTATTTTATTCCAAATTGAGTAATTTTTTGTTTTTCCGTTAGGACCAGATAGAGCTTTAAACCAAATGTAGTTGTCGTCGAAGAATGTGTCCCATTGGCTACTCCTCGAAAAGTTCGATGCCGGTTCGCGCGTACATTTTCGCAAACCGGGAGGAAGGGGGGATCGACCAACAAGAACCTCGATTTTTCCTCCCGTTACGCCAATTGGAAATAATCTAATCAAGCTTGGGGGAATGATTTTCATTTAATCCCCCTAAATCCTTTTGCCTTTTATTCAGGCCATTTCATTTCGCCATTCGCGTAATAATATTATAACCGAAATTGAGCAAAGGATTCGAGCATTAAAGCCAATAAACAAATATTGATATAGTGGGTGCCGTATGTCCCTCAAAAAGCTAAGGGACTTTTTAAAAAGGTCTGATATCAATTCATGGATAAGAGAAGAGGTTAATGAAATAGCAAAGGTATTATGTATCAATGGTAGTAGCGAAGATTGGGCTGGGGCTGTTCGACAAATCCAGGAGAACAGATCTGAAAGGAATGATTATGATCATTTCCAGGAGTTTATAGAATTTACGAAAAAGTATTATAGAAGGTATGATGCCTCTTTCCCGAGGAGATCCTGCTCGCCTCTTAGGAGTTCTTTGGATATGATGCGTCTTGATTGGAGAAAAGGCGTTGCGATAGCGTGTCTTTTTAACGCACAAATTCTTTCCAATTTATTCGGAAGGGTAGATGTTTATGTCTATAACGTTAGAACGGAAAATTAAAATTTTTGAAATAAGGTATGCTAATGGGCGTCCCTTCGAAAACGAAGTAAACATTGTGAATGCTCGAACGGAAGATGGAAATAACGCTATTTTAGCCATGCCCAGTGACGATGAAGAAGAAATTGTCCTGTGAAAAGCAATTTTGAAAAGAAAAAATTCAACGATGACCGTAAAAAAGGCCCGTCCTTATCAAAAACGGTCAGCGAATTGTCTCAAACGTGTGGTCGTATCGATGAGCTGATTAATGGCGCCTTCAAGTGATACGGGCGAAAAATCTTCGTTCCGAATCCTGATCGCCAAACCTAACCGGTCCTCGCCCTGTAAAACAGGATTCATCGTGAAATTGTGCTTCGCTTTCTCTTCGCAAAAAATATATGCCGTCGTAATAAGTTTGAAATTTAAAACGGGAAATGCGTTAAGTAGGTAAAGGAAAATGTCAGATCGCTGGATGTCGATAAAAAGTTCACCGGTATTCGTAATCGATAGGTGAAGGATGCCATGAGTGTTCGTCGTAAAAAGGGGAAGACCCATTTTTTTCCCCATATGTATTAAAGCTTCCGTAATGTGACGTTCCATTTATGAGCTTCCTTTCGCTAAGAATGCTGACGCAGTAGCCTCCTCTTCCCGTAAAATGAGGGCATCCAGCTTCGTTTGCATAGCCGTAAGCAGCTGCGTCTGCGCTTGATCATCTTTGAAAAATTTTTGAGGGAGGTTGCGTACGAGTTCGATCGTTTGGTGGAGCGTGTAGATGGCAATCTCTAGATTCTTCGTACTGTCGGGACAAAAAAGATTGATCAGATTCGTAACCTGCTGGCTACTTACAAATGCTCCCTGTGCGAGCCGGACTAGCTCCCGGGTAGTGGCTAATTGTTCCTTATCGGTCATTTCTTGCATAAAAACTCCTATCTATTTCGGTTGGTCAGAAGATGTAGAAAACATACGGCGAATATTACGTCCCAGGATACCAACATTGTCGTAAATCTGCCCACAAATTTCGATGCGGAAAAGACCGTCGCGCACATGCCGCAATTCTTCCTTGGAACGCGAGGGATTTGAAGAAGCCATATCGATACCAAAAAGGGCGATCATCGAATCAATGTAGGGACGAAAGCTCTCCCGTTTTTTTTCCTGTCGGCGGATAAACGTTTCAAAAACATCGAGCGGATTCGTCATATCTAAGACTTCATCGCGGTAGGTCGCAGCAAAACTGACGGCGCTTTCCGGCGCACTACCATCGCCATATTGTTGGTTTAAAATGGCAGCAGCCTTCGGAATCAAATTGTAGCCGTCACGGATCTCCTTCTTATGTGTTTTTTGTAATAGTTCTCGGGCGCGGAGTAATTGTGTTTTAAAAGCATCACTCCTTTGGAGACTATCTTCCAGGGCTGATAGTTTCTCGGTCCACCGCATACGTTCGGAATTGGTAAAGCCCATATTAATGGTATGGATTGGTGGATTCGAAAAAAAATCGATCATTTTTTTGACCTGGGCTATCTCCACTTCAAGGGTTTCCCGTTCGAGCGTATGGGTCGCGAGGGCGTATTCCAGAATATTGTCCTGTTCGGTGACTTCACCAAAATTTTCGGCCACCTTGTATAATAAAATGTCGCGAAGGGCGTCCTGATTTTCCTCGTTTTGGTATTCCGGTTTGTACCGTTGGCGCGAGAGGTCCGCATAGACCTCCTTATAATGGCGGGATTGTTTACCTTGACCGAGGCGTTCGGTGTAGGTTATAAGAATTTTTTCTTTTTCCCGGAAAACCTTTTTGCTGACGATATAGCGCCGAAGGAGCGGTTCGCGCAATTTTTGTTTCGTTGCCTCAAGTCCCGCAATATTGCTTGCCAATTGGATGGCGGATGGGGAAGAATCTTGGACAATAACGACCGATTGGCCGCGATAGGTTCCCTGGACGTTGGTAACCTGACTATTATTGCGCCCACCCCTCTGTACTTTTTTAACCTCTGCCATCGCTATAAAACATTCTGCAGATAATGTATAAAGCGAAATGGAAATGGCAACTCAAACCGAATGGGTGTGAAATTTTTCTTAAAAACATTGACTCTCACAATTTTTCCCATTAAATCCGACTCCATCGTTTGATGGGATTAGTGCTCAAAGTATTGTCGGGACCACACCAAGGGGCGGAATTCGATGTTCCCGACGAAGAGATTGTTATCGGCGCTGCGGACGAGTGTGATGTTATTATTAGTGATGTTTTGGTTGCCAATAAGCACGTGAATTTGAAGGTGGTCGATGGCCGTGTTTTTATTACGCCCCTCGAAGGAAATGTTTTCGTTGCCGGAAAATTATTGCGGGAGCCTTCGGCAATTGATAATTTCCAATTTGTAACCATTGGAGCTACCCATATGATGTTTGGTGAGGGTGAGAATGAGCAATGGCAAACCGTTGCCCTGGGCGATTTCCCGGAGTTAGAAAAAGTTGAAGAGGCGGTTTCGATTTTCGCGGAGTCTGCGGAAGGTGTTCAGGAGGTTGTAGAGAGTGGTGCCGATACTGAGGAAAAGAATGAGGATGGGACGCCAAAGGAAAAAGAATTTGTGGCTGATTCCGCAGCGGCATTAATCGAAACAACGGAGCTTACCGATCGCGAAAGCAAAAAAGCGAAATTCTTAAGGAAAATTTTTGGTGAACGGCAGCTGACGTGGCGCCAAATCATCGTTCGCTACATTTTGGGTTTTGTACTGTGTTTAGCCATTGCCTTTGGAGCTTCCATTTCCCTGGTTGTTTTGACTCAGAAGGGACCCGTTCCCGCTCTTCCACAACCCATGGATGTGCGCGTACAAAAGGCCATCGATGCCCTAAAATTTAAAAATAAAATTAAAGTTTCGAAGCCGATCGGTGATGAACCGGTATCCGTTGTGGGTTATGTGGATAAGATGGAGGATTCCGTCGCGGTGAAGTCGGCCCTGAAACCGATTTCGGAAGATATTTCCATCAAGCTTTTGGTTATGGAGAAAGTTTTGAGTAGTGCCATGGAGATGGTCAAGGAATCGAAACAAAATATTGTTTTGAAACAGGCGGAAGAATTTGGAGAGTTGATTGCGACCGGGTACGTTAAGAAGGAAGAAGGTTGGACGAATCTCAAATCGGAGGTTTCTTCCATTAAGGGAATTACGAACATTAGGGATGAGGTTTTGACGAGAACTTCCATTGTCGAATTGGCTAAAACGGTTCTCGAACGCCATAAGTTTAGCGATAAACTGGAAGTTGCAGCCAACGATGAGGGCGTCGAAATCAGCGGTACTATCACCGATGCCGATAAGGATAAGTGGGGGGTAACCCGTGAGGATTTCGAAAAGACATTCAAGAAGAAGGCACAGGTTAGTTTTAAAATTGCAGTGTCGACGGATCGCAATTTGACCATTGAGAAATTTTTCGGCGGAAAGATCGATAGCGTAAACTTCAACAGTCAAGGGTTGGATTGGGTAAATATAAAAGGTGGGACGAAATACTTCCAAGGTTCTGTACTGCCGGGTGGTTACGTTATCGATCGCGTCGAACAGGACAGTGTCACCATTCGTAATGCCGATGAGGTGATAACACTCGATTTGAACTGGATATGAGGTATCCGTAGCGAGGGCTGGAAAAATGGGGAAAAAAGAACGCATAACGTTAATCGAAATGGAGCGCAAGTTACTCGACGATAAAGATGGCAGCTATCGCCAAGAGTTACTTAAAAAATTAGCGGAGTATCAGCAATTCGTTAAATCGCGCATAAACAGTGGATTAGATCCCCGCGGATTCGATATTTTTAATAAATTAAAGCAGGCGCTCGAGAGTGCGAAAGATACGATTATTAATTTTAAATAAAAGCATAAAAAAACTTATTGACCTTATAATCTTTTTGTATATTTTGGTGCTTGTAGTAAATGAATTACTAACAATTAAAAGAAAGGAAAAAATATGGCATGGTCAAATCCAACAGATTTGGGATTTCAGGCTGGGGGCGAAAGTCTTCCGGATCTTGGAACTCCTACGGGGAAGTTAAGTATCTTCAATATGTATATCGTTTTAGCGAGTTACATGACGGCCTATGAAAAAGGTCTTGCGGATACAATTAAATGTATTGAAGGGAGTGCGGCGTCGGATATCGACCAGGGAACACTATTGCGTTTACAGGCGATGGTGCAGACCTGGGGAACGGTTGCTTCGACGTCAACGGGTATCATCCGTACGGTTGGTGATACGTTAACGAAAATTGTACAGAATGTTCGTTGATTAATTATGCCCTTTACGTTCCATCAAAGTACGGATTTCGACGAGGCAGAGGTGCCTACTGAAATAATTCGCTTACTCATCGATATCGGTTATGTATCGACGGGGAGTGGGCGAAAGCGGGATGCCGAAAATATATTCGAAAGTGTTATTGCGGCACGTCCCAAACAGGAGTTACCCTTTGTTGCTTATTCTTTTATGCGGATGGTTTTTGGAGAATACGTCGAAGCATCAAACCTATTGGTTGAGAGAGCGTTAAAAATCAATCCCAAGAGTGAGATGGCGCAGGTTTTTTATGGTCTGCTGCTGTATCAGGTGGGACGTAGAGGCGAAAGTGATATGATTTTATCGGGTATTATGGACAATGGAAAAGATAAAGATGCATACCGATTAGCGGAAAGCATTATTAAGGAAGGGAAATAAAATGGCAATAGAAGTAGCAGCAGCAACGGAGAGGATAGGTGGTGTGCTAGCGCGACAGGCAGCAAACGTCGGAGGAATTTCCGCTGGGACGATGATTGAGGGGGTTATTCCTCCATTTAGGGCAGACGTCGCCGGTGAATTTCAAGCGATGGTGAATGGGGGCGTTACGTTACCCAACCTCAGTGGTGCTCTAAAAGGTGGTCGCAGAAGACGTCGACTCATAGAGCCATTGCGATTGAATACACCGAGTCAAGGTGTTGTAAGTTCGATCCAAAGTGTGCGTGACAAATTTATGGAGATTCAACACAATGTTGAAGCGTTTGCAAGCAAGAAGGAGGATCTTTCGAGTGGGGATCTTCTGAAGATGCAAGTGGATGTGATGCAACTGGCTTATTTGAACGAACTTTCATCGAAGGTAGCGGACAAGACGAGTCAAGGTGCGCAGACGTTATTCCGCAATCAGGGATAGGATTAAATTTGCGAAAAAGGAAGATGGATCCAGGATTTTTCCTGGGTCTTTTTGTTATCCGTTGCCTAGGGTTTTATTTTCAGATCGAATGGTATCGAAGGCAATGGGCGAAGCGAATCAAGGTATGTAGAGATATTAATAAAACCAAAATCCCTGGAAATTTTACCGGAATTTTGGTTGCATTGATTATGTTTATATTGGGGATGTGAAGTAGCAATAATTGCGTGCAAAAGCCAGGGAATGGATTAAAAAAACGTAATGAAGCTTTTTCAATCGGGTAATTTGGATAGAGTTGATTTAGCCTTCATTCCGCTGGTGGTGGATTTGCTGCTGGTGGCTGGGGCTGGGATTGCCCCCCTAAGTGTCGCTTGAGTTCCTCTGGTGTTTGTCTATTTAAGCGTTCTTTGAGTTCGTCCAATACACCTCGTCGCGATTCGTCGGTTTGTATGTCGAGCGGATCTAATTCTCTGGGAGTGGATGTTACCGTTGGGGGAGGAGTAGCAGGTGGCTCATCGGGGAATGTTACGTGTGGACGATTTTTAGGTTTCGGGTTTTCCTGTGGTACCGTAACGCTTTTTTCCGGGCTTGACGCTTTCTCTTTGGCGAGCTCTGGGATATTTTCTCGTAATCTTGATCCGATAGCTTCTTCATTAGAAAGCTGCTTGGTTTCAAATCTCATGAGCAACTTTGCTCCTTCGGTGGAAACCGTATAAAAATTTTCGCTATTTAGGGGATTCAGTAATTTTTGGTTCACCGCTTCCTCGGGACTCCCAATGGAGCGCTCTTTTTGAGTGGCTTTCCCGCCGGCTTCATAGACATTTATTTTTGTTTTATTCAAGAAACGGAGAAAGGTATGTTTCTTCTCCTTTTCTGCTACTATGATGTAGGCTTTTCCATTGGCATGGGAAAGGAAGGGGACACCTTCCTGAATGTTTCCCTTTTTAACACCCTGTGTGAAATTATATATATCACGAGCTAAATTATTAATGGCATCCATGGTTGAATCGTAATCAGTTCCGCGAAATTGTAAAGCGAAAATATTATTTTTATCATGCTAATTTATGAGTAAAATGGCTTGCAATTCATTTTTTGGTTTCAGAATGAAGCACTTAGGCGCCTCTAGCTCAATTGGATAGAGCATCTGACTACGGATCAGAAGGTTGCAAGTTCGAATCCTGCGAGGCGCGCCAAAATAAAAAACTCTTTGCTTTCCAAGGAATTCCGTAATGGGTTGTAGGGTAAGTGTGATGTTACCGGATAGCTCTAGGGGCGTGGTGGATTCATCAGTGCTTCGTATTATTTTTCCATTTCTTGGCACATTTTTTGGTATTCTTCCGGATTAACCTGCGATGTCCTGCATAGCTTGGAGGGTAGGAATGTTTGTTTTGAGGTCATTCATGATATTCTCGTCCCTTGACCTTTTAGTTGTCGGAGTTTATGGGGTACCCATTGACGCAGTCGGAGGTGATGGCGGTTTCTGTTTCCTTTCCGATCGTTTTTTTAATTCTTCTGCTACGTTTCCTTCAACTTTCCGTTGTGTTGGAGATTGCCGGGCAGTCGATTTTGATTGTAAGTTTAATTTTTTGTCTAATTTTCGCAGTTCAGCTTTTAGGCCCTTACCTTTGTTGAATATACATTTAATGGATATCGTTTCCGCAGTCCCAGAATCCAGTCGAACCATCTGTCCGGATGCGAGATCTTGCCCGACTTGTCTGACTTTTCGTCTTTCCGTAATACTTATAGCTGTCTCTTTTATGCCACATTTTTTTCTTAGCCAATTGCGAATGCCTTGTCCTTTGCGATGTTTGATGGTTGTTTCGGCTTTAATGTCGTAAGTTTTGTTGGCAACCGTTATGGTTAATTTTTGTTCAGTGCGCTCTTTACAGGCATGGTCTCGAACATCGGCGATTACATCGAAGGCCTCCGTAAAACTGTTGAATTGAGTTGGTGCAATACTCATGATTCCTATAATAACAAAATTTTGCAAAAGACAAATGAAAATTTAATTTTTTAAAAAAGTTTTCATTGTTTGGGTGGGGTATACTTTTTACTTGATTCCCGGTGAAAAAATACCATAAAACAAATTCATTGGGGGTCGTAGCTCAGTTGGTAGAGCGCCACAATGGCATTGTGGAGGTCGTCGGTTCGAGACCGATCGGCTCCACCCGTATTTAAGGTTTTCAGAAAGCTAGCAGAAAAGAATTTGGGTGTCCTAATATATAAGCGCCCATCGTTAAGGGCGATATACCAGATGCTATTCTCCGGTCATAATGAGCTAATGTCGTAATTCCTATGAGAGCGGCGCATTACCCAAATCTTGGCCCATATTGTTGAAGTTGTGGTAGAAAAGGTTGCATTGTGGGGCAGAGGTTGATCATTGGGAACAATGGTTTGGGGGGCCGAGTGAGAAGGTTGTGTTGTGGGGCAATGATTTTTCTTTCAATTTTTCGTGTTATCGTTACCCCTTAGTCGATGGATCGCGAAAGAGTTGTGATTACCGGTATTGGGTTAACGGCGCCCAATGCGAATAATTTGGCTGATTTTCGCCATTGCTTGCTCCATGGAATTTCCCGTGTTCAGGAAATGGAGGTGCGCTATATGGGTAAATTACCGGCCGGTATCTGCAGTTTCGATCCTTTGAAATATCAGAGCAAAAAGGAGTTACGCAATGGTACGCGGGCGGGGTCCATTGGTGTTTTTTGTGCCCAGGAAGCCTTGCTTGATGCGGGTATTCAGTTGGATGCGATCGATACTGCGCGTATTGGCGTCTACGTTGGGGTTACGGAGCACGGTAACGTAGAGACGGAGAACGAAGTTTTTAATTTGGGGCAATTCAATTACGATGTAAAATTTTGGCCGCCCCACCATAATCCGCGGACCATCGCCAATAACCCTGCCGGAACGATTACTCTTAAACTGGGTATTCGTGGTCCCCATTATACCATTGGTGCCGCATGTGCAGCTGGAAATGCGGGATTAATCCAGGCTGTCCAGATGTTACGCCTCGACGAAGTGGATCTAGCCATTGCGGGGGGTGTGAGCGAAAGCATCTATACTTTTGGGATATTTGCTGGGTTTCGTAGTCAAGGGGCATTGGGGCATGGGGATGATCCCAACAAAGTCAGTCGGCCCTTCGACCGCGGGCGCAACGGAATTGTTATCAGTGAGGGGGGTTGTTTATTTACGGTTGAGCGCCTCGTCGATGCGCAAAAACGTGGCGCGAAAATTTACGGTGAAATCGTTGGTTACGGCATGAATACGGATGCTACCGATGCGGTGCTTCCCAATGCAGAGCGCCAAGCGCAGTGTATTCGTCTCGCCCTGAAACGCGCCAATCTACGACCGTGGGACGTCGATATTGTCAATACTCATGCGACATCGACGCCGATGGGGGATGTGGTTGAGTGTGAAGCGATTCGCGAGGTGTTTGGGGATACGGAAGCGACATATATTAATAATACCAAGAGTTTTATTGGCCACACGATGGGTGCTGCGGGGGCACTGGAATTAGCTGGGAATTTACCGGCGTTTAATGACGGCTACGTTCACCCGACGATTAATATCGACGATCTTGATCCTCAATGTGTACTTCGGAATCTTGTAATTGGCGAAGCTAAGTCAATTGGGCGAGTCAAAATCATTCTGAATACCTCCTTCGGTATGTTGGGTACGAATTCCGCCGTCATTGTGAGAAAATTCGAATTATAGGTGGGAAACTTTTATTATTTTTATTATTTTTCCGGAAATGGATTTGCTATGGGAAGATAAGCTCCAAAGAGGCAGTATTGCTCTGGTATTGGTCGCCGTTTGCGGAAGCAATCGCTAGGCAATCGATATCGATACGGGGGATCAATTGGCTAAAATGGGTTCCATGTGGGCGTTTCGTACGTTGCCGTGCAATGCCCAATCGCAGCCCAAAAGAATGGAATTTTGCGGAAAATTTCACTAATCATTCTCATCGTATTGATAATATTGGCGAAATTATCTTTTCCGTTGAGGTATTTTTATTATTTTTCGCTTAATATTTTGCAAAAGCAAAAGTTATCTATCCGTTATCGCCAAGTTTATTTATTTATCCAATAATCTCTTGTGTTACCGGTATTTTCCGAATCCGTTTGGCAACTCATTTTAATATTTAACCTTCGACGGTGGGGAAATTCTGAAAATTCCAGACTTCCCCTATTATTTATGAAGTGATTTATTGCTTTCAGATAATTTATTAAAGGGAGAGATTGATTCCCAATGTGCACGATGCGATTTGCATATTTTTCTCAATAGTTTCCCAGTAAGGTTCTGTTGAACTATTGTGAGACATTGAACGCATCATTAGGGGTGTTTGAATTAATAATTCTTTTAGTTCGTCCTTTTTTTGTTCAGTTGGCTGTTGAGTTAGCAGGTGTGTAGCCACAGAAACTATTCCATCCATGGCTCGAACGGAAGCGTATCTTCCTTTTCCGCCTAAGCCTTCACGGCTAACCTGGTATAACTCTCCTTCTATCCGCTCTAAAACGTCAAGGGCCTTTTCATCGGATTGGGGAACGTTCTTCTTGAGATAGGTAAGGGCTTGCCGCATCTTATCGAGAATTTTTCGTTCATGGTCTTCCAATTTATCTTTTCGTCCCCTGACCGTTTCAAAAATCGTGTGATTTGAGCATTGCAAGATTATGGGAAGATAAGCTCCATTAGACGAATAACGTTTTTTTGATGTTTTCTGCCGTTTAGGTGGTTGATTAGCGAGACTTTGTGATGCTTGACTTTGTGATGCTTGTGTTTGATTAGGTGGATTACTCCTAGTCCAATTATATGTTGTAGTTATGGGCCATTCAGGCGCAACAGTTGGCTGTCTAGATGCACCCGTGGGCCGTTGTGTATCCGTGGGCCGTTGTGCACCCGTGGGCCATTGTGTATCCGTGAGCCGTTGTGTAGCCGTTAGCTGTCTAGATGCACCCGTGGGCCATTGTGTATCCGTAAGCCGTTGTGTAGCCGTGGGTCGTTGTGTAGCCATAAGCCATTGTGTATCCGTGAGCCGTTGTGTAGCCGTTGGCTGTCTAGATGCACCCGTGGGCCATTGTGTATCCGTAAGCCGTTGTGTAGCCGTGGGTCGTTGTGTAGCCGTGGGTCGTTGTGTAGCCATAAGCCATTGTGTATCCGTGAGCCGTTGTGTAGCCGTGGGGCGTTGTGTAGCCATAAGCCATTGTGTATCCGTAGGCCGTCTAGATGCACCCATAAACTGTCCAGAAGATACAGACCTAAACGATTTAGGTGCAACCGCAGACCATCTAGTCATGACCGTGGACTGTCTAGATACACCCGCGCGCCGTTGAGGTGCCTTTGATGCGTTTTGACCGTGATTTCCGCCAGTTGCGGCACAATGCCCCATCATAGCTCCATAGAGCATGATCATGTAAAGATTTTTGTTGGTTTTTTTCATAACAATTTCCATAGTAGCATAATTATTTTGATGTCAAGAATTTTTTTGGTTTTTAAGTAATTTATTATCAATAAATGCAGCAATCTGGAAGATTAGGGTAAAATACGTAAAATTTCCGCAATAGATGTGGTGGGATTTATCAGAAAAGCAAAAATAATATTAAATATTTCCCGGAATATATTGGTGATTGATTTTGCAATTGTTGTCAAAATGGGAGTATAGGAAGTACGAATCGGAATAGATTTTACAATATATAACACTGGGCTCGATCTTCCGTTAGAATGTTTATGATTTCTACTGCAAATTGTACATTTCTTCTAATCGCTTCAGCTGCATTTTCCCCGTAAATTGGGTATTTTTTTAGTTCTTTACGAATGTCTGTTATGGCCGTATCGTCGGAATATTCACTGTCGAATAATTTTCTTATGAAAAGTTCTATTTTAGGGAGGTCATGTTGAAAAGCGAAGTCTGCAAATTCATTTAATTTTTTGTCGGTTTCTTTATTATTGTCGGAATATGTCGAATGCCAGCGGTAAATGAGAAAAAGGGCTATGGCCTCGAGGTTTTCCATTTCGATGGCGTACTCAATCCATAGAACTTGTCTTGTACTGAAAAACCGACCGATGGTGGTGTAGCATTTATTTTCGAGTGTACTTACATTATATTTTCTTTTGGCTTTTTTAAAAACTTCCATACCACTTGCTTTGATTTCTTCGCGTACGGGATTGCCGATTTCGTTATCTAAAATTCGCGCTAATGTGGGGAGGTCATGATTTTTTATGGCATAGCGTATCGATTGATCAGTTGCGAAGTATTTCATTTTTACGTCCGTTTCAAAATGTAAAATCATAAAGAAATTATCTGTAAATAGTTTTATTAAATCATCCGGTATTTCCGAATTTTCTCCCAATTGTGCACGGAATTTTGCTGTTAATAGTTCTATTATTTCCGAATTTTTGTCATCTTCGTCGTTTGAAGGATCAGCTTCCGCTTGGGGAACTGATTCAGGAGTGGAATCTGGATCTTCCGCTACCGAAGGACTAGGAGATACTCCGTCAGCTTCCGCTTGGGGAACTGATTCGGGGAGGAAATCTGGATTTTCCGTTGCCGAAGGACTAGGAGATATTCCACATGTTGTCCAACCAATAATTAGTTTTAATAAATTCCATTCCATATATTTCATCCAATCCAGATTTTATATTTAATTTTTTCAAGGATATTTTCGATTACTAAATTGAGTATTTTAAGCTCGCAGACGATTCAGAAATAAACTAAACATTTCCCGGAACTGAGAATTAATCCGTTAGGCGATTTGAACGGCCACTTTTTAATTTTCAGCTACTACCTCCCCGAGCACATCATTTACAATTTGTTCCAGTTCTACAATTGAGAGTGCCTTCGGTTGATCCATTAGCCCAATCTCTCGAATTAACTCCGCCATCGGGGATACAATCTTAGCCATTGCTCTTTTCTTTTCAATCATTATTTTTCCACATCGAATATGGATGCTCTCTTTTCTCGATTATCGTTGGTTTAGATTGGCCGGTAGCTTGTTTTTTTTGATCTAATTCTTCGTTTGAGCCTGTTGCCAGAAGATTAGAAGATAATATTCCCATACTTCCTAAAACAACTGATTTTAATAGTTTTGTATCCATTAAAGTGCCATATCGTATAATTTATTTCCCAAGTCAAGCTTTTTTTAGGTTAATATTTGAAATCATTATTCGGGGTCTAAGATTGGTTATCGGAGAGTAGGATAATGGCGGAAATACTCGAAGCCGAGGCGGGAAAAACTAGCAGTGCAAAAGTCGTTACGCCGACTGTCCGCGGATCCAGGGTTCAAGCAAAACGCAGCCTCAAAAAGCGTTGGAGCATCGCACAATCCCGTTACTTGCCGCGTTTGCACCTGACCTGCTCGCACTATGCTGAAATATTTTAAATTATTTTTCAAAATCTAGAATGCATTTTCGGAGGGCAAGGGGACGTTGAAGATATTCAAAGCCGATAAGGGAAAAAACTAGTAATACAAAGGCCGTTACGCCGACTGCCCACGGACCCAAGTATTCGAGCAAAACGTAGCCCAAAAGGGGCGCAAGGGCATCGCGCAATCCCATAACCGCCGTGTTCGCGCTCATATATTCGCCAACTTTCTCTCTCGGTGCAATGTCGCTTACCCATAAACTCCAAAAAATAACACCGCCACTCCGGCCAATCCCTAAAAGTACACTCGCTAAACAAATCATGCGGAGATCATGCGTTGCGAAAAATAGGGGGATACCGATTAGGAGACATATCGTTACACATTGGCGCATCGTGATGAGATTAACGTGGTCGTACAATTTTCCCCAAAGCGGCCCACTGAGTACGCCCGCCAAAGGCTGAATAACCGCAAATATCGCTAAAATCGTCCCGTAGGAAAGATTAAGTCCGTGTTTGTGGTTCGCTAAGTACTCCACGCGCAACGGCAACGTCATCTGATTCGCAATCGCGATGAGAGAATAAAGGAATAGAATTGCCGCGAAAAGGCGATCCCTAGCAATCCATTTGAAGTTATCCCAGAGCGGTGGGTATTGGGTTGCGACGACTTTTCGTGCTGGAATTTTTAGAAAACATATGGCACAAAATAAAGCCAATAAACTCGCCAAAAGTAATGCGTAGCAGAAATGATTCGGATTCTTATTCCAGAAACGTTCCATGCACTGCGCAAAAATAATCCCTCCTATTGGCATACACGCTAAGGCCGTTCCCACCTTAAATCCTCGACGCGCTTTGGGATAATTGTCGCAATAGATGTCGATCATTAGCGGAATCTGCTGCTTATCGCAAATCCGAGCTAGGGCCATAAGTGTAAAAAACATAACCCAAGAGGTCGCAAAGGCCGCACAACAAAACGCAATGCCCATCAGTGTAAAGTAGAGTGCCGAAACCTGCATGCTATTCCATCGCGAACGATTGGCAAGCTGCTGGGTAATTGGCGTAAAAATCATACCGATGAAACCGATTGAAGTCAATAGGGTCAGACTCACCTTGTAATTTACGGATGCTCCTAAAGTTTGTATTGCCATTAATAATAGAGCGGTACCTAGTTCTTTATCCAAAGCTCCCTGAAAGACGTAGCGTAGGCAATCGAAAAACAATGTCTTTCGCTCCACCTTTGTATCGGAGTGAGCGCTTTCGGAACGCGAAGCGATACCAATCCTACCTACAGAAATACTATCAAAAATAGTTTCTTTGGAAACAGTTAGTGTATCCGATAAAATTTCATCTTGCCGTTGCATGACTTTTTCCAAATATTGGACTGATTCTGGGGAAAATTTTACTGAGTCAAGAAGTAGTTTTAGAGTCGGAGGAATATTTTGAATAAGGATGATATCGAAGATTTAATTGCGATCATGGATCGTTCAAACCTATCTGAAATCGAAATCGCAGATGGAAAAACAAAAATTGTCTTGCGTAAGAATAATTCTGTATTGGCACCGGCTCTACCCCAAGCCTATGCCATACAGCCCCATATTCCCACTGTTCCCATTGAAACCGATATTCCTACGACGCCCGCGGAAAATTTTTATGTCATTAAATCGCCAATGGTCGGTACCTTTTATACTTCCCCTTCACCCGATAGCGACACTTTTGTGCGGGTTGGTTCGAGAATTGAAAAGGATTCTCCCATTTGTATCCTCGAAGCGATGAAGGTGATGAACGAAATCCAAGCCGATATTTCAGGGATTGTTCGCGAAATATTGGTACGAAATGGTCAGCCGGTCGAATTCAGTCAACCGCTATTCAAAATAGAGATTAGTTAGATGTTTGATAAAATTTTAATTGCTAATCGGGGAGAAATTGCCCTACGTATCATCCGAACATGCCGTGAGTTGGGCGTAAAAACGTTGGCGATTTATTCGGAGGCCGATGAACAGTCGCTACACGTACAGTTAGCCGATGAGGCGATTTGTATCGGTGCGGCTCCGGTCCCGGAGAGCTATTTGCGGGCGGATCGCATTTTTAGTGCGGCGGAGTTGGGCAATGTAGATGCCATCCACCCGGGCTATGGCTTTTTGTCGGAGAATCCGATATTCGCAGAGCAATGTTCGGATTGTAAAATTAACTTTATCGGCCCCCGCCCCGAAGTGATTCGCCAGATGGGCAATAAAGCCTGCGCTAAAGATATGGCAAAAAAGGCAAAGGTTCCCATTGTTCCCGGTAGCGAGGGAGTAATCGACAATGAAAATGAAGCTCTGAAAATTGCGGAATCGATCGGTTTCCCTATTATTATTAAGGCGGTGGCGGGTGGTGGTGGCAAAGGGATGCGTTTGGTCCACAATTCGGTTTCCTTTAGCAAGGAATTTAATGTTGCTCGGGTGGAAGCGGAGAAAAATTTCGGCAATGGAGCCGTTTATATTGAGAAATTCGTCGAGGATCCACGGCACATCGAAATCCAAATCATTGGCGATAAACAGGGGAAGATTTTACATTTAGGCGAGCGGGATTGTTCGGTTCAGCGGCGGTACCAGAAGATCATCGAAGAGGCGCCGTCGGGATTTCTTGACGCGAGTTTGCGAGCTAAAATGGGCGATGCTGCCGTACGTTTAGCGAAGCAATGCGGCTATGAAAATGCGGGAACGATTGAGTTTTTAGTCGATAGGCAGGGCAATTTCTACTTCATGGAAATGAATACACGCATTCAGGTGGAGCACGGCGTAACCGAAGAGGCGACGGGAATCGATTTGATCGACTTGCAGTTGCGCATTGCTGCCGGCGAAAAAATTCCTTTTGACCAGAAAAATATAAAATTTGTGAAGCATGCCATAGAATGTCGCATCAATGCGGAAGATCCGGAACGTAACTTTGCTCCTTGCCCTGGCGAAATTACACTGTACTACGCGCCGGGGGGTAATGGGATTCGCGTGGATAGTCACGTTTACGGAGGCTATCGGATTCCGCAGTATTACGATAGCATGATTGGGAAATTGATTGCGACAGGTAATGTGCGGGAGATTGCAATTAATCGGATGAGTCGGGCGCTTGGGGAATATATTATCCGGGGCATTTCGACGACCATACCGTTTGCGAAGGCGATTATGTCCGATGTCGATTTCCGTGCGGGCAACGTAACGACGAAATTTATTGAGGAATTTATGAAACGCAATAGTCACGGGTAAAGATTTGGGTTGGATTTGGGGGGATATTTTGATTGTTTACAACGGGAGATCCTTTATTTAATTTTTGTATTTTCTGTATCTTTTATTTTTTGTTGAGCAAGAGCTGCGCGGTTTTTTGGGGGCAAAAGCTGCGCGGTTTTACCGCGCAAGGCCTGGAGCGAAGCTCCAGGCCTTACAAGGAGCCTGCGGCTCCTTGGCTTTTGCCCCCAAACGCGCCCCTTCGGGGCGCGTAACATTAATTTAACATTGCAAGTCTCATTCCCTTGGATTTAACATTGCAAAGTCCCTAGCCCTCCCAATGATTCACCTATGAATTCGCTGGATAAGATCCGCAATTTTTGCATCATCGCCCACATCGACCACGGAAAGACGACCTTATCCGATCGTCTATTGGAGTTTACGAATACGGTTCAGAAGCGGAAGATGCAGGATCAGCTATTGGATTCGATGGATTTGGAGCGGGAGCGTGGGATTACGATCAAGTGTCATCCGGTTTCGATGAAGTTAAAGCGTCCCAATGGGGAAGAATTTTTGCTCAATTTGATTGATACGCCGGGGCACGTCGATTTTTCCTACGAAGTTTCGCGGAGCATCGCTGCCTGCGAAGGCGCACTCCTACTGATTGACGCATCCCAAGGTATCGAAGCGCAAACGGTGGCCAATGCGAATTTAGCCATTGGGCAAAAAATGGTCATCATTCCGGTGCTCAACAAAATCGATCTACAGAGTGCGCAGCCGGACGTGGTATTGACGCAATTGGAGGACATTTTAGCCATACCGCGGGAGGAGGCGATTCGGGCGAGTGCGAAGTCTGGGATTGGTATTGAAGAAATTTTAGAAGCGGTAGTAAAGCGCATTCCGCAGCCGCGTTGGGCGGATTACCCGCAGACCCGCTGTCTCGTCTTCGATTCCGTATTCGACGCCTACCAGGGCGTGATCTGTTATATCCGTGTATTTTCGGGTACGGTCAGGACGGGCGACGAACTGCTGCTCATGGGGACGGGGCAGCGTATGCAGGTTAAGGATGTGGGTATTTTTTCGCCGCAGATGGTTTCGGCGGGCATACTTGAAGCGGGGCAGGTCGGGTTTATTGTGACGAATATTAAGAATGTGGCGGAGATCAAAATCGGCGACACGATTACCCATTTTGCCGATCTGGCGAAGGAAATGTTACCGGGGTACAAGGAGGTGCGGCCCATGGTTTTCAGTGGCATTTATCCCATTGACACGCCGGATTATGAGAAATTAAAGGCGGCATTGGCGCGCTTGCAGCTAAACGATTCGGCTTTGGTCTACCAATCGGAGAACTCGACGGCACTGGGCTTTGGCTTTCGCTGTGGATTTTTAGGGCTATTGCACATGGAAATTGTACAGGAGCGCATCCGCCGGGAGTACGATCTGGACGTTATTTCCACCTATCCGAGCGTGGTATATAAGGTGATGAAGACCGATGGCATCGAATTACTGGTCGACAATCCGCTTCATTTACCGGAGCCTTCCTCCATCGATCACATTCAGGAGCCGATGATCCGGGCGATGATTCATATTCCCAACGGCTCCATTGGCGATATGTTGATGTTAATTTCCGAGAAGCGGGGGACATGTCTGCGGACGGACACGGTGGATCAGAGTCGGGTCATGCTCTGCTGCGAGTTGCCATTGAACGAAGTTTTAGTGGATTTCAACGACCGCCTGAAGAGTATCACCAAGGGGTATGGGTCGATGGACTACGAATTGGACGAGTATAGGACATCGAATTTGGTGCGGATGGATTTACTGGTAAACGGCGAGGCGATCGATGCTTTTTCATCGATTGTACACCGGGACAAGGCGGTAGCCAAGGGGCGAGAATTATGTCAAAAGCTGAAAGAGATTTTACCGCGACAGCTTTTTGCCATAGCGATTCAAGCGGCCATAGGGAGTACGATTATAGCGCGGGAAACGTTAAGTGCGTTGCGGAAGGACGTGACGGCGAAGTGTTACGGCGGAGATATTACGCGAAAGCGGAAGCTCCTTGAGAAGCAAAAGGAGGGTAAAAAGAAGATGAAACAAATCGGTAAAATATCGATCCCCCAGGATGCCTTTATCAAAATTTTAAAATCTTCCACCTAAACCTAGAAGGTCGGCAATAAATTTCCCGGCCTTTTTCGATTACCCTTTTAATGTTGTTCTTCGCTTAAGAGCTCTTTTCCGCAGTCGGTATCTTTGAATTTTATTTGTTTTTTTTCACCGTTATCGAATTGTAAAAATATTAACTCTGCTGAATATTGTTTTACTATTTCATCTTGATTAAAAATCTTTAAATTTTGTGTACCTTCATTGGGATTACCTTTTCCGATTGACAGTATGTCGTTAAGCATGTTTCTGAAGGCTTGCAATTGTTCATTGGGGATATTTTTGTCCATTTTTACATTTTGTATGCGATGGGGGCTATGGGCTGCTCCCGCGTAGGCGAAAGTCCTCCAATTTTCAAATCCGATCACCTTGAATAGCCAGGCAACGGTTCCGTTTTGGGTTGTTGGAGCTGTATTATAATCTTTTAGGCCAACGAATAGAAATATAGGAATTGTGAGTCGGCTAAAGATGTTTCGCAATTCCTCCCGACTCATGCCACTTGTAATCGAAAAAGGATTAACATATTTATAAACATATTCTGCTTCTTGGCCTTGGAATTTTTTAATGGGAGTGGAGCAGTTAATTGTTTCAGGTATATCGTTAGGGGCTGCGTATCTAAAGGCAAAGTGATTAAATGAGTCGAATATTTTGGGCTCACTGATTGAACTATATCCCCAGGATTCGTTGATATAGGGTGATGCTAATCCGACGCCGAGTTTAAAATTATCGTTAAGGAAAGTATATTCATTGGCGATCATTTGGGACATAATATGGCCACCGTTGCTATGGCCGATAAAAGCCATTTTAGTATTATCGATATAATCCAATTTTTTAATTTCTTCGATTTGGTCTTTAATTTGTTGCCGGATATTAACGTTGCCATCTTTTCCTCGTATCGTAATGGTAGCGAAGGCTACGCCGTTTTGTACCAAATAACGGGCTAGGGGTTGGAGACCGAAGGTAAAATTATATAGTGAACTTAGGAAATCATTGAAGGAAATATCGAGTTGATTGGGGTCAGAGTAGTGGCAGTTATCCTTAGCTCCGAAGCTGCCGCCATGTAGCCAAAAAATGCAAGGATAAGGAGGTGTTGTTCCGCGATCGGATTGGGGAGAATATATATAACAGGTAATATTTTCACCATCCGTAGACAGTGTAATTTTTTCAAGTTTTATGGAATCGACATTTTCCAATTTGAATTTGCTGAAAGCTTCTTGAAAACTTTCCCATGTGTTTGAAAACTTACTAATTTTCGCCGTATGTTTAATCTGTTGTATCAACCTTAAAATATTTTCATTCACAGTATCAATATTTTTTTGGCATATTGTTAATTGTTGCTGTATTTTAGTTTTCTCCTCATCTGTAATGGAATCTGAAGCAAGTTTTTGGTTTAAAGCGTCATATCTTTTTTGTACATTATTGCACCATCCTTGTTGCTGGGAATAGATTCTTAAATCTTGAACAAGATTTTCAATCAATTGGCTGAATCTGGCCGCTTGATCCAGAGTTTGACATGTTTTTACATCGTCAACCTTGCGGTTATCGATGTAAATTTCAGGAAACGATTTCCTTTGCGGCGAAGCACTGTGCAGTTTCAATATACTAACTTGAATAATATTCAGTAATAATAAACTTGCAATGTATATTTTTGATTTATATTTGGTATACATAGTGAATATTATATTATAGATTACCATTTACACGTCAATACCGTAAAAATATATTTTAAATATTTGCTGGAGGTATTGTTATTAAATTTGACATTTTTTTTATTCCACTTACACTCAAAGTACCGTAGGTATTTTTTAGCGAATCGTAACCGTACTGATTGCCATATCGGTTAGTATTTCCGAAGTATTTTTGTTAAGATTTTGAAGTCTTCGGCCTAAAAAAATCAGATCTTGAATTTTTTCCGGTTTCGCGCATAGTGAAGGTGATGAGAGTTCTCTTGACGAATGACGACAGTATCCATTCTGCTGCGCTGCAGCGCCTGGTTCGTGCGCTAATTGAAAAAAAATGGGAAGTCTATGTTTCCGCACCGGCTATGGAACAGAGTGGCGTTGGTCGGGCATGTAGCCTAACCCATAGCATTTCCGTTGCGCCGTTCGAAGGGCTAGGGTGTACGGCCTGGGCGGTTAACGGTACGCCACTGGATTGCGTCAATTTAGCGCTTTCCTACTGGCTGGAGGGGAAGCGTCCCGATCTCGTTGTTTCCGGTATCAATTGGGGCGTCAATACGTCCGTTCCGATGATTTTTAGTTCCGGTACGGTGGGTGGAGCGATTGAGGGAGTTGCCTTTGGGATTCCTTCCATTGCCGTTTCTCAGTGTTTACCGGATCAGGATAAGCAATATATTCAAAAGAAAATTGATTTTCTCGCCCATGAAGGCCTCATGAAAAGTATCGATGCGGCCGTTGAAAAAACGGTACAATATGCGGAAACGATTGCCAAAACTTCGGATAATGTGGTCCATAATATCAATTTCCCCTATCCGACGACTGCTGGAATGGTCGAAGAAATGACGACGCTGAGTAACATTATGCACGGAAAGGACGCCAACTATCCGGTATACTGTGCGCTCTATGAGAAGCGGGGTGATGGGTATCATTTTGCCATTGAGCAGGATTTATCGATTCCACCGCCTCCGGGTTCCGATATTTACGCGCTTCTTCAGGGGAAAATCAGCCATAGTATTATCGATCTGCGTCGGTTGTGTTCCTAGTTGTTTTAATGGGATTTTAAACCACGCTTGACAGACCTGAAGATTCTTCCAGGGCTTGGAGAATGGAGGGGGGGCAAGTGGTGCGTAAAAAATTTGAGCTAAGCTGAATTAATTCCAATAATCCATTAAAATCGTCGAGCCGTCTTTACTCTTTAAGCCAGTGTTTAAATAACTTCCGGCGATAATAAGGATTCCCTTAGGTAACGCTTCCGCTTTTTGGATTTTTTAGTAATTTGTAAATGCTTCATTTATTTGTTAGCTTGGGAAATTTTTAAAAAAAAATACAATATTGTATTGACTTTGTATATTTCAGCTTAAGGAGTGTTGTCATGTTTAATATTCGTAAATCAATAACAACGGCAACCGTTATGTGGATGGTCGCTTCTCTTTTTTATGCTTATCAGTACATTTTACGCGTTATGCCGAGTATTATGTTAGATGATATCATGCTACGGTTTCGCATGGATAGTGATACGGTGGGACAATTTTCAGGCGTTTACTATATCGGCTATTCTTTGTTTCATATTCCCATTGGTGTTTTACTCGATCGATATGGCCCTCGGAAGGTAATTCCTTGCTGCATATTCCTTTCGATTGTGGGTATATTACCGATTGTTTGTGCGGAGCACTGGATATGGCCTATTTTAGGGCGATTGGCTACGGGTATCGGATCATCGGCAGCTATTTTGGGTGTATTCAAGATTATTCGGATGGCCTATGCCGAAGAGCGTTTTGGACGAATGCTTAGTTTTTCGGTCATGATCGGGTTACTGGGCGCGATTTATGGTGGAACGCCTATTCGTTATCTATGTCAAATTTTAGATTACCAAATTGTGATTGTCGTCCTCGCTTTAGTGGGAATATTATTGGCACTTATAACGTATTGGATTGTTCCGCCTATGGATGATACGCGGAGTGAGGTGAAGCCATCATCGCCATTTGCGGGAATTGGATCCGTTTTAAAAAATACGAAGGTTATGATTATCTGTTTTTCGGCGGGGCTCATGGTAGGGCCGCTTGAGGGATTTGCCGACATTTGGGGGCCCAAATTTTTGAATCAAGTTTTGCACATTGAAATTTCCAGGGCTACTTTTATTACATCGATGATTTTTATGGGCATGTGTTTTGGAGCCCCCGTTCTCAATTTTATTGCAGAAAAATCGAAAAGTTATTTGAGTACTATTATACTTTCGGGCCTATTGATGTTCGCTATCTTTACATTACTGGTGGCATCGCTGCTTTCTAATACCACGGTACTTGCCGTTGGATTATTTTTAGTTGGCATATGTTCGGCCTATCAGATATTAGCCATTTACAAGGCCTCAACCTATGTGCATGAAAATGTAGCTAGCATGACGACGGCAATGGCCAACATGATCATCATGATTTTCGGCTACGTGTTACACAGCATGATTGGGGGTGTGACCGAACTTTTTGGCGGAATAAAAATGGAGTCGGCCTTCCGGTGGGGGATTGCGTCTATTCCTGCGGCCTTGCTCCTGGGAATCATCGGATTTGCGGTAGTAGCCCATATAGACAAAAAACATGTTAAAAAGTAGCATTGCGATTACCTTAGGGCGTTGCCTCTGGAGCTGTCGAGGTGGGACTAAGGTAATCTATGAGGGTTGTTCTATGGGGGAGATAACCTATCGGCATGGGTTTCGTTTTCGGTAGAAAAATGTATTTACAAGTGACCAATAATACTGAATATTCATCTGGGCTGAAGGTTATGAAAAAAATATTCTTTACAAAGTTGAAAGAGGAAGGCAATATATTGCGCACAGAGGAGATATTGGGCGGCGGATGAGATCGCCAAAAAGATAAAAAATGAGTGGAAATTACAGTAAAAATAGAAGTGTGAATGAGGATTATGTGCACGTGGATCGCGATCAACTCGTTTCCGTTTCGGGGATTTTAGAAATTGAATCCGGTAGCAGATTTGGAAATCTTATCGATTTGTGTTATTTGGGCAAGGTGCAGCGGGAAGATCCCTACATTGCACGGGATATGTTGATGCGCTATCGGTTACGCCGTGGGATGTTCATTGAGGCAAAAATACTACGGCGCAGCGATTACCCCGATCCACGGGTTATCGAGATCGAAAGGATTGATGGCCTATCGCCTTCGATGCGCATGGAGTTACCTAAATTCGAGGATCGGACTTCTTTGGCGCCGGATCGACCGTTATCCCTGGAGACTGGGGATGGTCGTCTGTCTAATCGTATTATCGATCTCTTTGCTCCCGTTGGTAAGGGCCAGCGGGGGCTCATTGTGGCGCCACCGAAAACCGGTAAGACGACGATACTCCACGATATTGCGGTAGGTATTAAGGAAAATCATCCCGATTGTCATCTTATGGTTTTGCTTGTCGATGAGCGGCCGGAGGAGGTTACCGATTTTCGGCGTACCGTCGATGCGGAATTATTTGCTTCCTCCAACGATGAGTCCCGGCTCATGCAAATTCAGGTTGCCGAATTGGCTATCGAACGCGCTAAGCGCCTTACGGAAACGGGTAAAGATGTGGTTCTTTTACTCGATTCGATTACCCGATTGGCGAGGGCATACAATCGACAATTTTCCAGTGGGCGAACGATGTCGGGGGGTGTCGATGTGAAGGCATTGGAGCGGCCGCGGATGTTATTTTCGGCGGCGCGCAACCTGGAGGGGCACGGTAGTCTAACCATTTTAGCTACGGCACTGGTCGAAACGGGTAGCCGCATGGACGATCTCATTTTTCAGGAATTTAAGGGTACGGGCAATATGGAAATCGTTCTCAACAAAAAATCTGCGGACATGCGCATTTATCCGGCGATCGATGTGCAAGTTTCTGGGACGCGGCGGGAGGAATTGCTTTTGTCCGCGGGGTTATTGGATAGAATTCACTTTTTTAGGCGGGCTTTAGCGGGGTTAAAACCGGAAGAAGCGGCTGATACACTCATTGCGCGCATAAAAAGGACAAAAAACAATAAAGAATTCTTGATTTTATTGCAAACGACACTAAGCCATTAGGATATATCAGAGGAATGCAAAATTTTGCGGAACAGTGTACGGATGTAGCCCGTTCGATTTTGAGTCACAATTTGGGTTACATCGATGAGGAAGGTAATATTCAGGTCGCGGACTACGAGAAACCTGTGGGCGATGAGGCGGCACACGTCGCATTTGCGCTCGGGGAGTACTATCGTTTGACGCACGAGACGAATTTTCTCCAGCACGACATCATCGATTTAGCGGCGAAAATGATTGTTTATCAGTTGGAGAATGTGCCGAAAAGTAATGATTGGGGGGGCTACATCGCTTTAGCGCTACTATCTTTTGGGGCTGTTAAGGAGCGCAATCCGGTTTGGGAGAAACTTTCGGCGGAGGTGCGCATTCAACTGGACAATTTATTGATTCGTCGGGATGAGCTCAAGGGTAATGGGTTTGCGTGTGCGATTGCGAAGGCGGTTGCGCGGCACGGTTTGCGCATTACGAAAAAGGATGAAACGGGGAAATTGATCGATCGATTTCTTGCCTATTGCGAAGAGCATTCGACGGGTGGATTTTTTGATGGGGATAGAGGCAAGGGAATAGGGGGGAATTTCGACGTTAAGGGGCTATTTAATCTTTCGTTTATTCGTCAGGCGCTCCATCTACACACGGATAATTTTTTCATTGAAAAAAAATTGCCCAGTCTACGCACCCATGCCGAAAAGTGCATTAATTTGATTCCGGATCTTATGCGGGAGGATGGTACCTGTTGGGTATATGGGGAATGTGTTGGAGCGTACGCGCAGATGTACTGTATTAGTACGATTTTGCAGGCGTTACGGGATCGTTGGATTGTTCCGGAGAAGCAGTCGTTATACGTCAACATTGTCCTTGATTTATTTCAGAAGTTTTTCTGTCACTACATCGATCAGGAGAGCGGTTACATGGTAATTCGCGATGAGGAGCGTTCTTCTGGGGATGAGCAGAGTAGTATTCGGGCTAATTTTGATGCGGTACGTTATTTATGCCAGTGGTCACGGTTAACGCGGAAGAGTCCGATTGTTGCGGGGCGCATACGTCGTGTTTCGGCATTTAAGCCAGGGAATCGGCTTGTTATTTTCGACAAGGGTTTGAAGCGGGAGAGTGGGTTATTTATTTATCGTGATGCGAAAACGGGGATGAATTTGCAGCTGCCGTTAATTGGTAGCAATGGGCGGGCGGATAGCGATTGTCTAGCATTTCCGCATTGTCCGGGTGTTTTTGATTGGCCATCGGGGAAATACCTACCCATTTTGCAACCGGAGTTGACGATTGATGGCAGGCGTTATATTCCGTCCTACTACGGCAAGAAATTGTCGACGGGTTTAGGAAGTCACGGGAATATTATTTTTGCCTACGAGCAGCCGGAGCTCATTACGGTAGAGGAGGAAATTGTGCCGGGGATAGCGAGTTGCAAAGTGGCGTGGATATTTTCGGAGACGAAGATAACGTCGGAGTTTACGTATACGGTGAAGGATCGCATACGCGTCGAGTCTTTGCGGTACATGATCGTGTTAAGTGCACCTCATTCGATTTATGGGGCGAACAATTTGGCTTTGGACGAGCAGAGTTTAGGGGCAATAGTGGAGCATGACGACATGATGTTGAGTTGGCGAGAGATTGTGGAAGTTGGTAGTGATATGGAGTATCGGACCTGCTATGGGAAAATTCATTATTTGCAGGAATTATCGCGGAGTTATCCATTGATCATGCATCCGGGGCAGCCGTATCGGTTGATTGTGAGTTTTATACCTGGAGTGATTCGTATTTAGGTAGGCGGACAAGGGGGAATCCTTCCCCCTTGGACCCCCTTGCTTTGGGGGCACTACTCCATGCAAATTACTCCATGCAGATTGCGTGGGGGTAGTGCAATTGGAATAAAGAAAAATCTAGAATAAGAGGAAAAGACAGCCTCAAAATTTTTTTTGCAGAAATTATTGGAAAAAGAGTTGACAGGCATGGTGAGTTTTCATGTTATAGGGTCACTTCCTGATGGAAGTAAACTTGAATAAGTTTTGCAGTCTAAATGAATTTTCGCCATGGGGCGAGATAGATATCAAAAAAAATCGGGCGGGAGTTTAAATGGGCTCCCGTCTTTTTATAAAGAAGTTTAAATTAGCGGGGAAAAAGTGTGGTTTTAAGCGGTAAGGGGTGGGGGGAATAAAAAAATGCATTTGTGTGTAAAAAAATGCTTGTTTTAAAAAAAAAGCGGAATATTATAGCAGACGAACAATTCAACAAAGGAAATATTTATGGATATAAGTAGAAAAAATGGTAGGAGTGGTATGACGTTGATCGAGATATTGATTGTCATCATGCTGCTAGGTGTTTTGGCAGGCGTTTTGGTAAAATCGCTGAGTGGTACAGCTGAGGCTGGGAAGCAGGCTGCGGCGAATTTGGGCTGTGAAACAATCAAGACAGCTCTGATGGCCTATAAGACAGTTAAGGGCCAGTGGCCAGCGGACAAAGCTACGCTTGTTAATTCTGGTTTCATCGAGAACGATACATTTATAAACCCTTGGGGGAATGGTAATGGGTATGCTTTTAATAATGGGGTTGATGGTACTGTCCAGATACGTGTTGCATACAGCGACATTCCGGCCCCTGAGTTTGCCGACATCACTGGAGCAAATGGTGCTGCCTACACCCTGCATCCTTCGGGGAAACTTGAGCCTAAGCCCGCCGCCCCCCACTGATATTTAACGATTATTGGGATTATTTTCAAGTGCACTTCGGTGCGCTTTTTTATTTCTGAAATTTTAGAAGGGAAAAAATTTCAACATTATTGCAAGGCCCCAACATTTATCGCACGATTATTGAAGAATTCCGTTATTCTACAGATAATCAGCTCCCCAGAATCTCTTCTTCAAAAACCTTTTGATCATTTTAATTCCGTTTTCCATCATACAATTATTGAAGAATTCCGGCATCCCGAAAAATTTGAACAAAATCCTCCAGATTCTCGCCATCGGGTACGGGTTGATTTTGAACGAAATCGCGCCAAACCTGCTCCACGAGATCTCTAGAAATGGAATTTTGTTCAATACGCCCTAGGGATTTTTGCAAACTCTCATGATCAAGAAACCGCTCAATTAACCCATTTATCTGCCCCCATTGCAAGCCTTTCTGAATGCCTTCCTGCAAGCCTTCCTGCAAGCCTTCCTCTTTCTGCCGTTCCAGTTCTTCGTAGTAGGTAGCCACTTCCTGAACTTCTTCCGCGTAAGCCAACTGATCATTCCAATTCAAACCACTAAATTTCAGCCTATCCAGCGCTCTAGCAATTTCCCGGGGCATGCCGATGTTTTGGTATTTTTGAATCTCATCCGCTGTGAACTTTCCCGAATCTTCCATTGCGTAAGACCACCATTCCGCTGCGGTGAGCGCTTCTCCCCTTCGCATTTTAGCGATAATTTCCTTTATTTTATCATCCCAAGACTGCTCTATCGCATCCCTTATCTGCTTTTGATGTTGCCTCCATCCTAAGCTTTTCTGCCTGCTTGCTTGCAAGTCTTCCCGTTCACGGCATTCCATTTCCTGAGCCTCTTTTTCTAAATCTTCCATCATACAATTATTGAAGGATCCCAGCGTTTTGGAGAGTTTGAACAAAATCCTCCAGATTCTCGCCATCGGGTACGGGTTGATTTTGAACGAAATCGCGCCAAACCTGCTCCACGAGATCTCTAGAAATGGAATTTTGTTCAATACGTCCTAGGGATTTTTGCAAACTCTCATGATCAAGAAACCGCTCAATTAACCCATTTATCTGCCCCCATTGCAAGCCTTTTTGAATGCCTTCTTGCAAGCCTTCCTGCAAGCCTTCCTCTTTCTGCCGTTTCAATTCTTCGTCGTAGGCAGCCACTTCCTGAATCTCTCCCTCGTAAACCTGCTGATCATCCCGATTCCAACCACTAAATTTCAGCTTATCCAAGGCCTCTGTTATTTCCTCGGGCATGCCGATGTTTTGGTATTTTTGAATTTCATTTTCTGTGAGTTTTTCCGAATTTTCTATCATGTAATACCACCATTCCGCTGCGGTGAGCGCTTCTCCCCGTTGAATTTTAGCAGCAATTTCCTTTATTCCCTCCAATTCGATTTGGATCAAACAAATCCCTTCAATTTCTTGTTCCGAAAATTTATCGGTCATACGATAATATTTCCGGAAACTACTATCCCTGAGTGTAGAATAATCAACAAACTGAATGGCATAAACATTTTTGATTTGTGAATGCCATTCACTTCCTCCTTCAAATTCTTGATTGGCAAAGGTGGATGCCGCGTAAAATAGTGCCCGCTTGTCGAAATTATTGTGGCGGATAATTTGCATCTCGATGATGACATGATCACGGTTATCGATGATGGCATGGTAATCTAGAATAGCGTTCGATCGCTTGCCTTGAAGCGGGATTCTCGTTTCCCCTTTACTGATAATTTGGATGGGCGTAGCTATGTCCACAACTTTCATATCGCGGAAGATCTCATTAATGAGTGCCGTAGCGATGCGGTTATCCGACATCATGATTTTGAATGCCGTATCCGTCGTTGCCCTTACAAAACTGGTGGGTTTCTCGAATCTACGAACTAAACTCACTCCGGGTTCTAAAAATAAATGCTCTTCTCTAGACACGCCTATAAAAATAGCATTTTGTCTCACATGTAAACAAAAATATGTGTAAAAAATATCACGGGAAATGTTTTCCCAGAAGAAGGGAGAAAATATAGACCATTCGGCAAAAGGAGGCCATTGGGGAAATATGAATTAGTTAATGGTTGAGTAGGAAGCGAACGTCTTTGATTTGGAAGTGATTGATGAAGTTTTGTAGCAATAGGGCCGTTGCTAAAGCATCGTAGGGCGCCCGGTGAAAGGTTAGCGTCTTTGAAAGATTATGTTTCGCTACCCGATCCTTTAATTTTTTTTCCAAGCCGAAATGGTGAATGAGTCCTGCGACTTCGTAACGTTCCGCCGCGGGGTAATATTTTCTATAAATTTTGTAGGTATCGATCCACGGTCCCCAGGAAATATTTTTCATCGTTGCCATTGTGGTGGAGGGTGGAGATTGGGGATTTTCTGAGGGAGCAGTTTGGGGAACATTTTGCGGATTGTGTTCATCCGATGGAGAATCGATTTTTCCGGGAGTGAGGCAATACTGCCGCAGGAGACGATCCTCTACGGAAGCTCCGTGAGCACAAAAAATGCCTTCCGCCCTTTTTTTAATAAAGAATGGCAAATGGTATTCGAAACTTTTCGTTTCGCCATTCGAAGAAAAGCGTGAATGTTCCGTGAAGTGGGCCGCTGAATGATCCGAATTGCTACCACAATCCGCAGCCGAAAGGTCCGCGATAGTATTGTTTTTCAATGTTACTAAGCCGTATTCCAAGATTCCATAAGTGCGGTTACCCTCGAAGTCAATGACATGTATTGTTCCTAACATAAACACTATGGGAGATTCTGAATGAAAATTTTGAAGAGTGCAAGATTTTTTCGTGGAAATAGTTTTTTGCAAGGAATTAATTTTTTATCCCATGGCAGAGCATAATTTTTTCAAAGGGAGCTGGCTCTTTGGTCCATTGTGGAATGGTCGGGTTGGGTGGAGATCCAATTCATTTCCGTAGATATAAGCTTTTTAACGTAGAAAAGTCCTCCCTCGATGGTCGAAAAATTACCGTTCAACTGGGCGAAATAGGTTTTTAAAAGAATTTCAGAAAAGTCCTTGCTGGGAGATAGGCCGAGTTGAATTAAATGACGTCCCTGAATAATGGCTTTGGGGGGAGCTTTCAAAATACCAAGCGCTTGGGCGCGATCGGTTATCCAGGTACGTATCGTGTCATTGTTTTTTATCCGTCCCAAACAATCGCAATATCCCATGAGGATGAGTAAATCGAGCCGATTGACGTTGTATGAAAGGCGTTGCAATTCCCCATCGGAAGCCTTACGCTTAAAGAAACGTCGCGGATCCATGTGGTATTGCACCAGCGTTAGCGTTTGCAAAATGATGGGCTTGGGAACCCGTAGCCGCTCCATGAAGTTTTTAGCCGGCAAGATTCCCGCAATTTCATGCCAATAGGAATGAATTCCCTTACTGTCCTTTATGGTGGTTGCCGGCTTACCGAAATCGTGGCATAGAAGTGCGAATCCAAGCGTCAAATCGTCCGTAAAATTACCCGTCCTATTGTTGGCAAATGCGTCCAGGGTGCAGCAGGTATGTACAAAAACGTCGCCTTCGGGATGGCGTAGTGGATCCTGTTCGACGCCGACTAATCGATGGATTTCCGGGAAAAATTTCAGCCAATCGGCTTGTTTGAGAAAATTTAATCCAATTGATGGCTGAGTACCTTGGACAAAAAGCTTAACAAATTCCTGGTAGATACGTTCCGGAGAGAGGGAGTGGGGTGAAAGGGTTTGGCAAAGTTTGATCGTTTCGGGAGCCGGTGTGAATCGAAATCGTGCGCAAAATTGCATCCCGCGAAGGACGCGAAGGGAATCTTCCCCAAAACGTTCACTCGTATGGCGTAAAATTTTCCGTTGCAAGTCTTCCACACCGTGAAATGGATCGATAATTTGCTGATTTTTGATATCGAAATAAATGGAATTGATCGTGAAGTCGCGGCGTTTAATCGCTTGTTCCAGCGGTAGAAATGGATCCTCTTGGGCGGCGAAGTCGGTATGCCGTTGGCCTGTTTTTTGCTCCTGGCGAGGGACACCGATATCGATATCGAGGTCGTGGATTTTGAGGATACCGTAGGATTTGCCGACCTGATCGATGGTATAGGTGGGAGTTAGAATTTCGATAATTTTTTCGGAGGTGAGGCCAAAGACTTCGAGGTCGAAATTTTGGCTCCCAAGGCCTAAAAAATAGTCGCGAACACATCCTCCGACAAGATAGCAATGTCCTCCGTTGGCATGTAACGAGTCAACGATAGTGCGTAAATTCTGGTGATTTTCGATGATCGGAAGCAACTTCATAGGGAGAAGTGAAATAAAAATCAAAACATTGCAAGTCTACATCTAATTTTTCCGTATGGTATTTTAAAACCAATCGATGCTATCTTTTGAAAACACTTGATAATGGCTGAAAATGTAGGTAAACCTATGGAAATAATAGTGGAAAAGATGGGGATAATATGATTCTATTTCCGCGATTTCTCGTGCGGTGGGAAATTTTTATGGCAAGATTTCAAAAATAATCTTGAACTGAGGGAGATTCATTGCAGAAGGTATAGGCCATGGGCTTCGGTAAGATTTTTATTATTTCAGGACCTGCTGGAATCGGAAAATCGACGGTTTGCAATCGTTTAGTCGAAAGCTACGGCGGTAATCTTAAGAGAATTGTTACGGCGACGACGCGCCCACCTCGTCCCGGCGAAGTCGATGGCGTCGACTACTGTTTTATTGATGAGGCGACCTTTTTGAAGTACATTGCCGAAGAGAAATTTTTGGAGTATGCCAATGTCCATCGGAAATATTTTTATGGGACACCGCTTGTGCAGGTCTCTTCCAATAGACGCCACGGCATTGATTCCCTCCTCATTATCGATGTTCACGGGGTTAGGAGTATACGTAGGAATTTTCGTCGACTTGTGGGGCATATGGTGACCATTTTTATAATGCCGGAGCAGTTGGAGGTCCTTACCGAACGACTTTCCCTACGGGGTTCTGAGAAGAGGGATGATCTGGCTCAGCGTTTACAATCGGCGAAAGATGAAATCAAGTATGCAAAGGATTACGATTATATCGTCGTGAGCGGTACCAAGGAGGAGGATTTTATTTCGATGCAGACCATTTACGAGAGGGAGAGTGCTCGGCCGAAATGTTGTGCCAAGCCTTGGCATTGGATACAGCCTAAAAAACAGCTTGCATAGATTCTACGCTCGGGATGTATTGAAAATTTCAGAGGAACGGTACATTTTCTATGCGAATTACGGGAGGTTTAGCGCGAGGGATTGTGCTCAAGAGCGTCGATGAGGTCGTTCTACGACCGGCGACAGACTATTTGCGCCAGGCAGTATTTTCCTCATTGGGAGATAAGGTTATGGGAGCAAATTTTCTAGACATTTTTGCTGGCATTGGCGGCTATGGTTTAGAAGCCTTGAGCCGCGGTGCTTACGCGGGTGTATTTGTTGAGAATAGTCACAGAATTGCCGAGGCACTGCGGAAGAATTTAGAGGCCGTTTGCAAGAGTAGTGGGATTAAGGATGGGAGTCGCATCTGGGTGATCGATGCGTTCAAGATCAATACGGAAAAACGATTTGATTGCATTTTCATTGATCCGCCCTACGATTTGGTTCGGACCCATGGGGGCAAAATTTTGGCCCATGGGGTACAATTTCTGCGAAGGAGTGAACGGTCTCGACTGATTTTCGAAATGCCGGTCGATGTGCATCTCGTACCTCCAGACGATTTACGCGAATTGCGCCGTATTGAAAAGGGTGGCAAAAATAGCCCCGCCGCAGTGATTTATACCGTGGCGTAGTTTTTTTTGGCTCTTTTAATATCTTGATTTTTGACGCACCGTTTGTTCCCACCCTTTGCCACCAGCATTGAGGCCGTTTTTAATTTTGTCAAGTAATTTGTTGAAAAAGATGGAAAAGCATTTTTCCATATGTTTTGGATTGAAAGTTTATTTTACTCTAAGGCATTAAAAAATTCTTGGGCAATGGCATCGCAGAGGAGGCGGCCTTTGGGGGTGAGGCGGATGCGTTGTTGTTGTTTCGTGAGGAGACCCTGGGTTTTGAGGTTATCGACCAGGGATGCTACTTTTTGGCGAAAGATATTTTTCTCCAAATCTACGCCTTCGTTCATCCGTAGGCCGAAAATGATTTCATCGATGGCCAATATTTTTTTGTCTAACTTTATAACGTCCATTCGTTCCGGAGCATTGATTTCAAGTCCCGTGGCCCAGCGGTTTAGGGAGGCGATATTGGTATAACGTAGTCCACGATATTGGCTACTTGCCGATGGTCCCACTCCAATCCATTCGTGCATGAGCCAGGTGTTGCGATTGTGTGCGGATGCATAGTTCCCTTTGCAGAAATTGGAAATTTCATATTGCCGATAGCCGTGGGTTTCGAGGAATTCGCAAACCATTCCATAAAAATCATGGTCACGACTTTCGTCGGAACTGTTGCCCAATTTATTTTTTAGTATCGTGTCATCTTCGTAGGTTAGACAGTAGGTCGAAATGTGTTCCGGATTGAGGGCAATTGCCGCCGATAGATCGTCGAGCAATTGTTTGCTGGTTTGGCCCGGTGCGGAAAAAATGAGATCGATGCCGACATTGGCGAAACCTACCGAACGGACGAGTTCATGGGCATGAAAAATCTGTTGGGAGGTTTGTTTACGGCCGAGCGTGCGCAGGATTGCTTCATTGAAACTTTGTACGCCCATCGAAATGCGATTGATTCCGGCGGCTTTCCAATGTTGTAGTTTTTCGACGCTGACCGTGTTGGGCGCGATTTCTACGGTCCACTCCAATGGTATTCTGTGCATTTTTGAATGCAATGTTTGGGCAATTTGGTCGATGGCTTTGGGCGGTAGGATTCCAGGGGTTCCGCCACCAAAATAAATTGTGTCGAAGGTGCGTTCGTCGTGAATGGATTGTATTTCCAGGAGGAGTGCGTATAAATAGCGTTCGAGATTTTGGTGAGATGGTAGTTCTTTATAGAAGGCGCAATAGTCACATTGTGTTGCGCAAAACGGTATATGTATATATAATCCGAGTGGCGTGTAAACTTTTTCTTGCCTATTCATTGCTCCATAATTATGGTATCTGCAGCATGAGTTTGTCATCGTATATTGGTAAAATTTTTTTTATAGTGAGTGTGCTTTTTTTGGCCGGTTGCGACGGCGAAAATATTTGCAATATGACTCCCAGTGTAATGCTTCAAAACCAATCGAATATCTATACCCTTACGATGGCCATCCGTGGTATGGATGGCGATGTTTCGCAGAAAAGTATCAAACCTTACATAGTGGTTAATGGCGAAAAACATGAGATGAAAAAACATCCCGATGGCAATAACGTGTTTGTTTATGATTGTTACTTTTATGGTGTTGGTACGATTCCTTACTATTTCGAGGTGGTTTACGGGATGAATCGCAATGGTAGTATTCGGGAGAAAGTCACAAAATCTAAGTTATTTAGTGCAACGGTGACGGATAAGTATATTTTTGCGTTGGATGCGAATCGTGGACCCGTTGGGGTGACTGTGAATGTCGTTGGTTACGGTTTGACAAGGGCGGATAGGGTGCGCTTTGGAAGGCGTATCGTGCCGACAAATTGGCTATCCGCTGGAGCAATGGAGTTCGTCGTTCCATCCGTTGAGTGCGATAACGAGTATGAAGTGTACGTTTTGGCTAATCGGAAGGAGCTTTTTGCGGGAACGTTTTTCGTGGATGCATCGACGCTACGCTGCAGTACGGACTTTATTCGCCTCGCCAATGGTGAAAGTCAACGTATTGTGTTTATGCTTGATCATCCGGCACCGGAAGAGGGTGTCGAAATCGAGATCACGACCGATATTCCCGATAGTATTGTTATGCCGGAGGTACATTTTATATCGGGTGAGCGTACGGTAAGCGTCAATATTACGGGGGGTGAAGAATCGGCTAAGGGTACGCTATTCGCTCGAGCTAAGGGGTTTTCGTCGTTGGAAATTCCTTTGGAAGTCGGTGATGGGGCAGATGCGGTGGCTGTATCTAAAAAATTCTATCCCGATCGGTACGTTTGGGATGATGATGATGTCGTCGTATTGTAAGGGTATTCGGGGCAGGAAGGTTTGGGCAGTTTGTTGAGTACTTGCGAAGGCGGGTTGTTTGTGCATTTTTAGGTTTATTGATGCATGTTTGCGGAGGTGGTGTGCTATTTTTTTGGTTTGTTGAAGTATGCTTTATGGGGGCGGGTGGCTTTTGTGCACCCGTGGAGGCTTCGCCTCCTGACCTTTTTTCAAAAGGTTTTGCGGTTTCACCGCAAACGGGTGCACAAAAGCTTCTCCCGGGGGTAGGAAGCGATCATACGAATTTTATATCAGGCACAAAAGTTACCTTGGGCCAACTTTACCGGTTGACGAGCAATGCGATAGCGGAGGCGAGGGATTGGGTATGGGTTAAGGTGATAAGAATTTCGGAGCCATTGAATTGTTGCAACAAATTTTGTGCGAGCGGGTCGAGGCGGATGAAAGGGCGACCATTAGTTTGGTGATTAACGGTGGCACTTTTCCAATGGAATTGTGGACCGACTCCGCAATGGAATGCTTTGGAGACGGCTTCTTTAGCGGCGAAGCACGATGCTAGGGATGGGAATGGATTTTTTTTAGAGAAGCAGTAATTGATTTCGTTAGGGGCGTAGATTTTTCGTAGAAATTTGTCGCCATATTTTTGGTAAGCGGATTGGATGCGGTTAATTTCGACGATATCGTGGCCGATGGAAAGAATGGAATTCATATCAAAGGGGATAGTAATTTTTTTTAGGGATTTACTGTAATAAAAGAGGCGGATTGCTCCGCCTTTCTATGTTTATTTTATATAGCGATTAGAAGGAGTAGGAGGCTATAATGGAGCCTGCAATATCTTTGAAGTGGTTACCGAGTTGGGTATGACTGCCGAGGGACAATCCGAAGTTACCGAACTGCATATTCCAGGAAGCCCTTGCCACGAAAGAATCCTTACCTGTGCTCACATTAAAGGGATCGAATTCGAAAAATTCAGCAGGGCCGTCACCATTGGCAGCTATTTTATAGGTGCCATCGTTATATGTTTCATAGAGGGATACTTTACCCTTCTTCTGTTTACGAAACTCATGTTTGTAGCCCATAGCCAATTCCAAAATGCCCGATGAGAAATCGTAATCTGCGGCTACACCGACTGTTGTTTCGATGGAGCGGCGATCTGCTGCTGAGACTTTACGTTCGAAGTGCGAGCCGTCAGCTGGGGCGGCATCTTGAGCATTTCTTTCGAGTCGATCGATATTGGATTTTTGGTGAATTGTTGCGGTAGACAGCGATACCCATGGGCCGACATTGAAGCCGTAGAGATTCCAATGTTTATAGGTACAATCGATATTGCCACTGAGCCAATGTCCTTTATGGGAAGGGCTAATGGATGGGACATGGAGTTCGTTAAGGAAAGGAAAGGCGTACTCATCGTTATATTTTCCATGGCCGGCCATGAGGGAGAATTTAACACAAATGTCTTCCACGAACTCATCCCACATACCATAAATGCCGCCGAAGTAGGATTCGAGGTTACATTTGCCGTCACCGTCATCATTACTCAGGTATATCTCACCTTTATATTTAGCCTTTGCTTTACCGTATCCGCCGAGTACGCCGATGAGCAAGTTATTATTGACGCGCCAATCGATACCGGTTGTGAAGCCAAAGATATCACAGTTCATCTTATAGGAACTTGTGGAACCGTTTCTGGTAACGTCACCGAAGCCAGAGACCCAAACATTGTAGTGTTTATCGCCGAAGAATTCTCCTCCCAATTTAGAGTAGACGGTTTCGCGTACACTATTGATGAGAGTCAACGTCATGCGATTTTTTTCTTCGGTTGTGGTTTTAGAGAATGTTGGAAGGATGTCGCTGTGATTATTCTCTAAATAGCTCAAAATACCTCTTTCGATTGCGGTTCTAGCACCATTTTCGTAAGCATTTTCCACTAATTTAGCGAAGTCATTTGAAAGGTACTGAGCACTGCCGCCGAGCAATCTTCCAAAACTGGGCACATCTGCATTTTCAAAATTCAGTACCAGCTTATCACCATCTCGTGCCAATGTTACACCACTAATGGGTCCAGTGATTTCAGTTGATAGCGCATCCGCAATATTATCTCCTTCGCTATTGCTTTCAAAGTTGATAAACTGCAAGTCAGGATTTGCTTCTTGGTACGCCGCCAAAAACGCCAGTATTTGTTTTCTTCCGAGTCCGGCGGGACCAATTTCCGCCAAGTCAAAGGCAAGACCGACCTTTGTGTTTGCTGGAATATTCAAAGTTCCTTGCGGCCAATTGAGCATCGGGCTAGCTTTTGGGCTACGATTAGTCAACCCAAAGACGAACGTTAGGTCAGCCTCTGCAATAATATTACCCGCTAAAGTAACGGTATCGGTATCCAGGAAACGAACTGCGCCATCTCTACCTGCAACGATTGCATTGGAATCACCGGCTGCGATGATGACGGGATCTAAGGTTATGGAGGCACCATCTTCGAGTCGAATTAAGGCTACTTTGTTGGCATGTTCGCCGTGAACACCGAGAGTTAAAGTCCCTGCGGTACCATCATTGGAGCCAGTGATTTTTGCATAGCTTTCTTCTTTAACGAGGATGAGTTGGGAGGCGTCTTGTGTATTAATTTTTGCTAATACGCGTTTGTCGTCTGCATCCTCATCTGCGAGTGTTAAATTGCATCCGTTAAGTTTTATCTCGCATGGTTGATCTTTCGTACCTCCCTCAAGTACGATATAATTGTGGAAGGAACTATCTCCGTTATTTTTAATCTTAAAAGACACATCGGAACCCCCTAGGATCTGGGCATCATTATAAAAGCCAAGAACTTTATCAAAGGCCAAAGTTCCTTTGACTTGCAATACGCCCACTTTTCCAGCACCGGTGCCGTTAAATGCCAGTTGGTTATCTATGTCCAATGGAGAAATACTTTTTAAAGCCAGGGTCAATGTTGTACCCTCCGGAATGGTAATATCGCCACCAGTAAACAAGTGACCATAGTTGATATTAAGTGCGTCATTTTCATCTCGGAGAGATTCTTCACATTTTAGCTTAGAGTTCTCAAGAACCTGAATACCTTCCTTGAGCCATAATGATCCCTTCTTGATTGTATAATTTCCATTAAATTTATTCAATGAAGATTCCTCTAAAGTATCATTAACCACTATTTTCACTTTATCCGATTCAGAGGCTCCAAGAATTAATTTTTTTAAATATCTGTTGCCTGAACATATAACCCCAAATTCTGCATTTTGTGTCGCAATTTTGGCTGTTAAAAAATTGTAGGTATCCGACGACCGAAAAATAAAATTAGCACGATCAATATTAAGACTTCGAACACAGCCTATATTTACATTTTCATTTATTTTATTAACTAGCAATAGATTAGAATTTTTTGTAAGTTTATCATAGATGATATCCGCTAGGTCTACCGATTGATGATCACCCTGACCGCCAGCGTCAAAGACGATAGCAACATTTTCGTTTTCTCGTATATTTGTAGCATTAATCAATATGCTCTTGGAACTACCAGTAGGGTTCGCTAAATCGAGAAATCCTGAAAGATTATCTTGTGTAAGTTGCAACACAAAGGTGCGAGGAGGTGCATCATCCGCTGCTTCTACTGGGGTAATCGCAAAGGGTGCGTTAGAGACTCCTCCTTCTAGGAGTTGATTCAAAGCAGTTATGTGGACATTGTTGCTCCGAAGCGTATTAATCTGGTTTAATATTGCCTCTCCAAGAACTGCGTCATCATTCACAGATATGCCCTCAGCACCTAATAAGGTCAAAATGCCTTGAATCTCGCTGTTGGCTGTACGAATGTAATTCAACACTTTCTCGAGAGCTTTTGGGAAATTGTCGGCATTTATGTGGCTATTCAGCTGCTCCGCGACCGTAGTTCGACACGCCTGCAGTTTATAAGCTGATTTCAAAATGCTTCTAACGTCCGGATGGCTATCCCCACCATTCGGATCCTCCCCTATCCCCTGGAGAATGTTATTGGCCGCTACTATGGCATTATGGAGCTCCGAATGAGTTGCATTACCAACACCATTAGCCCCATTAACGAGATGGGCGAGAGCGCCACCTCCTGCCTGGCCTTCGCCAACGCTTGCAATGCCTCTATCGCTATTGCCAATGGCGTCGTCCCCCGCAGCGCCCGCTGCGGCGACAAGTTTGCCCCACGCCGTCACAAAATTAAGTAGAGTTTCGGTATCCTGCTGAATTCCCACATCGGGATGATTTTGCCCTATCCCTTGGAAGATGCCTTTAAGGGCTTCATAGGAGTCTGTTTGCGCGGATGATATACTACTGATGTCTCCCTTTGCCTCTTCGAGGGCTGCTACGATTGCAAGGGCCTGCTTTTTAGCGGCGCCTACATCCAAAACGTTACACCAATTAACGTATGCTCCATGAATGGTATTGCTTAGGAAAGCCTCCAGTGCGTCGCCACTATCAGCAGGCTGCTCTCGCGTAAAACTGTCGTAAACTTCATCCGGGATTGTATCCGCGATACGATCGCCCCAGAGATAATCATTATTTTCCGGTTTGTGAGTTTCGTTGAAAATCACTTGGACTGTATTGCCAACAGCAGGTGTTCCAACGATTGTGATTCGATCCTGTGCCCCGGCCTCTGCCCGCAAAAGATTCTCTACCAATCCCGCAGCTGACAGTATCCCATCGCCATTAAAAACCTGTGCGTTGTCACTGCCGGGGGAGTTAGCGGTCAATTTAGCATCCTGCCTAATCGCGTTGAGATCAAAACTCTCCGGGAAAGCCGGAGCCACTGGAGCCGCTGCCCCATAGGCACTTGTTCCCAAGAATGAATAACCCAAACCTAAAACTGTTAGCAAACCGTAACGGTTGGCTAACAGACCTACCCTTTTACTTTTTTCCTTCATAACCTTTTTTCAAAAATTAGAAGTGCACAATTAAATGCACCCTACCAGGAATCAATTTGTTCTTTATGGAAGATTTGTCAACATCTTTATTTTATTTTTTTTTTTATTTTTTCTGTCTACTTTAAGTTTATTCCAAGAGCTCCCACAGGTGATAGAATTGGCTCCCTTTAATGAAAATATTTCCCTGAATTTTTCTAAGGAAAATTGCCTTTGCCTGTTCTATTTTTTTCCAATGGAAGATTGTCGATATTTCGGTAATCGCCCTTAGTCGGTGGCAAAAAATTTCCATTTCCTTTCCGATTGCGAAGATGGCTACATTTTTTTTACCGCGGAAGTATTCTGCCAATTTTTCGTGGTAATTTTCCGAGAACTCGCCCAGTTCCCGCATCCCACCGAGGACGTACGTATTATTGCCAGGGTATTTCTGATCGAAAAATTGTAGCGCATCCATCATGGCTACCGGGTTTGCATTATAGCAGTCGAGATAGACGCTGTGGCCTTGAAAAATGACCGTTTCGCCCCGCATTTTTCCGGGTCTCCATTGCAAAATACGTTCCTGAACGGCGTCATCGGTGAGCCTCAAAATTTTCGCTATCGTTGCCGCTTTGGCGAAATTTTCCTTTTGTCCGGCACTCATTTCCGGTAGCCTGAAGGTGATATGATCAAAATATTGCCCCCGCAGAGTGATTGTATTTTTTTCCCTACACCGGAAATGCGTAAAGCGAGGGAAGTGCAAAACATTTTCTCCCTGGCCGACAACGATACACCGATGGGCGAGCCGCTGGAAGGGAGTACATAGGAGACAGCTTTCCGGAATGATACCGATATTTTGTCGGGAGAGTGTATTTTCTAAAATTTTGCATTTTTCGTTGACAAGCTGCTCGAAGTTCGTAAAGTTGGAGACATGTGTGAATGTGACCCCAATTGTAACAGAGATTTCTGGTTCGACTAAATCGATGATGCGATCCATTTCGCCGGGATGGTCGATACCACCCTCGATGATGCCGAAGCGCTGAGATTTCATATGACTGAGCGTAAGTGTAACGCCCAGTTCATTATTGAGATTTGCGCGTGTGGCGTAGGCATCTTCAGCGAGCAGCGATTGTAGCATGTCTTTCGTAGAAGTTTTGCCATAGCTACCGGTTACGGCGATGATGGTATAATTTTTCCGATGGATTTTAGCGAGTATTTTAGCGGCTTCGAAGACGTCAAGGACGCGGAGTTGTGGCAGCGCTAAATTTTTATCGATTCGGCTAACGATGGCGCAGCCGGCGCCTTTCCGTTGGGCATCGTGGAGGAAGTCGTGGCCATCCCGTTGGGCGGTGAGCGCTAAAAAGCAGTCGCCGCGCTGGAGGGTGCGCGTATCATTCCAGAACCCATTGATATCGTCGGGAAAGTTGCCGTAAAATTCTGCTTCAGGTAGCCGTTGAAAGAGGATTGTCTTCATGGTAATGGATAAAAAGCTTACGATTCCCTATGAGAAGGAAAGCGATAAAAGTTTTTTTCGTAGCCGAAGCTGCCCAAGGGGGTTCCGGCTGCCCAGGGGGGCTCTGCCCCCCTGGACCACCCGCAAGGAGTCGGAGACTCCTTG
>JAITJQ010000015.1 GCA_031278845.1 Puniceicoccales bacterium
GGGGGGGGCGGGCCCTAATTTTAATTTTTATTTTTTTTTTTTTTCTTGGTGATGAAACGTGCATAATCCCCACTGAAAAAAACCCCAAAACCAGGTCCAGGAGGCGGTGCCTCTTGGCGGGGATTCTAAGGGCGCGCAGCCCTTAGAAGTTCACAGAGCGGAATGGGGCCGAGCTTTTTAAAAATAATTCTTTGGGCCTCCCGAAGGGCATCGCACTCGCGATGAAGAATGAAGCAACCGCTTCCAGAGCCGGTAATGCAGGGGAAATAACCCAATTGATACAGGTGGTCAAAGAGCGTCCTCAGTTTAGTATGCTCATCTAAAATTTGCCGTTGAAAGGCATTAAAGGGTAGTGATTCAAGGTGTTCTTCGGTGAAAATCTCTTTTATTTTTTCTGGTGAATTTTGCGTAAAAATAGGTTTTTGTTTAAATTTCCCGTAGGCACCGTCGGTTGAAATAGAAAAAGGAGGACAAAAAATTAGTAGGGAATAATTCGTTAAATTTTGGCAAAAACTCATGGGAGTCGATGACAGAATATCGCCGCGCCCCATTGCCATTTGTGGGCAGTTGTTGATAAAGAATGGACAATCGGTACCGATTTTTTGGGCAAGGGAAGTTAGGTGTTCTTTCGGGAGGGGCGAATGATAAAATTGATTGAGGGCCTTTAGTGTAAAAGCGCCGTTACTACTTCCACCGCCGAATCCACCGCCGATGGGAATTTTTTTTTCAATGTCGATTCGGAGCGAAAAGTTGCGAATCGCCGTTTGTTTGCAAAACAGTTCGACGGCTCGGGTAATGGTATTGCTTTCTGCCGAAAATCTTAGGGGAGAATGCTGGAAAATTTCGATGGTTGGCCTTTGGTTAGGCGTATTCTTTTTGAGCGAAAATACCATGTTGTCACCGAAATCGATGGGCAGTACGATACTCGAAACGTCGCAAAAACCGTCCGGACGTATCCCATTGATGGCGAAAAATAAATTGATTTTAGCATTCGACAACCATGAAATCGATTCCATATTTCGGGAATAATTATTATCGGTGGTGGAGCGTTGTACATTTAAAAAGGAATTCGTGGAAAGAATTTTGTTATCAAGAGGCGAACCCTTAGCCATTTTGGGCAACGGTATCAGTGCACAAGGGCTCCAAAAGCTGTGCCAAAAGCTCGATTTAAAATTTGTTATTTACGATCAAAATCCCGAAAAAGGTGAGGTATTTACGGGGAAAAATGTAAAAAACCATAAAATAGTCATTGGGAGTCCCAGTTTTTTACCGGATCACCCTTGGATTATCCAAGCACATAAAAATCAATTATTATACCTATCGGAATTAGATTTTGCGAGTTTATGGTGTGCGGCGCCGATAGTGGCCATCACGGGGACGAATGGGAAGACGACGATTACAACTTTTTTAACGGAAGTTTTCAATCGCCATAGCATTCGGGCATTTAGTGCGGGGAACATTGGGCAATCGCTATCGGAATTGATTGCGAAGGAAACTTTAAAATCGGATGATCTCATTTTTTGTGAAACGAGTTCTTTCCAGGCGGAAAGCGTACAATTGATCCATTTTGCGCACCTAATTTGGTCCAATTTCGCCCCAAACCATTTGAATATGCACGGGACAATGCGTAAATATTTTTTAGCAAAATATCATTTATTATCGCGTTTGGGCGAGAATTCGCGGATTTTTTTGGGGCAAAGCGTCTTGCAATGGGCGCGTAAGTTTCAAATCGCGGTACCCGAAAGAGCGGCGATCGTTACACCGAATTGCGATGTAAAAGGGACGGCCTTTGAGGTCTATCCACAGCGGGAGAATTTTGCACTCATTAAAAAATTTTGCACCGTCTATAGTATCCCTGCGGCAACGGTTTTAGCGATGGCGAAAAGTTTTCAAAAACCAAAATACCGGCTCGAAAATATGGGTACGATCCGGGGTAATATTTATTGGAATGATTCAAAATGTACGAACTTCGCAGCACTCGACGGTGCCCTAAAAAATTTCCCCAATGAAAAAGTGATTTGGATCGGCGGTGGCCAATCAAAGGGGGAAAATTTAGCGGATATGGTCGCGATTCTCGATGGAAAAATCGAAATCGCATTGCTTATCGGCGAAATGGGTATTCCCCTCGCAGATTTGTTACAAAAACATAAAATGGATGCCATTTACGTGGAACATATCGAAAATGCCATGAATTGGATAAAAGATGCTTGTCTTTTTAAAAAAAATATCCTATTTAGCCCTGCGTTTTCCAGCTTCGACCAATTTTCGAACTACGTTGAGCGGGGGAAATTTTTTGAAAAATGTATTTTCGATTTGAAATTTTCGCATTATTGAACATGTTCCTACTTGGGGCAATAAAAGTTGCATCGATCGGTAGGTGGGATGAGTCGTTAGGAATATTATGGAAAAAGTTTTGGCAAGTGTAGTGAAAAGTGGATTATTATTAGTCGTTTTAGGGCTAGTTGGTTGTGCGACTCCGTTTGGCGGTAAGACTATCCGGGAGCCTTCTCCCGAAGATACGATCATTGTCCGCGAGGAATCATCGAAACCAATTCCCTTAATCCCCCAACGTATTATTGCTCCACCGCGCCGACCGGATCCGGAACCAGAGGAAGTTTTAATCATAGAGCCGGAAGTAACGGTATCCCCCGAAATAAAGCCCATCGGTGCGGAGTATGTGGTACGCAAGGGGGATTGCCTCAGCTGGATTGCTAGAAAATTTAAAATTTCGCTGGGCGATCTTTCGGGAGTCAATGGGCTGGACCGGAATGCGAAGTTGTCCATTGGCCGAAAACTGATATTACCTGGGGTTACGCAGGCACAGGTGGACGCCATGGATACGACGCCCGCCGAGTATATTATAAAAAAGGGCGATTGTCTATCGTTCATTGCCCGTCAATATGGGGTCAGTATTCGGGAATTGCGTGTGGCCAATAATTTAAAAAATGATCGCATCATCGCCGGGAAAAAACTCATTATCCCGGAACACGGACGTTATACGGGACGCTTGGAAAAGGGAAACGATAGGCCTGCGAAGAAAAAGAAAAATTTTGAAGTGGATACAGATGGCTACTACACCATTCGCAAGGGGGATTTCCTGTCGACGATCGCTGCGAAGGCACAGGTAAGTGTTCGCGATTTACAAAATTGGAATAACATTTCCGATCCCGCTAGAATACGAGTCGGTGAGCGGATTCTTGTAAAAAGTAAAACCATTACTCCGGCGGATGTGGTTAGAAATGAGCCGGCTGCGATCTATCCGGCTCCTCGAGCTGTGCACGATCCGGATTTTTTTGGAACGATTGATGAAATTCCTGTGGTACAGGTTCAGGATTAATGGAAGCGAAAAGACTGGTTTTTTATTTATTGTTACCGATTTTTTTTCTTAACGGCGTGGGTTTGCTAGCGTTGTCGAGTGCAAGTTTAATGGTGATCAACGGGATCTATTTGAAAAAACAGGTTATTGCAGTGGCTTTGGCATTGTTTACCTGTGCCATTGTTGCCAAAATACCGCTACCATGGCTTTTCAAACGCCGAACCACTTTATTCCTATTGGCTTTCGTCGGTGTGCTTCTCGTACTCATTCCCGGGGTTGGCCATACGACCAATGGTTCCCGCCGTTGGATACACGTTCCCGGTTTTAGCATTCAGGTATCGGAATTTGCAAAAATTGCGCTCATCATTTGGCTGGCGGGTTATATTCGGGAAAATGAACACTATTGTACCAATTTCTTTAAGGGATTTCTTAAGCCTCTGTGTATTTGTGGTACCTTAGTCTTTTGGATTTTGTGTGAGCCAGACTATGGAACGACGTTTTTGATGATGGGCGTCGTTCTGACCGTGCTTTTTCTATTCGGAACTTATCTGCGCCATCTGCTACCGTTTTTGATAATAGGTGGAATTTCCTTTTGGGGATTAGTTTTACTGAGTCCGGTACGTCTGCGGCGTATTACATCATTTTTCAACGTGGAAGAACACCGTTTCGATGCGACTTACCAGCTTTGGCAGGGGATTTTATGTTTCGCATCGGGTGGACTTTATGGCAGTGGTATAGGTTTAGGCCGGCAGAAATTGTCCTATTTACCCGAAGCTCACACGGATTTTATTTTTCCGATCATTGGCGAAGAATTTGGAGGTTTGTTCGCCATTATCGTTATTTTTTGTTTCCTCGCCTTTGCGGTTTTAGCCTTGGTGTTTCTCCATTCGAAGCAGGATTCTTTTACAAGAGCCCTGGGATTTGGAGCGGTTCTGATCATTGCGTTTCAGACCATTATTAATATGGGTGTCGTTACGGGATGTGTGCCGACGAAGGGAATCGCCTTGCCATTCATCAGCTATGGCGGATCAAATTTGGTGGCGATGTACGCGCTGGTAGGACTGATCGCCAACTGTCTGTGCTCAGAGGATACCACCGATGGGGCGGATGGTTACGGAGTGGCGTGCCGGGAGTGGTTGAAGTAAGGGGGAATCCTTCCCCCTAACCCCCCTGCCAGGGGATTCATCCCCTGGACCTGGGTTTGCGGATTGATCCAGTGGCAATGTTCCTGGATAAATCCGCAAGGGGCCTAAGAGGCCTGCCCGCGGCGAAGCCGCGGGCAGGCCTGAATTAAAAAAGAAGACACTTTTGTGCGCAACTCCTGTGCAATTTTGCACAGAAGTTGCGCAACTAAAAGAAAAAAACAAGTCAAAGAGTCTA
>JAITJQ010000031.1 GCA_031278845.1 Puniceicoccales bacterium
AAAACAAATGGAAACAAAACAACGTCTCTGCCAAACTATTTACATTTTATGGCCATTGGACTGCCATTTAAGCGGGAAAAACTTCTCTCAAAAAATCATCCGAGTGGCGGGGGAAGAGAGACTGTGAATTAGTGATCGAAGCGGATGGTACGGCAAGATTATTTGATGGCCCAAGTGCTAGGCGAGTCGGTCAATTTTGTTTTCAGTCGTTATAGTTTAGGTTTTATTTGTGTATTTTTGTGATCCTTTGTGCTTGAAGCTGAGCTTAATTTGTAATTGTTTTACCAAAATACTTCTTTTATGGGAATCATATTGACAGGCCATTAAATGGCAATGAGCTTCGGAGCATATGGTTAAGAGAAAGTTTATTGGAATGGTTGTTTGTAGTGTTGTGTTTGTGGGGAATTGTACAACGAGTATTATAGCAAGTTCGCAGGGTGAAATAGAGGGAATTAAGGAGACTATATCAAACATGCAGCAAGAGATAGAAAGATTGAAAAATCAGTTAGCAGAAGGTAGACGAGAGGTGATTCGTCCATTCACATCATCAAAGAATGCAAAAAAATATATTAAAAAAATTACAGATGACGATGAAAATCCAGAAGGTTTGACAGCAGAGGTTATTAGGCATTTGCAAGAGCGTATTGAGGCAACTGAGACTTATTTTCTCAAGGGAAATGGACGGTATATTAGTATTCCTGAAGGTGTTATAGCTAATAATTGGCCAATATGTAAATATATTGAGATATTACATGTGATCAAACGAAAGATTCCCGGTATTGCCGCTTTTTGTCGACAAAAAATAATAAATCTTGTTGAAGCAGTTATGTACCCAAAATGGCTTTTAATGTCTCAATGTTGCACGTGGGATGAGCAGAACAACAACTACGAATTAGATAGTTGTGCGAGTGAAATGATTATTAAAGATGCGATACGCATGTTGTATGGAGTTACCATATCACCGGAAATAGTTTCGGATAATGTAGTGAATGATGTTAAACAACTTTTAAATGCAATAAAAGACAAGAATGGGTTTAGGGATTATTTTTATTTTGAGGTTGAGTAGAGTAGTTAATGATTTGGAAAAAAAGAAGGGAGGTGTTTTTTCTTCAAAAATAGAATAATATGTAGTATTTTGGGAGCATTTCGTTGTTTTGTTTTGGGGTGGATAGTTTACGGATCTAGTATTGCATGTGGATCGGTGATTCAAGCTACTCTTCGAGTATGTTTTTTTCGTACGGGACAAGGGAACTGTATTGCATTGCGCATGGATGATAATCTAAACGGTCCGAAGTTAATTTTTATCGATTGTGGTGGTGGTGCTCCAATTAAAGACTACAGGAAGGCTTTATCCGATCAAGATGAAGGTCCTGGTGCAATTAAAGAAAATATTTGAAAGAGTCTCCTGCGCTAAGATATTTGTTACGCACAATCATGTGGATCATTACAATTTATGCCGATAGGTAGGAAAGCTTGAGAAGCAAAATAAATGTACTATTCCATTTTCTTTTAAGCCAATGAGCTATGGAAATTTTAAAGCAAGCAATGAAAAGAAGACTTTACTTCAAAAAGATTGGGAAGATTTTTGGAACAAAGATCTTCCGTGTATAGAAGATTCATTGGGGCCACGCGTGAGGGTTGTTCCTATGAGACCGGAAAGATGGCAGGATAATAGGGCCAAAAATCCGGAGCATGATTTCAATATTATGTATCTAGTAGAGTTTGCCGGAAGAAGGATTCTTTTTCCTGGAGATGTCAGTCCTCAGTTGTTTACCCAAATTAAGAATATCTCTAAATACGGTCGTGAGATAGCTGCCGTAGATTTTGGGGTATTATCGCACCATGGAACAAATCAAGCAGGGGAATTATTAGAATATGGAGGGAATGCGGAGATGTATATGATTTGTAGTGATCCTCACCAAGATCATAATCTTCCATGGGAAGATGTGAGAAATTTACCATTCAAAAGCAGAAGTCAGGGTATCACTGTTAAGGAACATGATGTAAGTACAAGAATAGAGACTGATACAGGTGAAAGAAAAGTAGAAACGCGAAAGGAAGTTTTGCCGGTGTTCGTTACATGTAATGCTAAAAAAGGTTACTATGAATTAATTATCGAAGCTGATGGCAGAGCGAAGTTATTTGATGGGTTTGGTGTTCTTTTTGATAGTGCTTAAAATACCTTTGCGGGGACCTACGTTTTGCGGAACATACGGAAGATGGTCATGGGATCGTTTCTGGGCGCTAACACTAGCCATCCACGTAGCTCAGAGTACTTCATTTCAGCGACCGGTTTATTTGGAGCCCATTTCGCATAACTGGCAAGTCGAAAAATCCCGTCGTTTAAGGATTGCCCGTCATTGAGCGATGGGCTAGGCTTTTATCCCCATTTTTCGCTCATCTTTGTGTTTGATTGATGTCTATTTATAATAATCTCATCAAAATATTTTTTTTAAGGAAAATAGCGTTGACAGGTAATCGAATCGCTGTGAACTCCCAAAACATGGTTAAGAAAAAAATTAGAATGTTGGTTCTGGGATTAGCATTGGTGGGAAAAGACTGCGGAGCTACGGAGGTTGCTGTTTTGCCAAAGGATTCGCGGCTTGCCGTATCGCCTAAAAATAGGATAAAGGAAAATGATGCTATAAAAACAATGCCCTCAAAGAAAAGGAAAGCAAGTACGGCGAGGGGAAGTAGAAAGTCATCCCAAAAGAGAGAAAAAATAAATATGACGAAAGGAAGCAGCCCAAGCAGCCCTCAGCCTCAGAGAACCATTGGTGAAATTATACACGCCATAATAGGAGAGAATGGAATGGTATACGCAACGAATAAGGAGGAAATTTTTAGTGGTTCTGCTGCAGAAAAAGTACATCCTCGGTTGACGCAGTTAACGGAGGATGTAAAAACAAACATTGGCCAATGTGATTTGAATGATTTGGATCGATTGAGTCAAGCTTTGATGGACGAAATTCGTGGCATATATAAAACCATTCTTTATGCCTGTGATGAATTGCCAGACTATACACAACAGGAAATTGAAGCGTATAGATCCTATTATATCGCAATAAAAAACCAGTTGGAAGATATTGCAAATGCTATTAGGGGAAGATTGATGGACAGTGATAATGATTAGCATTAGAAAGATTGCATGCCTGGGCAATATTTTTCTGATTATTCTATGGTCGGGATGTTTCCCATGCAGGGGGGTGGGGGGTATGTTCCGGTCAATCGCGTTGGGAAAACGTCCAAAGTTTTGGCGACAGAATTGCGAAATAAGGCTTTTATGTGCTGCGCATCCGACTGATATGGGTCCTATTCTTACGGCCGAAATAGGCAATAATGATCACTATTGTGACCTGGGTACTCAGTTGAATTATTTAGCCGAACATTTAAGGGAACATGGGCATTGGGGTGATGCATATGCGTTGAAGACATATAGGGGACCAAAAGCTCCCGATTCTAAATACGAAACCAATCCAGTTTTGAATGTGAATGAGTTTGACAGAGTTATTCAAAACTTAATTAATTTATTGTTGTCGGGAAGAGTTTCTTTTGGTATTGGAGAAAGACAGAGCCCATTTAATCCACCGCATCCTGAACCTCTCAGAAAAGAGTATGGGTTTGTTTTATACGCAAACATTAATAATCATGGCATTAGTAATTTACTTTCTCCATCGGGAAAGCATACGCATGGTGGTTCTGTTAAAAGTACAGATTACATTAGAATAGTTTTCCGATTTATGGATAGAGTTAGGATGGACTTGGGCTCGCTTGGGTTACCCAATTTGCAATTAATTATTATCACCATGTTTCCCGAAAATCCAGCATCCAATGGCTTATGTGATTCCATTTTGCCAAATGGTGTAGATACGGTAGGAAATCCGATGGGAGTTGCCCTGGGAGCACTTCCACTTTCTCCTGCTCCCGATAATCGCATCCCAGCAGTACAATTAGTACCACCGTCACCGTAACGCGTGTTTCATACGTGTGGTATTATTTCCGGGGCCATTGTAATAATTCCATCAAAATATTACTTTAGGGGAAGCGACGCTGACAATTTGCCCCTTTGCCCATTTATTTCGTGGAAATTTGCCAATCCGAACCAAAAATCTGAAAATTTTCTGTTTTTGACTAAAAAAAATTGCCCCACGATCGT
>JAITJQ010000065.1 GCA_031278845.1 Puniceicoccales bacterium
GTCAAAAAGTCAAGTTAAAAAAGATGATTTTGATTGAAAATTTACATGAAACTTTTGGGGCGTTAGGGCCAATTCCGGCTTGCTTTGTCAATTTTTTCGCTAAAAAATAAGGCGAGTGAAAATTTACATCCACACGCACGGTTGCCGGCTAAATGCCGCCGAATCGCGTTCGTTCGTCGAAGCCTTCGAGTTCCGCCGGCTGTGAAATGCGCACGTCATGGATCCATCGGTCGATATTGCTGTCGTCGATTCCTGCGCCGTTACGGATCAGGCCGCGATAACAAATGGGCTCCAATTTACTCCTCAATCTTTTCGTAATCTCCGAGATTTAACTCGCGGCTTAATTCTTCCTTCGTTGGCATATAGGGCAGGTATTTTGCGGCAAAAATCTGCTCATTATCTTCCGGGAGCGGCCGGTACGGCCGGCTGCGATAGAGCTGGCTTTGGGCCAGCAATGTCAACTCTGCAGAGAGCGCCGGTACGCGCGTTAGCGGTATCGTTGTCGGCCGTGCCGACCGCGTTAGCGGTATGGAAAGCCGACACTGTCGGCCTCGTGTAGTAATTCACATACATCTGCATCTGACCGATATCTTGGTGGGTCAAATCCCCGATTTTTAAATCAACTAGAACAAAGCATTTCGCGATGTAGTTGTAGAATACAAGGTCGATATAAAAATGTCTGTCGTCAAAATGGATGTGTTTTTGCCGCGCGACAAAAGAATACCCGCGACCGAGCTCCAACAGAAATTTTTGTAAATGGTCAATCAGCGCCTGTTCAAGGTCGGTTTTGTAATAGTGCTCATTCGGCGGCAGATCCAAAAATTCCAATACATAGGGGTCCTTGATGATTTTCTCGTACTCCGGCCTAGGCTCAACGGTCTCGATTTCCGCTTCAACGGCCTTCTTGTCCTTACTTGCTAAAATTCGCTGGTAATACATGGTGTTGATTTGCCGGTTCAATTGGCGAGAACCCCAACCGGATTTCACCGCTTCCTCCAAGTAGAAATTTCTCGCTGACTCATCCGTTACCCTCATCAATGAACGATATTGCGTCCAGCTCAATTCGAGACGCAGTGCACCGCGTTTTGGAAAGCATAGATAAAATTGTGCAAAGTAGAGCTTCAGGAGGCGAAAACATCATTAATTATGAGTTATATAATCAACCTATGAGAACAAAATTTCCAATTTCGTTTTGTTTTTACATATCGTAATTGTAGAACTAACCCTTCTAAAAAAATACACTAGAAACTTTTTAATATAGATCGATTATTTTTTAGGAACAGCATCATAGGACAACACAGTCGCACTTGACGGAGGAGGAAACCCGAGCCCTATCCAAATATTATCTATGTTACATTTTATCGAAACATACGAACCTGCAGGAGGCGGAACTGCAGGCGGAGGCGGTACAAAAGGCGCAAGCCCAGCCTGATTAGCCGCTACTGGATCATAAAAAGAATTACACTGCAATTCTTTCATATTTTTGCTAACTCGACAGGGAATATGAATATGAAGGACTACTAAAGGTGGCATTCCTCCTCCAGGCAATTCTAAAAAAGGAAAAACCATAGGAACAAAACGAAGCCGATAAAGCATAATTGCCATTGGACTCGAATATCCTCCCCCTCCAAACGCACGATTTAAATACTGAATTATTCCTGCTGCCCCTCCTGGCGGTCCAGGTGCACCCGCCGCAACTGCGGCCAAAGCAGCAGGCATACCCCCAGCAGCATACGCCCTAATAATTGCATCAAATCGAAATTTAACGGGAATTCCAATTCTTTCACGGTCCAGTACCATCTGAGCCTTTTGTCGATAAGTAAGCGCACCGGGAAGTGGAGGCGGAAGAGGTAAAGGAACACCTGGAAAAGCAACTGGAGTAGAAAAAGAACATGCATTTACGCCCCATAGCACAGGCGGAACACCACCAGCTGAAATGCAAAAACTAACAATATCATTGACTCCTGCAATAATCGGACCACCTGCCAGCATAACTGGCAACGCTGCATTCTGAACTTGGACCCCTGTATAATTATTTAAGGCGGCATTCAATGGAGCTGGACCTACTACAACATTTTTATGTTCAAAACATTCAAATCCAAAACCTCCTCCCCCAGCAGAATAACACTTCTTACTACTGCAAGAAATGATCCATAAAAAGGTCCACAGCAATCGAAGCCTCGATTTCATTATCTTTTCTTTAAATTTAAGTAATTTTTCTTGGGGATTTTATTAATTTCATCAAGAAACTTAGTGAAATCCGATAAATTCAGACCTTCTAAATTCTTTAGGCAGCCATGAACGTATTGGACTCGTTCTACAAAATCTTCAAAGGCAATAAGAGCACACGATATCCGCCCTCCAGTTTCATCTTTAAGCTCTAAACTATATACAAAACTTCGCGCCGAATTGGCCAAGCCGCGGACACTACTTTGAACTGAAGACCAATAAAACCCTTCTTGATTATTGTTTCCAAATTTTTCTCTGGCTCTAGCTGAAATTTCATCGGCAAGACCATCTAATGGTCCATCCCTTTCACATACCGGGTTCAATACACGAATTACATCTTTCGCTTTGTCATTGAGCCCTTTCCCAACAGATGCCTCAAAATTATTTCCTTTCGGCTGCAATTGCTTATTTTCTTTTATTTTTGGGACAGAATAACTAACGATTGCCCCCATCAACGTCCCCAAAAAAACTATTCCTAAAACTTTTTTCTCGCTCATGGAGCCGCATTTGTGGCAATCTTCCTCCCTGTCAATACATAAACTAATTATTTTTCGCCGAATCGATATTTTTAAATAAAAATTACAAAACCAAATAAAAACCTCAAGCCTTCCCCATAAATGGCGTTTCTCTTTTGCCAAGGAAGGTTTCGATTTGGTCTGTCCAGAGCTCGGGGATTTCACGGCGCATCGTTTGGGACGTCAATGAGGCATTTCCAGTGATAATTTGATGGACGATATCCGGTGCCAGCATCGCTATCCGTAAGTTGGATGCCACTTGCGCGGCCGACACGGTCGACTG
>JAITJQ010000082.1 GCA_031278845.1 Puniceicoccales bacterium
CCCGGCGCGGAACGCGCCGGGCTCGGCCGCCGAAGGAGGTCAAGGAGGCTGTGCCTCCTTGCGGGGGGTCCAGGGGGGCAGAGCCCCCCTGGGCAACCGGAGCCCCATTTCATTTTAGCTCTGAGTTGGTATCAAAATCAACGATTTTAAAATTTTCGACATGAAATATGGGATCCGTTCGGAAAATTAGTTTGATTTGGAGTTCAGCTTCCATTGCGATGAGTTGCAATTCATAATTATTGCGGAAGTATTCGAGGACGGTGGGGTGTAAATAGACCCGTATTTTATCCAGGCGATTGCCATATTTTCTCGTAATGCTGACTAATTTTCGATAAATCTCGATACTGACCGTACGCGCCGATTTGACGAAGCTACGTCCATTGCAATAGGTGCAGGTGGCTCGCATATCGCGGACGGTACTTTGGGAATGTCGTTGCCGTGAAATTTGCATTAATCCGAAGGCCGATAGGGGTAAAATTTGTGTTCGTTCGGCATCATTTTTCAGCAAATCACACATCAAATCGTAGAGTTTACGCCGGTCTCGGGGATTTTTCATATCGATGAAATCGATGATGATTAGGCCACCTAGATTGCGCAATTTGATTTGGCGGTCGATTTCCCTAGCTGCCTCGATATTGACTTGGCAGAGAAAATTTTTGTTTCGATCCTCATCATCGCGGTTGCGGTGGCTGCCCGTATTCACATCAATTGCCGTAAAAGCTTCCACTTCGTCGATGACGATTTCGCCACCGGACGGTAGAACCACATGGCGCATAAATGTTTGATCAATTTGGCGATCCACATTGAATCGTTCGAACACAGGGATCGTATCTGAGTAGTATTGGATTTTCGACTTTGAGCGCTTCGAGATTTTTTCGACCAGCTCCAGCATTCGTTCGTAGGTTGCTTTTTCATCGACGATCACTCGGTCGATTTCTTCCGTTAGGAAATCTCGTGCCGACGATTCAATTAAATCCGGCTCCTGGTACAAAAGGGTCACTCTACCTTTATTTTTAGTCTGTTGTTCTAAAATTGCCTGCCATTTTTGGAGGAGCATATGTAAATCGCGGACAAAATAGCGAATTTTTTTCCCTTCGCCGGCGGTGCGGATGATGATACCCATACCTTCCGGGATCGTCAATTTTTCCAGAATTTTTTTCAGCCGCTGCCGTTCCTTTTTGTCCTCAATCTTTTTCGATACGCCGCATTCCCCTGCGTAGGGCATGAGGACGATGAAGCGTCCGGGTAGCGCAATATTGGTCGTTACGCGTGGGCCCTTGGTGCCGATCTGATCCTTAATGACCTGGACCATGATCTCCGATTTAATGGGATAGATGCTTGGAATTTTATCGGCTGTCAACGGTTTAGCCTTTGTGGAACGGGTATTGCGCACCACCTCAATGACCGAATCCATCGCCGCCGGTAGGGCATCCCAATAGTGTAAAAAGGCATTTTTTTCCGTACCGATATCGACGAAAGCGGCCTTTAATCCGCCCTCAAAATTCTGAATTCTTCCATTGAAAATAGCGCCCACCCGATTGGCCCGGTCGTTGTACTCCACCGTAAATTCTTTCAATGACCCATCTTCCAGGAAGGCTACCCGTCGTTCCAATGGATTGGCACTGATCACGATTTCTCGAAAAACTTTTGTTCCGACGGTTAATTTTTTCAGGATACGCTGGAGGAGTGGTTGTTCCTTTTCCCGCTCCTTCGACGACTCCCTAAGCATCGACTTATCGGGCATCGTTCCAGATTCCTCGATGGGAATTTCTTTCAATGCCTCTAAAATTTCTTCTTCCTCTTCTACTTTTCTAAAATGATCCATAACTAATACTCACTTCTAAAACGGTATATGCTCTGTACGATTCCCTGTAGCAGGCAGCATATCACCATAAACGATCCACCATAGCTGATAAACGGGAGCGGAATACCTGTAATAGGCATAATGCCAAGGGTCATCCCCGCATTGACACAGACGTGAATGAGGAGGAGCACGCTGATTCCTACCGCTAATAAGCGTCCGAAGCAATCCCGCGCCATACACGCAATGCGTAATCCATTCGCCATCATGATCGCATAAATCAATAACACACACATACCACCGATGAATCCATACTCTTCCGCGATGACTGAAAAAATAAAATCATTCGTCGCCACGGATTGGGGTAGGTAACCCAATTTTGCCTGGGTTCCTTTCCCCTGGCCCTTTCCTGTCATACCTCCAGAACCGACCGCAATCAGCGATTGCCGCAGATTCCAACTGATACCGACGCCCCGGGGATCGACAATATCCGGCGCTACAAACGAAATAATTCGATTTCTCTGGTAGTCCTTAAGAGGTAATAAAGAAATTTTTTCGAATTGTCCAATGGAAGTTTGTGGATTAAGTTGATGTCGATCCAAAAATAGATGGTAGGTATAGGCGTCCCAGGCCACAAAACTTCCCAGAAATAGCAGTACCGATAGGATGCTAATAAAAAATTTATTGGGTACTTCGGAGACGAAGAGTAACGCGAAGGCGATGGGTAGGAAGGGTAGCGAGGAACCCAGGTCGGGCTGCAGCATAATGAGTATTACCGGAATGCCAAAGACGAATAGTACGCTGCCAATGGCTTGGAGCGAACCGCTCAATTTTCCAATTTTCGATCGGGCGAGTATGCTGGCACCCATGACCAGTGTCCCTAGTTTCGCGATTTCCGAGGGCTGAATTACAATCCCCCCTATCCTTAGCCAACGGGTCGCACCAGAACGTCGCCAACCGAGGGGCGTAAAAATACATAGGAGCAGTGCGATGCTGAAAAAATAGATCCAATGGCCATTTTTTAGAAATAGTTTATAGTCCGTGAAGGCCATCCAGAGGTAGAGCGATAGGCCCAATGCGGCCCAAATGATTTGGCTCATCCATTGGGTATTTATATGGTAATTTTGTGCCGAATGGATTGATAAAATGCCAACGATGATCAGTAGAAGCATACAAACCGGCGTAATCGGGTCAAAGCCAATCCCACTTTTCTTATCAAAAAGCGAAATAGCCCACGCTATGATCCGACGCTTAATCCCAAATACAACCCTTACCGCCACGGTAGCTCCTTGCATCCGTGTTCAAAAAATAGAAAAATCGTTCTAGCTACAAAGTGTCGAAAGGTCACCCTGGATGGAACGCTCCCAAATACAGTCGCCAACGGAAATCCTTAGGCCCGCGATCAATGCCACATTTTCAGCCGTCTCGAGCTTTAATGTTCGCCCCACATGTTGTTCCATGGAACGTTGAATGGGAATAAAATCACACTCACCGGCATATTCGATCCTCAATAGGCGCCAATGGCACTCATTTTCCAAGAAATGGAGATACTTCCGCCGCAGCGAACCGCGCACCATTTCCGCACATTCCTCTATCCACTCGACGGCAGCTTGTACGCGCAATCGATCGATCTCCGCCCCCTCAAAGGAAAGCTGGGCTAGCCTTTTGGCTAGTGCGGTGACTCTTTTTTTCGATAGCATTGCTACAGCTGTAGTGCGGCCCTATCCAAATAGTGCGCCCGTTCCTCGGAGGAAAGCTCCTTAGCCAGAACCTTTGCGGCCACATCCGCAACCAATCCTTTAACTTCGCCCCGAAGATCGGCCATCATTTTGGTCTTTTCATCGGCAATGCTTTGTTTTGCCGCATCGATTATCTGTTGCGTGAGCCGTTCCACCTCCTCCCTCTGTCGGGTGGCATAGTCCTGAGCCTGCTGTTTTGCCGCCTCAATAATTTGCTGTGCCTCTTCCCGAGCCCGTAGCAACTGTTCCCGTACCGTTACGTCGGATTGGGCCAATTGTTCCCGCATTTCTTCTGCGTAGTGCAAACCACTCTCAATCTTAGCCCGCCGTTCCGCCATCGTTTTCAAAATGGGTTTGAAGGCAAAGAAGTAGAGAATCCCAACAACACAGAGAAAGTTCAGGGACTGGATCAGTAAAAGCTGCCAGTGCACGCCAAAATTTTCCAAAACATCGACCAGCGTATCCGTTATCGAACCTAAAACGACTGTTTCTATTCCGAACACGATTTTTAACTATTTGGCAAAGAATAACGCGTAGAAGGCAACCGCCTCCGCCAGCGCCATACCGACAATGGACTGCACAAGGATCTTTCCCGATGCGCCCGGATTTCGGGAAAGACCTTCAACGGC
>JAITJQ010000057.1 GCA_031278845.1 Puniceicoccales bacterium
CGACGAGGTCACTGGCACAAAGAAATAGCATGGCACTTTTTGTAGAAATTATAACGCCTAACCGGGTAATCTGCTCCAAGGAAGTTACATCGTTGGTGGTCAATTCCACGCTGGGCGAAATGGAAATATTGCCGGAACACCGCCCGATTGTCGCACTTTTGGAAGTAGGTAGCACGCATTTGAAATTGCCTCACGGACAAACGGAAACGATCGCGACGTCATCGGGAATTTTGAAATTAGAAAACGATCGGGCCATATTGGTAGTCGAAGAGGCGGTCGATATCCACGGCTTAGAGGCAGCGACAACGGCAGAAAATGCGAAAACTTTAGCTAAGGAAGCCCTAAAAGCGACAATCAATCGGGGGAACCTGGAGCAAAACGAGCTCGATCAGCTGGAGGCTAAGATTCGAGCCGAATTGAATAAGAAATTACGGAAATAAAACCATTTGTTCCTATTTTTTTTAAATTTCCCACCTAAATTACTTCCGTTGGACGCGATAATCAAATGGAGGCATTGGCCGCATAGATCGCGCTCGCCATGCTCCACAGAATACCCCCCAGCGCAATACGCTTCAGTATTTTTTTCACTTTCACATTTTTTCGCATCATCATTCACTTTTTCATTTCTAGCTCTTTGTCAATTCTTTTCATTGTATAAGGCATGTCAAGTTTTTTGAGTTCTAGGGGCTACGCGCCCTTAGAATCCCTGCCGGGGGATACATCCTCTGGACCCGGGATTAGCGGATTGATCCAGGGGTGATGCTCCTGGATCTTAAGGTCCAAAGACTATTTGCGCGCAAACCCTGTGCAAATTGCACAGGGTTTGCGCAACTAAAAAAGTGACAATTTAAAAACTTGACCTTACGGTCAAGCCCTGCGCAGAATGCGCAGGGCTTGGCCACAAAAGGAGGTCAAGGAGTCTGGGCTCCTTGCGGTGTATGGGGCGGAGCCCCATAGGCAGCATCAGTCGGCACTTAACTTACGCAATAGCCTTATAATTTTATCGTAATTCTTTTTGGGACCTACGTTGAACTTTTTTCTGATACGTTTTAACTCTTCGCGGTTTTCTTTCCTGCACATTCTTTTACGCCTACTAATGGCATAATCTAACGGTGTTTCGCCATCATTGGATTGTATATTTGGGTTAGCACCGTGGGTTAATAGAAGGTGGACAATTCCTAAATGCCCAAACAATGTCGCGTAATGCAGGGGTGTTATGCCTTTGAAGGCTTGCACATTAGGATCGGCACCGTATTCCAATAGCCGTTTCGCAATTCTAAAACATCCATATTTCGCTGCCTCATGCAATGCCGTAACATTATCTTCATCCCGTTCATTGACATCGGCACCGGCTGCAATTAATTTATCGATTGTACCGCCCCACCTCGATTTTCCGCATCTTCCGGCACGGTACGCCGCCCAGGCAATTACAGGATAATAACCAGACCATGGTGGTATTTTACCAATTACCTGTTGTACAGTCATTTTGCTACCTCTGTCGATGGTTTTTCGAAAAACATTCTCCCTTCGATTAGCAGCGATTCCTCTCATTCGAGTGATTGTGTTTTCTTTCTCCTCATTTTCACTCTCGTCTGTATAAACCGTTCCATGGCTCACATTGGCCATAGTCCATAGTATTTCTCCGAAAATAATACACGTTAATATTCTCTTATTTTTTTTATTATCCCATGCCATAATCCATGAGCTATGTTATTATATAAGAATATGTCAATTTTTTTTCGCTTTTTGCGATTCTAGAAATTTCACAATCTTAAAATTTTCTTTAAAATATCATCTCCGCATCAAAATCGCCGATAAATATTTGACTTGATTGGGGGCGGTGATTGGATACCGAAGATGTCCATGCGATACAGTTTGCCTCCACTGAAATACGCGTATGATGCGTTGGAGCCTGTGTTTACAGCAGAAATGCTAGCATTGCACCATGGGAAACACCACGCGGCATATGTTGACAAGTTAAACGAATTGCTGCAAAATTTAGACTGTCCGGCTCCGGAAAATATCGACAATTTTATCGCCGATGGCCACTATTCCCGTGCCCCAGAGCTCCATCGCGATGCGGTCCGTTTCAATGCGGGCGGCCATGTGAATCACACTTTTTTTTGGAATATTTTAAAACCGTGCGGAGAAACAAACAATTATCTCCCGGAAGATTTGGCAAAAGTAATCGACGGTGTTTTCGGATCGCTGTCTAAATTTAAAGAAAAATTTACAGCGACGGCGTTGGGCCATTTGGGGTGCGGTTGGGCCTGGCTTAATGTTTCCGAAAAAAATCCGAAGGAACTGTTCATTTCGACAACTTCGAACCACGACCATCCGCAGATGGCGGAAAATCGGGCCAAAAAAACCTTTGGATTCCCTATTTTTACGCTCGACCTTTGGGAGCATGCCTATTACCTGCTATACAAAAATCGTAAAGCTGACTATTTCGAATCATTTTGGAAAATTGTCGATTGGTCGGTGGTTGCAGAAAATTATCGGAAGGTGCTGGCAGAATTTGATTGATTTATTTCACTAGCCTTTATAGCTGTGGGAGTGATTACGAGTTGTCACTTTTTGGGAAGTAGCAGCCAGGGTAATTGTTTGCTGGTAAAGTCGACGAGTGGAAATTTTTTAATCGATGTCGGTCTAACGGGTCGGCAAATTGTAGCGTGTTTACCGACATTCGGAATTACAATCCAGGATATCGGAGCAATTTTTGTAACACACGAGCATTTGGATCATTCTCAGGGTTTTCGCGGCTTAGCAAAATATACACATTTTCAATGCTTTGCAAACCAGGCAACGGCAATGGCAATCAACGGTAAATTTGGGAAATTGTTTTCCTGGAATTATTTTACAACTGGCGAAATCGTTCACTATCAGGGATTCGAAATCGAAACTTTTTCGATTCCTCACGATGCAATCGAACCCGTAGGCTACATCTTTCGCAGCTGCGACGGTGGCAAAAGTCTATGCTGGATGACCGATCTTGGATACGTTCCACAAAACATTCGCGAACGTATAAAAAAATCGGACATCCTTATTTTGGAGGCAAATTATGACAATATTATGCTGGAGAATGACGAAAAACGTCCGCCGGCAATTAAAAACCGAATCCGCGGTCGCTATGGCCACTTGTCCAACGAATCGGCATGTGATCTGGTCACAAACGCAACGGATGCGGATTGGCAGAAGATTTTTCTAGCACATTTGAGCCGCGATTGCAACGATTCACGGCTTTTAGAAACACTTTTCGGTAAAGATATTTTCCGAAAATTTGATATCACCGTGGTCGATCCTCACGATGCAACCGGTATCAGCTATTCCTGCGTCTGAATGCCAGAGGGCTTCGGTTATCTAGGGGGGGGGCTCCGTCCTGGTCCCACGCAAGGAGTCATGGACTTCTTGACCTTCTTCGACGGCCGAGCTCTCGGACATGCTGCCCGAGGGCTCGGCCGCAAGGTCAAGTTTTTTTCTTTTTTGAATTCTGCGGTTTGATCCAGTGGCTTCGCCACTGGATCAAACCGCAAACCTCTGACCAAGGAATGGTATTCCCTGGTCAGGGGTTGCAAGGGGAAGAATTCCCCTTGCAAGGCAGGGGAAATTTTTTCATAGTATGGGGAGTTCTTCTTCAGGGTATGAAAGTTGGTATACGATTAAAGAATTCCATAGGGAAAACGCTTGGGTTTTTGTCACACGATATTGGCATTGATCTGGGGACGGCCAATACGCTTGTTTTTGCGAAGGATCGCGGTATCATCATGAACGAACCCAGTGTTGTAGCAATTTACACGAATTCGAAAAAGGTACGGGCAGTTGGTCTAGAAGCGAAGAAAATGTTAGGACGTACGCCAGCGAATATTATGGCCATACGTCCGATGAAAGACGGTGTCATTGCGGATTTCGAAATTACGGAAGCGATGCTACGCTATTTTATAAACAAAGCTTCGCGGACGATGAAGTTTATTCCGCCACGGGTTGTCATCGCAGTTCCTTCCGGGATTACGGAGGTGGAGCGGCGAGCGGTCAAGGAGTCAGCGATTCACGCGGGTGCGCGCGATGTATTATTGTTGCAGGAACCGATGGCGGCGGCAATTGGAGTAGGGTTACCGATTGACGAACCGGCGGCGAGTATGATTGTCGACATCGGTGGTGGAACGACTGAGGTTGCGATTTTATCATTAAACGGTGTTGTTTTTTCGCAAAGTATTCGCATTGGTGGGGATGCGATTGACAATTCGATCATCGCCTATATCAAAAAAATGTACAATTTAATCATAGGAGAACGGACGGCAGAGGAGATTAAAATTCGTATAGGGTCAGCGGCTAAATTGGAAAATGAATTGGAAATGGCGATTAAGGGGCGTGATGCGATTATCGGTTTGCCACGGACGATTAAAATTTCTTCCGTAGAGATTCGCGAAGCGTTACGGGAAGCGGTTTCCGGGATTGTGGAGGTGATCAAAATCGCTTTGGAAAAATGTCCACCGGAATTGTCATCGGATCTCGTTGACCGCGGTATTATACTTGCGGGTGGTGGGTCAATGATACGGAAACTCGATCGGGCGATTAGCGAATCGACGGGATTACCGGTTATTGTTGCGGACGACCCACTTTTTGCGGTAGCGAATGGGACAGGAACCGTTTTACAAGATTTAGGCCTGTGGCTATCCGAAGACTAAGATGCTTTGGCAACGATTTCGAAAGTCTTTTTCCGTTGTTTTATTGTATTGATCGCCGTCCTGTTTTTTCAAAAAAAGTCCTTTGATCCGAAGTTGTTTTTACAATCAATTGCGGTTCCATTTTTAGCGGTTGACTCTAGGATTAGGCAAGAGGTCAATGAAATTTTACTGCGAACGGAGTCGCGGGAAAGTTTGATTGAAATTTGTAAGGAATTGATCAATGAGAATTTAACATTAAAATTGCAATCACAAAAGGATCAAGGTTTAAGGGAGCGACTAGAAAATCTCGAAGAATTACTGCAAATTGGGAAAAAAACTCCATATCAAAAAGTTTACGCACGAGTAATTAAGCGAGAAACTTCCGCATGGTTTGAATCGATCGTTGTAAACGGAGGGAGTAAAGGAGGCGTCAAAGTGAATGCGTTAGTAATTGCGCGGGATCATATCGTTGGAAAAGTCGTAGAAGTTTCGGATCAGTTTTCGGTGGTTGCATTGACATCGAGCCCCAAATTTCGTCTAGCGATTCAATTCGAAAATTTTGCGGTACCACTAGTTTTTAATGGCGGCGGAAGCAGTTTACAAAAAAATAATATAGGTAAACTCGCGTTCAAGGCCTCTGGGATTGTGAAAAATATTCCCACAGGTGTTCGAGAAAGTTTACGGAATGGAGCGAAAATTTTCGCAGCATCGTTGGCTAACACAGATTTCAATGTACCCCTAGGGAATATTGTTAAGCTACAGGAACAAGCGGATGGAGTGTTTTTACAGGCAACGATCGATCTTCCGGAAATTACCCATAATCTACGGGAAATACTCATCATCATCCCCTATGATTTATAAAAAACAGTTTCATCAATTACCCTATAATACCAAAAGGAAAACCGTTTTTCGATTTTTGCTCTTATTTTTCCTGGAATTTTTAGCCAATAAATTGTTTATTCAATATGGATTATCGGTTATCATTTTCCCATTTTTCTGGTTGATTTTTGCGAAAAAATATTTCAATTTCCATATAGGGTTAGGGCTATTTAGTATTGGATTTGTATTCTATTTTTGTTTTTATTATTTAACATTTCTTCAGCTTTTATTTACGGCAATTGCCATGTTTTATGGGGCACATCTTACCGATATCGATAAGTTTTCCGCTTTCTTAACCCTTCTTATTCAAAATCTTTTATTTACATTTTTTGATTTTGATTTCAATTCTAGCGCACTTATTCAATCTTTTCTACTTTCACTACTATGTATTGCGCTTGTTAATATAGACCTCGTCTCTACAAATGCACGTCAACACGAAACGGTCTTTCTGTAATTGAAATTTGAGCAAGTAAGGGGAATTTTTCCCCTTGCAACCCAAGACCAAGGGATCCATCCCTTAGTCCTGGGGTTGCGGTTTGATCCAGTGGCACTGCCACTGGATCAAACCGCAGAATTAAAAACTAGCCCTCGTCGCTTCGCGACGAGGGCTGCACTTTTTTTTATTACAGTAAATCAAAATTTATTCGAAATTTTACCGCCTGTAATTTACGCATTATTTTGAAGAAAAAAATTGAACATTTTGTTTTTTGCTGCGTCTTATAGGTACTGGTTAAATGTATTCCTTTTATAACCTTGGAGCGCTACGAACTTCGTAGCGCTTTTTCATTCATAGATTTTTCCGGTAATTTTCTCTGTTGCCCAGGGGGGCTCCGCCCCCTGGCCCCCCCGCAAGGAGTCATGGACTCCTTGACCACCTTCGGCGGCCGAGCCCGGCGCGTTCCGCG
>JAITJQ010000094.1 GCA_031278845.1 Puniceicoccales bacterium
TGCGGGGGGTCCAGGGGGGCGAAGCCCCCCTGGGCAATCGGAACCCTTTAGGAAAATTGAATACGGTTAAAAATTTTTTTTAAAAGGTAATTGACGGAGTACAGTAATTCATTATTCTCGTCTTATGGCGGGGATGGTATGGCCTTTTTATTTATCAAAAAAAAGATGGAGTTTGGGGGTAGATTTTATTGTTTTTATTGTTACATTCTGCCTATGTTTATGTCATGGAGGTACAAATGTTAAATGGGGTAAATGGAATACTCTGAAGACTGAGGATTTACAAGATTTATGGCATGAATTACCGCGAATTGCGAGGGGAATAGTATGGGGTTCTCCATCTCCCTTGTTTGATCTTAAGAGAGGACTGACGTATGGAAAAGCACTATATGAGATCGAGAAAATGTTGGTTCAATGGTCTGAGGATGTATGTAAATGGAATCCCTCATTGGTTGCAAATCGTCAATACTGTTTAAAAAAGATTGATGATTTAGTTCAGCAGACAGTTGGGGGGATTTTTATCGAGAAGCATGGATGCGAAATAGTAGGATATAATTGGCAATGGCAGATAGATCTCATTAACAGAATTGCTTTTCAAGTATGTCCTAGTTTAAGTTTTTGGTACAAGGATGAAGAATTTATGAGATGTATACCGCTATCGGTTTTTTTCGAACTGGTTGACGTAATGCCCGATATAGAAGATATGGTTCGGCATGGCATCCTAAAAGTCCGCCGCCGTAGAATGAAAATAGCCGATTATTTCAAAGTAGAAAGGGAGTTTAGGATTGAGGTTTTCAAGTCAGGGATACTAGCCAGGGCACTTAAGGACGTGAGGTGTGAGATTCCCGATATACCTGAGCCTCATTTGAGGGATGGTCCACTTCCCAGATATCTGTATATCCGCATGGTTGACCATAATTTTCCGCTCAATCGAGCCAGCCCCATTGCCACTTTGGTAAAAATGATTTATTTTTCTAATCATTAAGAGATTTAGATTCTAATTTTTTCGCTATGTTTTAGGGTTATCAGCAGGAACGGAAACATTTAGGACGACCGGTTTATTATTAGGAGTACTGGAAATTTCGATGCTTTTTGTTGTGTAATTGATGCGGATTTCGTCACCGGAAATGGTACCCATCGGATCCTTTGCCGTAGCATTTCCGGAAAGGATAATGGTTGTATCAGCTGTTATAATTTCGGCGTGATCGGCGCTGCAGGAGCGTTCGCCCTGCTGGAAGAGTAGGGGGCCTGTAATTGAAATTTGCTTAACGGAATCGAAATCTGAGGTCAAGTTCACTGATTTTCCGGATATTACGACTTTTGCGGCGGTGCACGTTGCGGAAAACAATATGGTTGATAATTTAACATTTCCCGTAAATGAAAACTCCGATTGACTTTCGGCCAAATTAATCTCGAGTTTATCGCTTGTGATCATCGTTCCGGGACTTTTCGTTGGGTCATCGGGCGAAGCTGTCGGCGGAAGGACTGATCGCGCATTGGGTAAGGGAAATTCCAATTGTTTGTCGTCAAAAGCGACCTTGGATGGATCATTTATGGGCATCGTTCCGGGACTTTTCGTTGGGTCATCGGGCGAAGCTATCGGCGGAACGATTGACCGCGCATTGGGTAAGGGACGCGTTGGAGCGACCTTCGATTGTTTCGCTGTCAGAGGGAGAGATATGAAGGCCAAAAAAAGGGGGCATAATTGCCATCTATTTACCATCAACCTGAACTTTTTTAAAAAATACTTGTACATTTCTATTAAGTGTAAAATTTTTAGAGTTGCCAGAGAATTGCCAATCGTCACCCTTTGCAAAAAATTCATCACTGGAAATTGCAATAAAACCGCCACCTGAGGCAATGTTTTTCGTAGAATTAATCTTTGCCCGATCGCTCATGACACAAATCTCTTCCGTTGGATTAGTTTTATTTTTTGGGAAGAATTGAATCATAATATCGGAAAGGTCGAAATTTTCACTATCAATTAAATCGGCTCGTTCGCCCGAAATGGTGCAAATCTTCACGCCACATTCATCGAAAAGTGGTAATGAAAAATGATACAAATTGTTGCCGAAACATAAATTGATTGTAAAAATAATAGGTATAAAAAATGCCAGGACACAAAGCAACATAACGATAGATGCAGTGGAAATTATTATTGAGAGATTTTCAAGAAAAAAATTCAAAAAAACACCCATGGGGAAGAAAAAATTCCACTTGACACACTTTGAGATCTCGTATAGAACCACACCTCAGTTTTATTTGAGGTGGATTATGAAAATCAAAGCAATTAGAGAAGTGGGGAGTTGTATGTTTATATATAGAAACTTTTCCGAAAAAAATAATCCACGGAAAAAAGAATTTTGCTTGACATATTCTAAAACATTAAGCAGTAAGGTGTCTAAATTTTGCCCAAAATGAATTATGGAAATTAAAACAATTACCGATAAAGTGTGGAGTGAGTTGTGTTTGAAGCCTTTTATTGCCATTGGTTTTCACGCGTATCAATCGAAAATTATTGCGATAGCGGTCGACAATGATGGAATTTATGCGCTTAAGATTATTGCCGATGACCATGATGCCCGACAAAATTTTTTCTCTGAAATTAGTACACATTGTAAGGGTTCGCCAATTGCAATATTTCCCGGAAAAACAGGGCGATTTTTGGAAAATCTTTCAGCGGAAAAAAATGGAAAACAGACGACGTTGCAAATTGTTTTAAAAGGTCCAGAGGATAGATTGGAAAATTGGGAATCCGAAATCAAAAATGTCCTCTCAAATCGAGAAATAATGGCATTTTCTGACGACAACCCAATCCAATGTTTGAATTTGTAATCCCGTAGCTGCAGAATATATTTGTAAAAGTTTGAATTTTTTTTATTTATATACTGATGGCTAATATTGTCGGTGCAGAATGGGTAGACGAGAAGCGTGGGTGGTTGTTTTTTGATCAAAATTCGGGCAAAGGGGAGGAGTTAAATTTTTCAGGAACGTTGCTTATCGACGGCACGCCTCGAAATTTTAATTCATCACCGGTTTCCTCATTGGATTTTGCAGATACGAGTGGTTATTTCAAAGAAAATAAAACCATCGTTTTTGTTTTGTCAAAAAATGAAATCCCTCGCTTCAATTCACCCGATGAAAAGTTTTATGTGGCAGGGGATTTTAATCGCTGGCTATCGGACGGTTTCGATGGAAAATGGTTACTAAAACATGAAATAATTCAAAAAAAATCGTATTTTATTTTAAAAATCCCGCGCAATGAATTGCCAGAATACGCTCAATTTAAATTTGTTAGCGAAAATTGGGAATGGTTACCTTTGCCGCGGTACTGTAGAAATAATATCATTTCGCGTCCCGGAATTGAAAATTTGGAGTACTGTGCACAAAGGACGGGGAAACACGTATTACAATTTTCGCTTGTGGACAGCCGTTTTGACCTCCACAAGGCGGCTTTCGTCATTTGTGGCGATGGGAAAATCAAAGTTGACGACGCGCGGTTACTTTTTTCGCTCCACTCCGATGAAAAATTAGGGGCTTGGATCGCAGGAAATCAGACGTTTTTTGCTTTATTTGCTCCGCGAGCGTGGGCGGTTGAAGTGGGCGTGAAGCAATCTTTGCCGGAAAATTTTCACAACTATCCGATGGAACGCGCCCAAAATGGCATTTGGCATACGCAAATAAACAAAAATTTAAATCGTCAATACTATGTTTTTTGCGTTAAAAATAAAGCAAGTAATGGCGAAGTTTTTACGGAAATTCTCGATCCATACGCCAAGGCAGCCGTCCATTGTCGAGGCCCCGGTATTATTATTGAAGAAAACTTTGTGAAACATCATTTTAGTGCACCACCTCGTGAAAAATTGATCATCTATGAGGGACACATCCGCGATTTAACGGCGAAATTCCCTGGTATTACGCCCGAAGAACGGTTAGGGTTTAAAGGATTTGAGAAATTCGTTAAAAGCGGTTATTTGCAAAAATTGGGCATTAACGCCCTCGAATTACAACCGATCCAGGAGTTTGATAACGAGAAAAAAGAGGATTATCACTGGGGATACATGCCGGTCAACTATTTTTCTCCGGCGAGTGCCTATGCCAGCGATTCGGCCAAAGGAACGCAAATCGATGAATTTCGTAGCCTTATTCAAACATGTCATGACAATGGTTTAGCTGTAATTTTAGATGTCGTATACAATCATGTTGGTGAGCCGAATCATTTGTACGGCATCGATCCGCAGTATTATTTTCGCAGAAACGGCGGAGGGGATTTATTAAATTTTAGCGGTTGCGGCAATGATCTGCGTACAGAAAGTTCCATGGTCCAGCGGATGATTGGCGATAGTTTGGAGTATTTTGTAAAGTTTTACGACGTAGACGGATTTCGCTTCGATCTCGCCGAACTCATCGGTTTACCAATTTTAGAAAAAATTCAAATGCAATTACGGAAAATTAAACCGTCAATCATCATGATTGCGGAGCCATGGAGTTTTCGTGGGTACGTTGGGCACGACCTCAAAAGGACAGATTTACAGGGTTGGAACGACGAATTTCGCGATTTTGTAAAATCTTATGTATGGGGCAACGGCAATGTGGAAGGGATAAGTTATTTTTTACGAGGTTCACTAGCTTTTCGCTCGAAATTTCCTGCGCAGAGTGTTAATTATTTATCGTCCCATGACGATTTTTGCTGGATTGATGCCATTACGGAAAATGCAGATCATAGCGGAATGATTCCCACATTGACCGATATCCGCCGAACCCATTTGGCGCTTACGATTTTATTTTTATCGCTGGGGGTACCGATGTTGGGCGAAGGCACGGAGTGGCTCCACTCTAAAGGGGGTGTGCATAACACTTATCGGCGCGGCGATCTCAATGCTATGCCCTACGACCGTCTGAGGGAATATTTTTTTACCTACAAATACGTGCAGCAACTGATTGAATTGCGTAAAAATTCAAAATTATTTCGCTTAGCCGAACGTCCATCGGAGGAATACATTCAGATTTTTCGGGTACATGAAAACTATTCGGCGATGGCAGCGCTGTTCAATGGAGCCCGCGAGCGGGGAACGGAACGGATTTTGCTAGCCATTAATCCGCACTTTGAGACGGTTCATTTCGCCATTCCTTTCGAAAATGATTTCAAACAAATTGCTGACACTTTTTCATTTTCCGATGAGAGTCGCGCAACCTATCCCTGGGAAAATAATACCTTAGAACTACCACCGCTGAGCTGTGGTATTTGGCAATCGAAGTAGCAACGATTCCGGGTAAATATTTTTTTAAAATTATTTTCCGTTTTTTTTGTTATTTGTGTTTCGTTTTATTTTTAAATATTTTTCTTGATAGGAACTATTTTTTCAAAACATGATCAAAATCATGAATCGATATAATAGACTTGTTGCAGAAGTGAATATTAAAGGATATAGGATAGATTGCATCTAAGGGCTACGCGCCCTTAGGAGGCCCGCCCCGCGGCTTCGCCGCGGGGCTGCTAATTTAAAAAAAGAAAAATTAAGTGCCGGGCAAACCCTGCGCAAACTGCGCAGGGTTTGCCCGGCAACTAAAGGAAAAAAACAAGTCAAAGAGTTTACCCTTGATCTTGCGGCCGAGCCCGGCGCGTTCCGCGCCGGGCTCGGCCGCCGAAGGAGGTCAAGGAGTCTCCGACTCCTTGCGGGGGTCCAGGGGGGCGGAGCCCCCCTGGGCAGCCGGAGTCCCCCTGGTAACCTTTTCGACTTCGAGGTAAAGCGTACGGCTTGTCCAGGCGTCGGTAGCGGCGTAGGTTAATTGTTGTATGGACAGATTTTCCTGGGACCAATCGGTAACTTGGGAAGTTTTTGAGATGCGATATTTAAGAAAAATGCCGGTGAGGTTTCGCAATCCCGTTTGGCAAACGCCCAGGGATTTAGTTAGATCGCCGATATCCTGGAAGCCGGCGGGTTTAAAATTTTCGATATCCCGCAATTTCAAGATATCATCGCGGATTGCGATACCGGCTTTGAGTAGATTTTCGGATTCGAGAATAGGTTTCAAGAATTTCAGCTGTTTAATTTTAGCGAGTTGGAAAATATAGACTCCATTTGCCGTAGCGATTTGGACGATGGAAGGGAGATATTTTTCGCCTTTGGAAAATGCGGGTTTACTTTCCGTATCGAAGCCTAGGACGGATTCCTGCATAATTTCGGCTACAGCTTTTGGGGCATCTTCTTCGGTGTTGATGAGATAGATAACGCCGTTGTAGAATCGCATGGGCAACTTTTGGAGTTTTTCCTTAGAGATTTTTTTAGGGTATGGGGGCAGTATTTTCAAAGTCTGGAGGGTAGTTTTTAAGAAGCTAAAAATTCGCATAAATGAGATAGGGGTAAAAATTTTTTGATTCAAGAAAAGTTAAAAAAATATTTCGACATTAATTGTCCAATGGCTACAGTCCATTTGCTGGGATCTATGCGAAATTGGAAGCGTATTTTAGGATTTACCCTATTGGAATTTTTAGTTGCGGGAGGGCTAACGGTAGCCATTGCGACCGCTGCCATCGTTGGCGTGAATGCTGTTTTGGATCACAAAAGGAATGAGACGGTGAAGCCGAAGCTAATTTTGGAGGCGAGTGGTGTACTTGAGGCGATCGGGAGGGATTTCGACAGTAAATGTACTTCGCTAGGAAATTTGCTTTGCCGCGAGCAGAGTTATCCCCTGCAGTATTTTTTGACACAGGGGCCGGTAACCAATTATCCTTCGCTGATGTTTTTTATTAATTCTGCCGAAGGTCCGCAATTGCTCTGCTACACTCTTGGGCGCCTACCTTCGGTTATCGGTGGTGACGCCACAGCAACTTCGCCCTGTGGTCTATTTAAATCGATTAAGGATGCAACTTCCAGTGCAACGATTTGGCAAAATGAGTCGATAATCGATCTCCATACTGCTTTTACGGGAAGTGATGTGGCAAATTTGGCCCATCTTATTTCCGAATCCGTTGTTTTGCTGGAGGTTCATTTGGTAAAGTTGCAAAGCGATGGCATTTCGCTGAATTACTTAAATACCGATGCGCAGCTGATAAAAATCAATGGAGGGAAAGGTGTACTTGGGGTAACGGATATCGAACTGAAAGATCTCGCGTTTGTGGAAATTACGATTGGCGTTCTAGCACAATCGCAGCATAAAGAATATTTCTCATTGGCAAATAACCTGCGGAAGGCATTTCTAGAGAAAAATGGTGTGAGGTTATCGCGGCTCCTGCCTTTGCGAATGTAGCGGAAAAGATCAATGGGGGACTATTGTCGTGTATTCTTTGAGATTTGGGTAGTTTTTTCCGATGGTAGTTGATTTGTGGTAAAATTTCGGTAGAGTGAAGAAACGGGAAAAACTTTATTTTCTTGCAGTTGACCTGAACAAAGGAGTCATGGCATAATCGCAAAAACGTATGAATGATATAAAATTAACAAAGCATGAACCGGGTAGTGTAGGAGAACTATTTACCATATCTTGGCCCATGATACTCTCATCGGCGGCGGGATGTTTAATGGTCGTCATCGATCGCATTATTTTGAGCCGCTATTCTGCGGAGGCCTTTAGCGCCTGCTTTGGGGTTATCCAGTGGTATTGGGCATTTTTGTGCACAGCACAGGAATTTATTCTCATTGCGGAAGTATTTGTCGGTCAATACAATGGGGCACAACGCTACAAGGAAATAGGATCCATCGTCTGGCAAATGATTTGGTTTTGCCTAGGCCTACTGGTTATTTATGTTCCATTTGCCCAATTCCTAGTACCTCATTTAGTAGCGGACAACATTGCGGCATTGGGTGTACCCTATTTGCAAATTATTGTTCTATTTATCCCGATCCACTGCATTGGCTGTGGAGCTTTGACCGCATTTTTCGTGGGGCGCGGCCAGACAAAAATTATTTCGATTGTCGCCGTCATTTCCAATGTTCTGAATGGGGTATTGGATTATCTCTTTATTTTTGGACTCAACGTCAAAGGGGTTCAGATTATTCCCGAGGGTGGCATCATAGGGGCAGCGATTGCGACGGTTATTTCGCAAGTTTTCCCGATATTTTTGCTTTTTGCCCCGTTTTTGGGAAAGAAGAATCAAGAGCGCTATGGCACACTAAAAATGGCTTTCAAATTCGATTTGTTGAAAAATTGCTTCAAGGTGGGAAGTCCGATGACTTTTAACCGTTTTATCAATTCTATTTTTTGGGCGGGAATGACTCAAGTCGTTGTTAAGCATGTGGCACCCGAAGATTTTCAGGGTTACGGCATCGTCCATTCCATTTACATGGTATTTTTCTTTGTCATTGAAGGTATGGGAGCGGGAACGCGGACTATTTGTTCCAATGCCATTGGGGCGAAAGAATTTTCCGTGGTGGGGAAAAATATTCGTTCCTGGTTAAAATTGGGGAGTATTTTTATGGGATTAGCGGCCATAGGCATGCTGATGTTTCCAGATTTGCTCATTGGAATGTTTCTCAAAGGGGGGAAAAGTGATGAAGCCTATTGGGTAGCCGATCGGATGCTTATTTGGGCTGGAGGTGCATTTATATTCGATTACTTCGTTTACAACTTAATGAACGTTTTAATGGCTTCCGGCGATACGAAATACGTGATGCTAGTAAATATGGCCTGCTTCGTTTTGTTGGCCGTGCTACCGGTTTATATTGGCATTGTATACTACGACAGCGAATCGATTCTCTTTTGGAAATTTATGCTTCTGGACGTGATCGCACGGCTTCTTCTCTTTATCCATCGCTACCGCAGTGGCCGATGGGTGCGACATAAATTGGTCTAAGGGCTGCGCGCCCTTAGAATCCCCGCCAGGAGGCACCGCTTCCTGGACCTGGGTTGCGGATTGATCCAGGAGCATTGCCACTGGATCAATCCGCAGGGCCGAAGGCCCGCCCCGCGGCTTTGCCGCGGGCTGACTTATTAGATATTATGGCAAGAATTATAGCCTTTCCAGGTCAAAAAATTAGAATCGGTCTGTCCAGAAGTTCCCATAGATTGATGGCTATTGGGGATGGCGTTGCAGATCGTAGAACTTTTAGTTTTATTGGAGTATTTTATAAATTTATTAACCGTGTCGGTATACCATTCGACGGAGCCGTCGTAATAGGCGACGAGGCCACCTTTAGTTCCGAAGACACCACCGTTATCATTGGTAGAGGATTCCATCCAGGAGCCATTGGATTTAAGTCCGCGGCTATAGGCGGCGGGATATTTTCCTTTGAGCAGTGTTTTGTAGTCGAAGTTAGGGCATTGGACGATACCGCAGACGACGCTTAGGGGGAAGGTTCCGCCTTGGAAGTGGGTATGAATTTTTTTTGTTGATTTGTCATAAATTTCTGAGGGGAAGGTTTTGGAAGTGTCTCTTTTGTAGGCTTTGACTTTATAATCGAAATCCCAGGCCCAGACGGAGACGTCATTGATATAGCCGTATTTTGCGAGAACGGTGGCGAAATTGTTAGCGGTATTGGTATCATTTCCGGAGATATTTTTTATATCCGTGAAGGTAATAGCGCGGCCGAAATCGGCAATGAACTGGGCATGGGCGAGGGCGATCGTGCGCAAGTTATTGGCAGCTTTTACCCGGTGAATGCGATTCATAACGGCTTGAGCAGCGGGGTAAGTGATAGCGAGCAAGACTGTTAGAACTGAGATTACGGTCATCAATTCCACGAGTGTGAAGCTTTTTCGTTCGGCGAAATATTTCATAAGAAGATTGTAATTAAAAAAATAAAGATATCAAATTATTTATTATGGTTTAATGTATACCGCCATAGCTGCCGTTCCCCTGCCAATTAAGGTAACAGGAATCGATATAATTTCCCGCCTTATGGCAATTGGGGAGCGTTTCGCATAGATTGGTTGTCGCCGTCGTCGAATTATATTTTTTGAATCGCCCTGATATATTATTAAACCATTCTACATGACCATCAAAGAAGGCAATTAGTCCACCCTTATCGCTCCAAACTCCGCCCACGTTACCATCAGATTTTTTGCGCCAACGGCCGTCACGATATAGTCCACGGCTACAGGCGCATGGAATTTTAGAATTTAGCAATTGGAAATAGTCAAAGTTGGGAGATTGAACGACGCAACAGGCCACGCTGAGTGGAAAATTGCCACCACTTTTTGCCCCCTTAAAGGTGGCATCGATTTGTTTGCTATCGGCGTTATATATTCTTGTTGGCAACGATCCTTGGCTTTGTTTATAATTTTTCACCAGGTAATCGAAATCCCAAGCCCAAACGGAAACGTCTTTAATGTAACCATACTTTGCGAGCACCGCCGCAAATAAATTGACATCATGAGGACCGCTGCTTCCACCTTTCATTGTGGAAAGGTCGTTATAACGAATCGCCCGACCAAAATCGTTGATGAAATGTGCGTGGGCTAGCGCTATTGTCCGTAAGTTACGTGCCGCTTTCGCCCGCTGTGATCGCTCGATAATTAAATTTATAGTTGGAAATATGATCACCAAAAGTATCGCAATAATTCCTACGATTACCGTCAATTCGGCGAGCGAAAAACTAGCTCTACTCCTAAATCGTCCCATAACAATTCATTGTAAAAAGAATTAAAACTCTGCAATCAAAATCATTCCAGTTCCAATAAATTCATTACACTCCTCCCTTCATGTATCCGCCTCATCGCTTCACCCAATAGCTCACACAGATTTAGTTTCACGATCGGTAATCCATCCCTAAATTCCGTTGCAGTCGAATTCGTCGTATTGCGCCGGACTGACTTTTTATCTCCATACCTTTAGTTGCCTAATGCCAAAATAATTGGTGCAATAATTTTCATCAAAATTCGATCCAAAAGGTAAATATTATACAAAGAAAGATATCATGTGCTCCAATGTTTCGATTATTTCGATGGCCGAAGGACGTTCGTTGGGATCCAAAGAGGACATGCGGGCCAGTAATTGGGCTAATTGTCGTATCATGGATTCGGGATAGGTTTGGCCGGTTTTCTCTTGCATAGTTTGATTCAATTCGAAACAACGATTCATAAAATATTCCTCACCGTCAAAATCAGGCCGCTTGGCGATTTGAAGATACTGAAAGGGAACGGAATCTTTCTCCTGGAGAAAATATAAATGATGGGCCAATTGATAACCGGTTTTACCAAATAGGATTGCTAGTAGAATGGGAACTGACGAATAAATGTCGTAGGCGGGACGCGCGACTGTGTCGCGCTTTTTTTTTGCCGATTCAATCGCGGCGGCAATCTCGAGCAGTTGCGTTTCGATGGCCCTATTGCGTTCTTGAAGTTGTTCGCTCGTTTCGCTATCCGATGCGGCTTCTATTTTACTCGCGATTTGAGTTTGCTCGGTTAAGAGTTCTTTTTGTTGCGCCTCATAATCCTTAATGGCATAGCTCTGCTCGATAAATTCGGGAGCCCCATTAGTGGAATGTATGTGGATTTTTTTGCCAATTTTTTTCATACCACCCAGATCGATAATGTGACAAAGATAGTGCTCATCGTCGATCATAATGTTTCCCGGCTTAATGTCGCAGTGGACGAATCCCAGATGGTGGAGTAGGGCGAGTCCTCTGAAAAAATCTGCAGCGCAGGTTACGGCTCCAGGAAGTTGGTCCGGGAACCCAGAACGATAGGGCGTTTGCTCGCTAAAAACGATTTTACGGAGATCCCGGCCCGATACTTTTTTTTGGATCAGTGATCCGTCTGTTGTCTGTGCGATGGCGGGAATAATGGGATCCGTTTCAAGAAGTTTGCCGTATTGGATGGGATCTTGCTTCATTTTTTCGGCGATCCTACCCAGAAAGTCCCTGGAATTACCCCATTCTATTTGAATTCCGCGTCGGCTTTTGGTACCCTTTTCGGGACGAATTTGCTTGATAATAAAATTTCGATGGCCCAGAGATCCTTCATAGATGGTTCCGTAGCCTCCGGAAGTTAATTTTTTACCGAGGTAAATAATGGTTCCTCCTTCTAACTTTTGTGGGCCAGTCGAGTCTTTATATGAGGCTTGTTTGTCGCATTTATGGCCATGAATTTTAAAATCTAAGATCGTGTCAACGGTTAAAGCCGTCGCATTCAATCGTGCGACGAACAGGTCGCAGGACAGTAAAAAACAGAGTATTTTCATTTTTTTGAGATACCACACTTTTTATATCACCGGAAATATACTATGGAATAATCAATAATTTACAATAAAATAAAAATTTATTTATCCTGCGGAAAGACAAAATCGGTAAAAATCTTAGGACGATTTGAGGTAGTGCGAAATTGGCATCGACAACTAAAGGCATGAAGATTTCCAATAATGCAGTAGCAAAGCGACAGAAAGCCGCAAGATTTCCAAGTTTTTATTGTAGCATTTTGGCCTTTTTTGAGGCCTTGCCGGGGATTTTTATCATTTTGTCAGGCTTTTTATGTTTAAATCCAGATGGTGGTGTCCCTTTAGCCGATAATAGGAATGTTTTTTCGACTTGACAGATAACGGAGTAGAATCAAGGCTAAAAGGTAGAGGGAGGGAGCGAGCGGCGTGTCAAAAACGAGCGACGGAGTTACTGAGGCTTTTTGTCATTTCGTCAGGCTTTTATATGGAAGTATTTCATTTATATTGCTGCTGGAATTTAAGGGAGGGGCAACGGATGATTAAAAAAGCTAAAAAGCTCCTTAAGCGATGCGAAAGAATGCCTTTGCATTTTGGGTTGTAAGAGTGCAAAGTTCCGATTCTGGCATTGCAAGTAATGTTGCAACGTAGCGGGCTGTTTCACGGATAAAGGCGGGTTCATTTTGTTTCGATCGGAAGGGAACGGGAGCCAGATATGGGCTATCCGTTTCCAGCATAAGCCGTTCTACACCTTGGGCGAAAAGGGCTTGGCGAATATTTTCCGCATTTTTGTAGGTTACAATTCCCGTAAAAGAGCCGCGTCCACCTCGGGTGTTGACCGTACGAATTGCTGCAGCATCTTCAGAGAAGCAGTGAATAACGATATTTTCCCAATTACATTGGGACTGATCGATCAGAGTTTTGCAATCTTCGAAGGCATCGCGTGAATGGATAATAATGGGGCAATCGTATTGCTGGGCGATCAAAAGTTGTTGTCGAAATGCTTCCTTTTGCCTTGCGATAATGGCTGTTGCATCACCTTTAATGCCGTGATAATCGAGGCCAATTTCGCCTATGGCGACGGGTTTTGGTATTTTGGAGAAAAATTGTTCCAATATTTCAAGATCTGTTTCCCAATTGGGCGTTACATTTGTGGGATGAATGCCGACCGAGTAGTGTATATGCGGATACTGGCTTACGGTTTCGCGATGGAGAGGCCAATCGGCGGCTTCCGTACCGCAGGTGATCATTGCTTCGACGGCTGCTTCCTTTGCATGCTGTAGAATGGAATCGAGATCATTTCCAAAAGAATCGAGGTGGCAATGGGTATCGACAAGGTTCATGAGTCGAGCAATTGGTGTAAAATTTTATCGATCAAGGCTGGGTTAGCTTGGCCGCCTGAGGCTTTCATGACGCTACCTTTCAATGCATTGATGGCCGTTATTTTTCCCAAATGGTACTCTGCAACGGCCTTGGAATTATTTTCGATGGCCGCTTTGCAGAAATGGACCAATTCCTGTTCATTTGAGTTTTGTGCGAGCCCTTTGCCTTCGATGATATGTTTTGCGTCTTTCCCTGTTCCAAACATCTCGATGAAGACATCCTGAGCCGTTTGTTTGGAAATGGTACCTTCATCGGTTAATTTTACCAATTCTGCCAGTTGTTGCGGAGTAATATGGAAATTATTTTTCGTGATACTGAGTCGAGCTTCGGAAAGTTCTCGCAGGAGATCGTTGGCGATGAGGTTTGCGATGGCTTTAGGTTGGTTATAAAATTTGACCGCCTCCTCAAAGTAGTCGCAGAGCTCGGAGTTCGGGTAAAGTACTGATGTGATGGTATAGGGCAAGTCATGGATTATAAAGAACCGTTCTTGTTTTTGGAAAGGAAATTCTGGAAGCGATTGTTGCAATTCGTCGACGAATGTGCGTTCAATTTTGAGGGGGACGAGGTCAGGGTCTGGAAAATAGCGGTAATCGTTGACCGTTTCCTTGGAACGCATAGGTATAGAAATGCCTTTATCGGCATCCCATTTTCGCGTTTCCTGGACGATGTGACCGCCCTGGGCGATAACTTGCCGTTGCCGCTGGATTTCATAGGCGATACCGTTCCGGACTCCGGAAATGGAATTCAAATTTTTGAGCTCGACCTTTGTACCTAACTTTTTTTGTCCTTTTGGGCGTACACTTACATTTGCATCGCAACGCATTTGGCCTTTTTCCATATCACAATCCGAAATATTGGCATAGGACAAGTGCATTCGCAGGGAAGTGAGGTAAGCGAAGGCTTCGTCGGCCGACTGCAAATCAGGAAGAGAGACGATTTCCATGAGTGGGACGCCAGCGCGATTAAAATCGATCAAACTTTGTTCCCCTTCGTGGGTTAATTTACCGACATCTTCTTCGAGTTGGATACGGTCGAGTGCAATTTTTTTATGCTCGCCCATCACATTTCGTGAGGGGCCTGGCAATTCGATTTCGACGAAACCATCCTTACAAATCGGGTGATCGAGTTGGGAGATTTGGTAATTTTTCGGGTTATCGGGATAAAAATAGTTTTTACGGTCCCAACGGGTGATTTCAGGAATGGTACAATCAAAGATGAGGCCGGTACGAATTGCTTGGCGGACGGCTTCTTCATTGAGTACGGGCAGTGTTCCAGGAAGTCCTAAAATGACGGGGTCCGTAAGCGTATTAGCGTCGGCACCGTAGGTATATCCCGATGGGGTAAACAATTTTGAAACTGTTTTGACTTGCACGTGAACCTCTAACCCAATGACTGCTTCGTATTCCATTACAAATTTTCACTCCCAAAGAATTATTTTCGGGAGCTTTTTCAAGTCCAATTTATGTCTCTTGTTATGGAGCCCCCGACTGCCCAGGGGGGCTCCGCCCCCCTGGCTCGGCCGCT
>JAITJQ010000004.1 GCA_031278845.1 Puniceicoccales bacterium
AAGGGGTCTCCGACTCCTTGCGGGGGGTCCAGGGGGGCGGAGCCCCCCTGGTCAGCCGGAGCCCCATGGGCGAAACTTGCAAAGGGAAATTTTTCAAAAAATCGAGGCAGTACTTTTCTCCGGAACGCATTTTTTGTGCTTCTTCTTCACTTTTATCTTTCAATCCGCAGAGATGCAAATAGCCATGCACCAGGTATAATTTTATTTCATCACAAAGGGTTGTGTTGTAAAATTTACTTTGTTCCATGGCGTACAAGGGGCACACCACAATCTCTCCTGCAAAATTTAATTCCGGATCACCGGGGAAGGAAATGACATCCGTTAGCGAATGATCGCCGAGGAATTCGCCATGGATGGCCCTAATTTTTTCATTTGGAACAAAGGCGACGGAAAGATCTCCTTCTGCGAGGTAAAACTGCCCATTCCGATCCAATGCCCAAAACAAATTGCGGACATCTTCCGCGGATATGACTATACGACGACAGGCATTACAAACTTCTATCGCCCTTAGATCTTCCACGACGGAAATGGTCACTTTTTGATTTCGCGATGTAGCGTATGGCGACGTAGAAATTTATTATATTTCATCTTTTCGACGCGCTCGGTTTGCAATTTTTTGTTGCGGGTCGACATATAGCGGGACACCGGTTTTCCCTCTGCCCGCGCTTCTGTACATTCTAAAATAATATGCTCTCTAACCATGGTAACTAGTGCATAGACGTTGTATTTTTTTCACACATGTCAAGGGATAAAATGGTATCCAAATCCAAAAGATTAGCTGGAGCAAAAAGTTTATCCAAATCGTATTGCCGACGCATCAATCCCGTAAATGCGTGTACGATGACATCGAAAGCATCAAATGCTAACCATCCACTCAAGGGTTGGTAATCCATACGGCATAGCTGACCGTGGCGATGTTTAAATATTTGGTAAAGTTCGCTGCCAATTGCCCGGAGATGAGTTTCGGAAGTACACGTCGCCAATACCATATAGTCTGCGATACCCGATATGCCTCGAACGTCAAAAATTTTGGGATCGGTACACTTTTTATCCGCAATGATGTGGCAACAAATCGTCAATGTCTCTGGGAACTCTTTTAGCATACGTTCTTTCATAGGATTGGTTATCTCCATTGGCAAGCCTCAATTGCCACAATACTCGTAGAGCCCTTCCCGATTTTTCTGAATAACATGCCGCAATTCCAATAGCTGTAAAAGGGGAATGAGGTAGTAGATCGGGATCTCCAGCTCCATCGAAAGATCATCCAAAACAATGGCACCATTTTCCTTTAGAAAACTAACTACTTTACGCTCCACAGGATCCTGTAAAGATGTAAGAACGTCAATCGTATTCCGCTCGGTAAAATCTAAAAGTCGCTGACGTGAGGAAGTCAATTTCTCTAAAATATGATCCAAACAACTCACTAGGGTCGCTCCATCGCGAATCAAATCATGGCACCCCCGACTCATCCGCTGATCCGTACGCCCAGGAACTGCCATGACATGCCGCCCGTATTCATTGGCGATACGGGCCGTAATCATACTACCGCCACTGCAATCGCTCTCGACGACGATAACGTGTGAACACATTCCCGCAATGACGCGATTGCGAATGGGAAAGGTTATCTTATCCGCCTTTCTACCCATTGAAAATTCGGAGAGAATACTGTTATTTTCCGCAATTTTTTCATAGAGTGTTTTGTTTTCAGTGGGATAAATGACATCGATTCCGGAACCAAGAATCGCTACGGTTTTTCCTTCCACCGCTAACGCCCCCTCATGGGCCGCAGTATCGATGCCCAATGCCATACCACTTACGATAATAAAGCCTAATGCCGCCAGCTCCCGTGCAAAATCACGGGCAATTTGTAACCCATAGACCGTCGCTTTTCGCGTACCGACTATGGCAATACAATTATTGCGACTCAAATCCAGATTTCCTTTGACGTAAAGGCCTATGGGGGCATCGTAGATTTCCCGGAGTAGGGGCGGATAATTTCCATCCTTCTGAGTAATGAAGCGGTTATTAGTAGCAATAAGTTGTCGCCGTTCCCGTTCCAAATCGAAGTACTGCTCCCAATGGACGATGTGTTCCGCAGCCGCTCGCGAAACGCCACCGATAGCAGCTAATTCCTCATAAGAAGCGGAAAAAATACAGTGAACCTTCCCGTTGAAACGCTCCTTCAACCGACGAAACGTTGTGGGCCCAACTTCCGGTATGGCATTCAGCGCCATCCACAATAAGGTTTCTTCTTCATTTCCCATGCACAGAAAGTCGCATAAAAATTTCCATTTGTCGATACTTTTGTGTGGCTCCGCCCACACCCCGCAAGGAGTCGGAAACTCCTTGACCTCGTCCTTGCGGCTAAGACTATGCGTATCGCACATAGCCCTGGCCGCAAGGTCAAGATTTTTTCTTTTTAGATGACAAGTGAAAAATTATCAAAATATTGGAGAAGTAAAATTGACCAATATCTTTTTAGAAACTCCAGCCTATTATCTTTTTCATAATATTTTCCTTGACAGGCATTATTTTTAATGAGAATGCACAAGCAATATGGGGTTAAGTAGCTATGCAAATCCAATAGTAGATGTGGCGTTCCGCCATATCATGAGCAATGAAAAAATTGCCATGTCTTTGATCAATAGCGTTGTCCCAGATTTCAAGGACAACCCGGTAACGGAAATCAAAAAGGCCTTCGATAATGTTTCATTGTCTTCTAAAAGGGATGCTTTCATGGATTTTCATGCCACAACCGATAAAAAAGACAAAGTGATCATCGAAATGCAGGCGAAACGGCATGCAATGTT
>JAITJQ010000008.1 GCA_031278845.1 Puniceicoccales bacterium
CGGGGCTGCCAATTTAAGAAAATAAAAATTAGGTAACGCGCAGCCCCTGCGCAGAATGCGCCGGGCTCGGCCGCCGAAGGATGTCAAGGAGTTTACGACTCCTTGCGGGAGTCCAGAGGGCTGAGCCCTTTGGCGGCAACGATATCCATGAAACTTTCCGCGACCAGAGAAGCGCCGCCGATGAGGCCACCGTCAATGTCTGGTTGTGTGAGAAGATCCGCTGCATTATCCGGCTTCATGGAACCGCCGTATAAAATGGGTATTGTCTGACTTCCTTTGCCGAACTGTTTTTGCAACAGTTCACGGATGAATTGGTGCACTTTTTGTGCCATTTCTGGGGTGGCTGTTTTTCCCGTCCCAATCGCCCAGACCGGCTCGTAGGCGATTACCAAATTAGTGCTAGTAAGACCTTCCAACGCATGGGAGATTTGTGTTTCGATGACCATCAATGTCCGATCGGATTCGCGTTCGTCGAGGGTTTCGCCCACGCATAGAATGGGTATAAGCTGGGAGGCTTGGGCTATTTTGACCTTTTGGTGAATTTGTTCATCGGTTTCGTGGAAAATCGCCCGCCGTTCACTGTGGCCGATGATGACATAGGTTAACCCTAAATCTTTGAGCATTGATGCTGAAATTTCCCCTGTGAATGCTCCTTCCCTTTCGAAGTATAAATTTTGGGCACCGATCGCAATATCCGTATTTTTCAGCCATTCCGCACAACGATCTAGACTTGTAAATGGCGGGCAAATGGCAACGGTAACGTGCGCTGAAATGCCGTGTCTAGTTTTTAGATCTATGATTTTTTTTACCAGATCTTCCGACTGCGATGGCGTTTTATTCATTTTCCAGTTTCCAACGATTAGATATTTCCTTTCCATAATCATAAAAAATTAAATAAATTTTCTTAAGCTTTCCCAGAGGTGTTCTAAGGCTACCGGCAGCGTTTTGGTATCCGCGATGATGGGCATAAAATTTGTATCGCCGGTCCAACGCGGGACTAAATGGCAGTGTAAATGCTTCGGAATACCGGCACCGGCTGCGATACCGAGATTAATTCCGATATTGATCCCATCTGGGGTTAGTGCTTTTTTTAAAATACTTTCGGCACGAACGACCGTTTGAAAAAAATCCGTATGTTCATCAGTCGTCAGTTGCTGTAGTTCCTGAATTTCACGGCGTGGCAAGACGAGTAGGTGTCCCGCATTGTAGGGATACTTGTTCAAAATGACGAAACTTAATGGTGTCCTGAATAGCAGGAGCGATTTTTTTTCATCCGAGCCATTTAAGATGTCTAAAAAGGGATTGTAGCTTTCCGGATCTTTAGGAGCATCGATATAGTCAACACGCCAATGGGCACATAAAAACTTCATGGGTCGATTATAGAGATAGTTTGAAAAAAACCAATATATATCTTGACATGATAAAAACTTTTCAAAGGAATCGAATGAGTTAATTTATAGCCATGACCAAGACAAAGGAAGAAATCCGAGAACTCGTACGTGAAATTATCGCCGAAATTGCACCCGATGAGGATGTCAGTGATTTAAAGGCGGACGTTCCTTTGCGCGAACAGTTGGATCTGGATTCCATGGACTTTCTAGACATTGTCATGGAGTTGCGTAAGCGGTATGCGGTTGATGTGCCGGAAGAGGACTATCCCCGTTTAGAGTCGCTGGATAGCTGTGCCGATTATCTGGTTGATAAATTTAAGTAGATTTTTTGCTTTTGTTTTATTGGGAGCAGCATGGGGTTCTGCCCCATACCTTGCAAGGAGTCGTAGACTCCTTGACCACTTTTATTTTATTACCAATAAAACTATGTTGTATCCTCATTTTAAGTTTGAAGTTACCCATCGCGATGGATTGACGCGGGCGCGCTGCGGTTTATTGACGACACCCCACGGTATTTTAAAAACTCCCGCCTTCGTATTCTGTGCGACGAAGGGGGCGATGAAATCGGTTACAACGCAGCAGATGGAAGAAGCCGGAGCGGGAATTATTTTATCCAATACCTACCACCTTCTTTTACAGCCTGGTCCCGATCGCGTCGCTGCACTTGGTGGGCTTCATAAAATGCTCCATTGGAATCGTCCGATGCTGACCGATTCCGGAGGATTTCAAATTTTCAGTCTTGGCCACGGCGGTGTGGCCAATGAAATCAAGGGAAAACGCAACGGTACCATTCCTAAAACACTTCTCAAAATCGACGAAAATGGAGCCCTTTTCCGCTCCTACATCGATGGACACATATGCGAATTGACCCCTGAAAAATCCATCGAAGTGCAACAAAAATTCGGAGCGGATCTCATCCTCGTCTTGGACGAATGTACCCCTTTCCATAGTTCTAAACAATACACAGAGTGTTCCATGGAGCGCAGTCATTGCTGGGCTTTGCGCAGTTTCCAACGGTTTTCCCAAAATAATGATTATCGTCAGGCACTTTACGGCATTGTACAGGGTGGAGTTTACGAGGATTTGCGCGAACGTAGCGGAAATTTCGTTGCCGAACAGAATTTTTTCGGCCAAGCTATTGGGGGAAGTTTGGGGGGCGATCGCATACAAATGCATGACATTGTCGCTATGGCTTGCCAATATATCCGCGAGGATCGCCCTACTCATCTCTTAGGAATTGGCGGAATTGCCGACATTTGGAATGGCGTCGCGAATGGAATTGATACCTTCGATTGCGTCCATCCGACACGACTCGCGCGGCATGGTGGTGCCCTAGTCTACCCGGAGAAAAACGATGGAAAAGAATTTTTTAACCTCAAAAATGCACGTTTTATGGATGATTTGAATCCTATCGACCAAAATTGTTCATGTTATTGTTGCCAAAACTTCTCCCGCGCTTACATTCATTACCTCTTCAAAGCACATGAAATGCTCGGTGGACAGCTCCTGACGATCCATAATGTAGCATTTATGGTGCGCTTAGCAGAAGAAATTCGAAATTCAATTGAAGATGGGAGTTTTAAAAAAACGATACATTCTTGCGGAAAATTTTAGGGCTAAAAAGATTTGGCAATGGTTGCGTCTAAAGTTAGCGGAAACCTTTAGGTTCTTTTATGTATTCCTGCGAGCTCGACTATTTCGCTGCATCGATTACTGCGGTGCAATTTTTAAATTTTATATCAAAAATCGTAGCTTTGCCAAGACAGATCTCACCATTATCGGAGAGTACTGGTTGGATTCTCCCTTTGCCATTAGTAAGCGTTATTTGCAACTCAAATTTGAGCTGGATATATATCAATACGGCGAAACACCCCTCCTAACCATCGAAAAGATAGCCAAACAAGCCCATATTACGGAACAGGATTGCGTCTTTGAACTCGGATCTGGAACGGGACGCTGTGCGTTTTGGCTCACCTATTTTACGGGATGTCGCGTCGTTGGTGTCGAACAAATTCCCGATTTCGTCGATTTTTCCAGTCAACTTGTCGAAAAAGACAACTTTTTAAAAGGAAAAATTAGTTTTATTCGGGATGATTTTCTCTCAACTGATCTCAACCCGGCAACGGTTGTCTACTGCTACGGAACAAAGTTGACGAACGCTCAAATCGAGACGTTGATTCTTAACCTCAGTAGAACACGGTCCGGAACGATCGTGATTACGGTTAGCTATCACCTCAATGAAATTATTTCTGTGAGCGAAAATCAAGCCGTACTTGAAAAATATTTCCCCCTTATTTCGAAATTTGATGCCGAATTTCTCTGGGGAAAAGCTACGGTATTTATTCAAGAAGTTTCGTCCACCTAGGGCGTTTGCTTATGGGATTCCGCCACACCCCGCAAGGAGTCGTAGACTCCTTGACCTCCTTCGACGGCCGAGCCCGGCGCATTCTGCGCCGGGCTCGGCCGCAAGGTCAAGAATAGACTCTTTGATTTTTCTTAGCGGCAAAGCATGCGAAAATTTCGCATGCTTTGCCGCTAGATCAAGTTTGCCCCCCGCGGCTACGCCGCGGGGGCTGTAAAAGTACTTTTTAATAAAAGTGTTTTTTTTAATTACTGGCCCTGCGGTTTGATCCCTTGGCAGGGATTCCTAAGGGCGCGTAGTCCTTGGGCCATCAAGCATGGGGATGGGCTTTGCGGTAAGCCCGTTGGAGCGTGGTGGAATTGACATGGGTATAGATTTGGGTGGTACTCAGGTGAGCATGGCCCAACAATTCTTGTACAAGGCGCAAATTGGCGCCGTTATTGAGCATATGTGTTGCGTAGCTATGGCGCAATTTATGGGGACTGATATCCATGGGAAGGTTACTTTGTTGGAGGTAAAATTTCAGACGGTTTTGCACCTGACGCGGCGTAAGATTTTCGCCCTGACCGTTGATAATGATGGGCATAGTCGGAGAAAAACTTTCACCTATGCCGGCGATAAACCGTTTCAGAGCATGGATGGAATAAATGCCAATAGGGCAAACGCGTTCCCGATTACCCTTTCCCGTAATTTTTACTGAACATCGTTCAAAATCGACATCGCCATGGTGTAGCGAGAGCAATTCACCCAATCGCATACCGCTATTGTATAGCAATTCGAGGATGAGCGTATCGCGAAGGTATAAAAATTGGGATATTTTATCTTCTAAAAATAACTTTTTCGGTTGGCCGATAAGTAGAGCTACGTCATTGGGCGATAAAATTTTGGGTAATGTTTTTTCTTTTTTGGGTACCGATAGGGATTCGAGGGGATTTTTTTCGACGACCCGGCATTTTTTTAAGAAAATAAAGAGCGATTTCAATCCGGATAGGCGATTTTGGACGGTTGATTTTTTATGCTCCCGGAGTAATTCGATCAAATACTGGCGAACGGTAAACTCGTCCACATCGTTCCAGCGTCGAATGGATGTATATTTTAAGAGAAAGGCGATAAATTGCTCAATGGATGTCACGTAACTTTCCAGGGTATGCTTCGAAAGCTGGCGTTCGACCTCGATCGACCGAATAAAATCGGCATAGGAAAAATTAACTGCCGTTCTCTGGGCCATAGAAATGAAATATTGGGTATTTAATTTGTATTTTCAAGATTGACGAAGACCACATTTTTTAATCCTATGGACCATGGCAAATAGAGATGATCGGATCGAGGAAAATGTTCCAGGAAAGTTCTACGTCGATGACCAGTGTATCGACTGCGATATGTGTCGCAATTTGGCACCGGATTTTTTTGGTGCGACATCGGAAGGTAATTCTTTCGTAAAAAAACAACCGGTCACCCCAGAAGAAATCATACTCTGCCAGGAAGCTATGGAGAGCTGTCCTGTCGATGCTATCGGCGACGATGGTGAAGGGGAATAATATATGGGGCTTCGGCTACCCAGAGGATTCTGCCCTCTGGACTCCCGCAAGGAGTCGCAGATTTCTTGGCCACAAGATCCAAAAGTGCCCTTTCTAATTGTTGGCCAAGTCCATGCACGGTATGTATGGACTTGGCCACTCTTTTAGGCCCGCCTGCGGCTATGCCGCGGGGGCTGAAAAAGTTTTCTTTTTTTAAAAATGTTTTTAGAATTGCTGGCCAAATCCATGTGCGATGCGTATAGACTTGAGGCCGCAAGGTCAAGATTTTTCTTCTAGTTGCGCGCAATTCCTAGACAATTTGTATAGGGGTTGCGCGTAACTCAATCTTCTTTTCTTCTTTTCTTCTTTTCTGGGCCCTGCGGTTTGATCCAGGTCCAGGGAATGATGTTCCTTGGTAAGGGTTTGCAAGGGGAAGTCCCCTTGTGACTGGAATTGGTATTTCCTAATTTTATACGGCGTCACATATGTGATCAAGTGCTTTTTGGATTGCTTGTATAAGGTCTTTCCGCGTTTTTTCATTTATTTTGAAGTTTTTCAAAAATTTATACCATTTTTCATCATTTAGTAACTTCATTAAGATTTCTTTGAGATCTTCAAAGATTTGTTCTTGTTTGGGACTATTTTTAAAATCATAGTCATCAAACCAAAACAGAATAGCAAGTAATAAAGCTGGCGAAAGTTCTCCTTGTAAAAATTTTCTACACGCGACGTGGAAAATTGTTTCGCCATGATTATTTGCTTCATTGAGAAACTGTTTTCTTTTTTGTGGTTGGCCTCCATTCGGCTGTTGATTGCCATTTGGTAAATATTGGTCATTTAGTCTTTGTATTGTTTCCATTGCGAAACTAGAATTACCAGCCTGAAGCGCGAAATGTAAGATTGTTCCATTGTTCGATCTTCTAAAGAGATCAGCACCTTCTCTTGCAATGAGATGGGCCATTTCGATTCGGTTATATTGTATTGCCAATATAACGGGTGTCCGTCCATGGAACTCGTAATTAATATCGAAGAGAGCTCTTTCAATTCCAAGTTCGTCACGATATCGTGCAGTCAACAGTGCAGCTAAACTCAGAAAATCATTATTCTGAACGGCGATATGAAGCAGGTAATTTAGGTCGTTCTGGTTATTGAAATGATGACAAATACGGATTAAAAGTAAAATCTGTAAAACCGTGCTTGGTTGTTTATTGCAAACAGCCTCAGATAATCTTCTGCTTACCCAAGAGGGGGTTTTTTTATGAAACCAATGAGTGTAATCCAATTGGGTAGGGTACCGCCAACCCACTCTTCCTTTATCCAAATTATTCCATGATACTCCTACTGAAGATGGTCGCTGTGTACGTAATACTTTTAGCAAATAAGACGCTTGAACGACATTGTGGTGTAACACGGATGGTAAAAATATCATCCCAATTAGTGTTTTTTTTATATATTTATTTTTCATTTTTTCTCCTTTTACTGGCGATGTATTGCACACTCGCTTAAAAAATTCATCATGTCAAGCGAATTTATTAGAAATTCGTATTATTTTTTTGGGCTAGGAGGAATGGAGAAAATTTTTCTTGGATTTGCTATAAAAAAATTAGGTTCTGTGTTTATTTAGGTATCCTAAAAGGGTCATGGAAAAATTTTTAAATTGGAGAAAAAAAAATCGAAAATATATCGAAATAGCCCAAGAGATTCGTGGTTTGATTGAGAAGACGACGGAGGTGAATGGTGGACATTTGGCTTCCAATCTTGGGATTGTGGAATTATCGATTGCGCTCCATGAAGTTTTTGATTCAGGGGGAGATAGAATTATTTTCGATGTTTCTCACCAATGCTATGCACACAAGATCCTCACCGATCGTCGGGATCGATTTTCGACTCTCCGCCAGACCGATGGTATTTCCGGATTTACTTCACCCGGGGAGAGTTTTCATGATGTATTTTTTTGTGGTCATGCGGGGACGGCTTTATCGAGCGCGTTAGGTATTGCGATGGCGCGTGATCGATTGCATCAGAATTACCATGTTATTGCGGTTATCGGTGACGCGTCATTGACCAATGGACTCACTTTGGAAGCTTTGAATAATATTGGAGAGACACGATTAATCGTCGTACTAAATGACAATGGTTATGCGATCGCTAAGAATGTTGGTTTCATTGCGCACTATCTCAACGGAATTATGCGCAGCAATATTTATAATCGCCTTAAGGATTTTTTTAAGCATGGGTTACGAAAATTACCATTTGGTCATCCATTGATTCATTTACTATCTCGAATTAAACAGGGGATCAAGGCATTCTTACTGCCGTCTTCATTTTTTGAGTGTTATGGTTTACGCTACATAGGTCCCATCGATGGACACGATGTGACAGATCTCGTTGATGCTTTAAATTTTTGCAAACGGGAGAAACATCCCATACTTTTGCATGTTAAGACAAAAAAGGGCTATGGTAATGTGAGGGCAGAAAATTGTCCTGAAGAGGCTCATGGGATTGGGATTAGTCGGCAAAATTCCGATGGATATTCTCAAATTTTTGGGCGGACGCTATGTGATTTAGCGGAAAAGGATTCGCGGATTGTAGCGATTACAGCGGCGATGGCACGGGGGACAGGGCTTAATTTTTTTCAACAAAAATTTCCGGAGCGATTTTTCGATGTAGGGATTGCCGAGGGACATGCGATTACTTTTGCGGCGGGACTTGCGAAGGCCGGATTGTTACCCGTATGTGCGATTTACTCCACTTTTTTACAGCGTGCATTCGACAACATTTTCCACGACATTGCGCTACAAAATTTACCGATCATCATTGCTATTGATCGAGCAGGTCTCTGTCCTCAAGACGGTCCGACGCACCATGGACTTTTTGACATAGCGTTTTTGAAGAGCGTACCGAATCTTATCATTATGCAGCCTAAGGATGGCAATGAGTTAAGCAAAATGTTGGAGGCAGCGATTCATTTTCATGCTCCCTGTTGTATTCGTTATCCCCGTAGCGTCAGGGTATCGATGGACAGTCATTGTACAGCCGTTGAGTTAGGAAGGGGTGAGATCATTCAATGGGGAAAAGATATTTGTCTAATTGCGTTAGGGGATAAGGTTTCCGTTGCGATGGCCGTTGTTAAGAAATTACCCCACTATTCTTTTACGATTATTAATGCTCGTTTTGTAAAACCGCTGGACGAAATTTTAATCATTACATGTGCTCGGGATCATAAAAAAATTTACATATTAGAGGATCATGTACAAGCGGGAGGATTTGGAAGTGCCGTTGCTGAATTTTTTACTCAGAGAAATATTGCCATTGATTTACATATTTTCGCTTGGCCGAATTGCTTTATTCCCCACGCTTCGAATAATGAAGATCTCGAAAAAATGTTTCATTTAACGGCGGATGACATTGCCGTAATCATTGCGAATGATTTCGAAGGGGGAAAATAAAGGCGTGGAAATTTTTAAAAACCCGAACAATGAATTTACAATAGGAAATGATTCGATAGGCCCATGTATTTTGGTGAAATCTTAACATGCCGCTCGCTCCCACCCTCTACCTGTTAGCCTTGAAAGAAAAACCGCAGTTGTCAAGTACTTTTCTGAAAATATTTTTTCTGGAAATCTCAAAAAAACTTGGAGAATACCCACAATAATAACGATAATAAATCCATATTCGTAAACTTTTTTATTGCGTATTACCGAAGGAACCCCAGCGTTATTTCAGGAGAATTCATTATGGCAAATCTATTAGCGGGTAATGTTTTGGTAGTTCAAGTGGAGTGTCTTTCCCCTGTTTCCAATGCAGTTTTAGGTGGTATTATCTCGGGAGCGCTCAATTATGAACGTGTCGAAGAAATTTATGGTTCCGTTAATGGTTTTTGCGGTATCCTAAACCGTGACCTTATCGATCTCGCTTCCCAGCCACAACAGATAGTCCGCGATTTGACCTTTACTCCAGGAGCAGCACTCGGAACATTCGATTGGTCTGATCGTTCTACGGAAGAAATCGAAACACTTTTTTCTGCCTTCGAGGAATATAATATCCGCTTTCTTTTTACAATTGGTGGGCCTAAAACCCAATCCATTGCCCTAGAACTATTTCAAATGGCACAACAACGCGCCTATGCCATCCAAATCATTTCTATCCCTGATACCATTTATAACGATTTACCCATTACGGATCATTCCCTCGGCTATGGCAGTGTTTCTAAATTTATAACCACAACCATTCGTGAGCTTTCTTGCTATACGGCAGCCGTTGCTAACCACGATCTCGTCAATGTTATTGAAATCGCAGCGGATAAATCCAATTGGCTTATGGCAAGTGCATTACTAAATGTTACCCCTTTCCACATCGTCCTTTTGCCATCCGAAAATTTTTCCGAAGAAAAATTTCTGAAGGCGGTACAAAATGTTTTAAAATCAAATCATTACTGCTGTGTAATCGCATCCGATTTTCTCGTCAACGATGAAGGGAACTATATCTCAGGAAAAACAATAGGTACCGCGGAAAAACTGAAGGAAATTTTAGAAGAATCGTTAGAAGTGCGTGTTTTAACGACTAAATTGGGGGCGTTGCAGTATAGTGCGGCGCATTTTTTATCGAAAACCGATGTGGATGAAGCCTATGCCTGTGGAGTTAAAGCCGTCGGTTTTGCCCTTGATGGGTTAGCGGGCAAGATGGTTACGATTTTACGTTCGGAAGGGAATCGCTATGGGGTAGAGTATGGCATGGCCGATTTAGCCAATATTTGTGGACATGAAAAATCGATCCCGAACCATTGGTTCGACGAAGGAGGTAAGTTAAATGCTAATTTTTCAAAATATGCTTTGCCTCTAATCCAAGGGAATGTGGTGATACCGGAGAATAACGGATTGCCCAAATTTGCCACTTTGAAGAAATAATGCCCAGAGGGCTCCGGCTGCCCAAAGGGCTCTGCCCTCCGGATTCCCGCAAGGGAGGCACAGCCTCCTTAACCTCGTCCAGCGGCCGAGCCAGGCGCAGCATGCGCCGGGCTCGGCCGCAAGGTCAAGTTTTTTTCAGTTCCGCGCAACTCCTGTGCAATTTTGCACAGGAGTTGCGCCTAGCTTGATTCTTTCCTCTTTTTAAATTAGCAGGTCCAGGGGATGGATCCACTGGTCAGGGGTTGCAAGGGGAAGAATTCCCCTTGCGGAATTCTCCTCGCAGTCCAGCCATTAGATCTTCACTTCATCGTAACTAACCCGCGAATGGAGCATATTGAGCAATGTCATAAAAAATGATTGGCGCAATTGACTAATTCCATGAAAATTGATTTGGCATTTGTCGAATTGATTTTCTTCGATCTTCATATCAATGATATTGTCGACTAATGCCTGAATCGACCGCGGCGTCGGATTGTAAAATGAACGACTGGCCGCCTCGATCGAATCCGCAAGGGATAAAATGAGCGTTTCCAGAGACCTCGGACATGGACCATCGTACCTAAATGCAGTTTTCTCGATCTCGGACACATTCTGCCCCTCCTGCCGCTTTAAAGCCTTAGAATAAAAATATCGAATGATACTCGTTCCGTGATGCTCAATGATGCCATCGATAACCCGCGGCGGTAACCTCACAGCCTTCGCAAGCGCTACACCTTCCTTGACGTGACTTTTTATAATTAATGCACTCATGAAAGGCGTCTTTTCATCGTGGGGATTTTTATGGTTACCTTGGTTCTCCGTGAAATATTCCGGCTTAACGAGTTTTCCAACATCGTGGTACATCGCCAATGCCCGACATAAAAACGGATTCGCATGAATGCTGATTGCCGCTTGTTCTGATAAATTGGCCACCATCAAACTGTGCTGATAGGTCCCCGGTGCCAAAATCTGTAGCTTCATCAATAGCGGACTGCGATAGTCCGTCAGCTCAATTAAACTAATGTTGGTGCAAAATTTAAAAATATTCTCAAAAATTGGCAAGATCGCCAATACAATCATACTCACCGATAGACAAGTGCTAAAGGCTAAAAGTACCTGTATGAAAACGGTACCCCGTGAAACAAAATCAGTTACCGCTAATACGATCGCCGATAGCGCAAATATAAGACCACTAAAAACACCACTGCGAATAATTTGCCTACGGATATAGGCATGCCGCGCAAAATAAACGGAAATAAACACAACCATCAACGATACGACTAAAAACTCAACCGATTGTGATAGCATCATACTGCAAAAAATAGAAGTGATGGCGCCCAACAACATCCCAATATAAGTGCGTATGAGTAGCGTCCCCAATAGGCAGGATAACGTCAACGGCATAACATAGGGCAATAGGGACAATGGATCGAAAGGAATTGCCGCTACCCCATCCTCCGCCTCTACCTGCATAAAATCAACTACCTTCGCAAATGTCCTCCACTCAAAAATCCAAACCAAACAGCGACAAACAACTAAATTAAATAATAACAATAGGACCGTTAATAGCAACTCCTTCGAGTTCAATTGCTTGAGATCCTTGCGCGTCGTACAAAAAAACAGATAGCTCAGCAAAAGTACCAAAAATGAAAATAATAGCCGTTCGGAAAAATTACCGTTGGCCTGCAGTAGAGAGGTATGCGTTTCATTCAAAGCGTTGCGGTATGCCAATAAACACTCATAATCCTCGGGTGTTATGATGGATCGCCCCTCGACAATAACATCGTTGGCCGCAATTTTACTGATGACCGTGGGTGTCGCTTGGACCGTTTTCGCTATTTTCCGATGGGTCGCAATATCGTCAAAGACAACATTGGCCTTAATGCCCGTCTTTAAAAGGCGATAGGTGGACTGCAATACATCCGCTGCTGCTTCCACCGAAAATAACTGCATCTTGAGACTGCGATTCGCCTCCTTTTCGCTGCGGTAATGGGAATGATACATCGCTCCTTTGATTTCGATGTTTAAAAGAAACTCCTCGTCCTGTTGGTTACTCAAATCCTGATCCAAAATACCATCTTCACAAATTTCCTTGACAATCATTAGCCCCTCGACAAAAATGCACGTTCGCTCACATTCGTCAATCTCATGAATGAGCGTATTAACATCGTTCCAATTGAAGGTCGCCGAGTGTTTTTCATTAAAGTTACGGATGAATTTTTTGAGCTCGAAAATACGGGAACCGCCTTGCTGGCCCGGCCCTGTAAAGGCATCAAGCATCTCGTCCAACCGATGAATCTTACTTTCAAACTGCTCATATACTCTCGAATCAATCTTAAACACAGGGGCCACAAGATTACGCCGCTGCTCCCGTAAACGCTGCGTTTTAATCTCGCTGGGATATTCGAAGGGAATTTGCGAAATAACCTGCACATGCACCTTCGAATTGGGAATAAACTGGATCCAAAAGAGGTCCTGTCCCAGGAAGCAAATGATCGCAATAAGGATGGCTAAAATGGGGAGAACAATCATCGCCGCAATATGCTTTTTGGGCGAAACCCCGTGATCCTCACCGAGCAAATTCAAAGCCGCATGCCGCGCACTATACGCTCCCGATTCCGTACCCCAATTGCGTTTGGACTTCCCTTCCCACAACATGTGCCGACACCTATAACCCGGCGATATCCACAGACGATACCGTCGCCAACTGCACGCCAAATTTCCGCTCCCAATCGCAGCGATCTATCTCAAATAAAACATTGGTATCGCCGGGAGAAATCATGAATTGACGACAACGCAAAAGCTGGCCCACTAAACCTTCCACCTCATCCCGCTGAACCGGTTGAAATTTGAAATGCCCACAGAAATGTTTCGCAAACCCCTCGCGCGTTAGCATCCGATCTCCATTGGCCAACGACGGATCCTGTAGCCACTCCAAAACCATTTCCTCCGAAATTTCCCGGGGGAGTGCTGTAATTTTATAAACATTTTTACTGAAACTTTCAATCTCGACCCCCCAAAAGGTTAGCATTTCTAAACACTCCTCGATCGCAGCGGACTGCTCCGGGGCTACGGTAACGGTACGGGGCATGAGGAGTAGCTGGGGCACAAAGCGATCCGGACTATTTAAAAATTTATCCCATAAAATACACCGTTGGGCCGCCAGTAAATCCACAAAAACTAAGCCCGTCGCCGCCTCAAAAATTGCAAACCTTCCCTCCTGAAATGTACCGACGAAACGCCACAACAAATTGTTTTCGACCAATTCCTCCGGGAAATACGCCAAATTTTGCGGCAACGATAGATCGGCCTTCCGGAAGGGTTCATCCCCTCGGGACTTCGTACTCCCCTTACCACCTCCCCCACAAAATTCAACGGGGCTGCGCATGCTGGGGGCCGCATATTTCCTCCGCTGAAAGGCTACCGAAGGAATCCGCAACAACTCCTCCGAATAAGCCGTTGCAGCAAAGGTACTTTCTTCGCCCGGACGCGACGGATCGGAACATAGGGTTTCGACTTTCTTCTGGAGCGCATCGGCAATCGCATTTTGAATAAAATTTTTAACAAAAAAATCACTCTTAAAACGTACCTCCTTCTTCTGCGGATGGACGTTAAAATCGACAAAATGACCCCGAAATTCTAAAAATAAAAACGCCCCCACATTCGTAACCCGTGACTTGATCATCGCATAGGTGTCGCGCACCACCCGCACAATCGACGGATTATTGACGTTCCGCCCGTTGACGAAAATTAAAAAATCCGGCCTACTCACGAGCCCATCGACGGCGTGCTCGAATAAAATGCCGTGGAGATGAACCGAATCGCCCGCATGGTCGAGAAACGTATATTGGTCAAAATGACCAAAAAGTAACTCCGTACGATCCCGCAGATCGCGGGAATCGGGAGAAGAAAAAAGCAGTTTCCCATTTTTGTATAGCTCAAAATTGATCTCCGGCTCCGCCAATATAAATGCGCGAACGGTCCGAACGATGTGCATCGCCTCCACCGAAGCCGATTTCAAAAATTGCTTCCTCGCCGGAACTTTTTCAAATAGATTGCGAATCTCTATAAACGTCCCACGCTTGCAACTGCACGCCTTTTGATGAACTTTCTTCCCTGAATCGTAGTAAATTTCGGTTCCGCCATCGCCATCGTTGGTCCGCATCGTTACCCGCGCAACACTGGCAATGGACGCAATCGCCTCCCCGCGAAATCCAAATGTTCCGAGGGATTCGAGATCCCTAATGGCGGTCAGTTTACTCGTCGCATTACGCTCGAAGGCCATCGCTGCATCCGCCCCATCCATGCCGATTCCGTCATCGGCTATCGACAGCAAACCATCACCACCCCCATTAAACTTCACGATAATATGGGTAGCCTGGGCATCGATACTATTTTCGATCAACTCCTTGACGATGGACGCCGGACGATCGATAACTTCCCCCGCCGATATTTGATTGATAACGGTTTCCGGAAGTAAATGAATTCTCGCCATAAAAGTCTTGATGTAGAATGAATTTCTTTTCCCCTATCACAAGTGCAAATTTCACTGGATGCGATTGAATACTTTTTTCCCAAATTATCGGACGCGACGTTCGCCCAATTGCAATATTTTTGCACATTGGTCCATACAAAAAATAAAGTCCTAAACCTCATTTCGCGGAAGGATATCGACCGCATCGTCGAAGCCCACCTGCTGCCAAGCCTAGCCATTTTTCTAAAAAATCCTTTCCCCCAAAATACCACCGTCCTCGATATCGGAACGGGGGGAGGCTTCCCGGGATTGCCTCTAGCCATCGTCGCCCCACTGGCCCATTTCACCCTCGTCGACTCCGTAAAAAAAAAGATACGGGCCGTGGAAGAATTCGTGGCGGCATTGGGATTAAAAAATGTCACCTGCATCGGCGATCGCGTCGAAAATCTCCACCGAAAATACCACTCCATTACGGGCCGTGCCCTCTCAAACCTGGACGACTTTTACGCCCTCGCTAAACCGCACCTAAACCCAAATGGCAAAATTTTCTACCTCACGGGCGGCGAAATCGCTCCCACGAAAAACACAACGGTCGTAGACCTTTGCGAGCTCTATGGACGCCAATTTTGCGAAACAAAAAAATTATTGATCACATCCGTCTAGCTCCCCAGAGGGCTCTGGCTGCCCAAAGGGCTCCGCCCTCTGGATTACCGCAAGGAGGCTGCTATGGGGCTCCGCCCCAAGGGTCAAGTTAGCCCTTGTGGTTTGATCCAGTGGCGTTGCCACTGGATCAAACCGCAACTCCAGGTCCAGGGGATGGATCCCTTGACAAGGATTCTAAGGGCGCGCAGCCCTTGGGTTTAATCCCCGAAAAATATTTTTCGATTTTATAGATCTTTACTTTACAGTTTTTTTTTTGATGGTATACTAGATATAGTTGATCATTCATTATGAAGATAAAAAGAGTCGGAATCTTAACCGCTGGAGGTTTAGCACCCTGTCTATCGGCTGCTATAGGTGCCCTGATCGAAGCCTATGGCAAAACTTCTCCTAAAACGGAAATCATTTGCTATCGGGGGGGTTATAAGGGTCTTTTACTTGGCGATCGGATCATCGTTACCGGCGAGACGCGGCAAAACGTCTCCGCTTTTTTCGATTATGGTGGAAGTCCCATCGGCAATAGTCGCGTAAAACTGACGAATGTACGCGATTGTGTCCGTCGAGGATACGTCGCAGAAAATGCGAATCCTCAGGAAATTGCTGCGGAACAACTTATGCGCGACGGTATCCAGGTACTCCATACGATCGGTGGCGACGACACCAATACGGCTGCGGCTGATCTGGCGAAATTTCTGGGACAAAACGACTACAAACTGAGCGTCATCGGATTACCCAAAACGGTGGATAACGACGTGTACCCCATTTCCCAAAGTCTCGGCGCCATTACCGCAGCCCATGAAGGGGCACGTTTTTTCGAAAATGTCGTCACCGAAAGTACGGCTAATCCACGGATGTTACTGGTACACGAAATTATGGGGCGCAATTGCGGTTGGTTAACGGTCGCTACGGCACTGGAATATCGTCGCCGCCTAAGTGAAAAAAAATTTTTACCGGAACTCGGATTTAACCAAAGGGTACTCGACATCCACGGCGTATACATTCCCGAAATGGAGCTCCCCATTGAAGCCGAAACGAAACGCCTACGTACCATTATGGACGAATGTGATTGTGTGAATTTATTTATGAGCGAAGGGGCAGGCGTAGATAGTATTGTCAAAGCAATGGAGGCGCAGGGTAAAACGGTCCTACGGGACGCGTTTGGCCACATTAAGTTGGATACGATCAATCCGGGAGAATGGTTAGCGAATGAATTGGGGGACACGATTGGTGCTGAAAAAAAGCTTATTCAAAAGAGCGGCTATTTCGCGCGTTCCGCAAGGGCGAATGCGATCGATTTAAAGATCATCCGTGAATCGGCGGCGTTAGCGATCAAATGTGCTAACGAAGGCCAATCGGGCGTCATCGGCTACGATGAAGAAAACGATAATAAGCTATCGTGCATTAACTTTTCGCGCATCAAAGGCGGTAAACCGTTCAACGTAAAGGATCCGGAATTTCTCGCCCTACTCAACGCCATCGGACAAATATCCCCCACCGCTTAGCCGTTTTGGGGGGGAGGATTTTCATGCGGTGTATTCTCAAAGTGATTACTAATATTTCTCACATAAGCATTATGCCTGGCAAACATACCCGTCGCACCGCTTCTGTCCTCCATGATATACGACTGTCCGATGTCTGATTTTTTAACAACCGTCCTCGCTACCAGGGATCCACTGCTATCGGAAACCCAATCGCCTCGCATCACAAAGGAAGGATGGCATTCCGCATGGGCAGCATCGTTTGCCTGTTTACATCTTCCCCTATCCCCCTTGTTTATAAACTTGCGGACATCTCTTCCCAACCCAAGGGGATTGAACCCGATGGAAGCATAATTATGCTTTGTTCCCACGGCACGTGCCAACATCCCTCCCATGGAATGCCCTACAAAAATGGGAACAATACCGGGTTGTAGATTCTCAATAATCGTTTGGGCTAAAGCGTCCGCATCCCGTACATTTTGAGGAACCCCTAAGCGTCCTCCTATGTTTCGAGCATCCGCTAGCCCATCGGCTATGGATTGAGTGGGGCGAAAGACAACATATAGCGGTGTAAACTCTGTGCGGGGAGGAGTTTGGTCTTTTAATTCCTGAGCCTTTTCCGGCGTAATCAAACCCAATTCCAGCCCTTCAGAAATTGACATTTTTTTAGGAAGATCATTATCATCTCGATCAATCCGAAGCCCCGCCTCCATCGTTCTATCAGCATTTGCATAGGTGCACTGATCGGGATCATGGCTTATATTTGGGGGAAGACATGGATTTTCTCTAAATATATTTCGATCTTCAATTGTGATATTGCCTGAGAGAGCCCCATTCCAATGGGCCGCCCTACTATGGGAAGCTATACTCTGTAGCTTCGTAAGTTTTGCGGAGTTTTTGGCAAAATTGGATTGACTAAAATCCAATCGCTTGCGTTTCCCTCCATAAATTTTATTATTGAGTGAACCCAGTTTCAAGTTCTCATAGAGTGATGTAATGGATTCTTTCATTTCAGTCGGATCGATCCCTCCTTCGGCCAGATAACTCTCAAAGTTACCTAGGGTACTCAATGCACCACTCGGTCGCCCTCCCTGGTCGAAAAGACCCCTAAAAATTCCTAAATCGTTGCCATTATTCTTCAATTCTTTTTTTGCTTCTTCAGGATTAAGAGAGATCATTAGGTTAAGCAAATAAAGCTTCTCCTTAGGGTCTTGGCACGCTTTCATTGCGTTAAACACATTCTGAAAGGATTCAAGATTCTTCTTACTGCCTACTTTACCACCTATTTTATACTTTCCTTTACCACCGCTAAGCCTTAAAGTGAATTCCTGACCTTCTAACTTAATCGTAACAGTTTTGTGTAACGGTTGTCCTTGCGGATTAGAATGCGAAAAGCGTCTAAAAATTGTCCTGCGAGGAATTGACGGCGTCAGCTTGACCTTCATACCATTAGGTAATGCACAATTCTGTTTAGCACCAGACCTCGTTGCTGCATTCAAACTATTTATATCAAACGATGGTAATCGAGAAATATCACTCATGACATTACTATAATTTTTACAAAACTATTTGCAATTAAATTTTCGTAAATTATAAAAAAATTCAATAAATATTAATGTCTCACAAAAAAACCCTTTCTTCTTTCATAAATTTAAAAAATTCCCGCTTGGCTTCTTTTTTCAACAGGAAAGCAATATATTCCAACTGATCACTTTCCATTCGGCATAGATTTTCAGCGATTTGACGTCTCACCGATAATGCCGGATTCATTAGGTAGCTGACCAATATTGAATAGATATTCCTATTTTTTTCATTTTTGGATAAATTTATACCGCTCAACAAATCTCTTTTTATAATTTCATGATTCCTATAATTGTGAATATTACACCAATAGGCGGTGTGTTGCCTTAACATACCCATCGTATGACTCCTATTAGACATAATATATCGTTGCCCAATATACGGCTTTTTAACCAATAAACGGGCCACTTTAGACTCTCTTTCATCAGAAACCCAATCGCCTCGCATCGCAAAAGATGGATGGCATTCCGCATGGGCAACGTCATTCGCCCCTTTACATCTTCCCCGATCCCCCTTGTCTATAAACCTACGGACACCTTCTCCCAATCCAAGAGGATTAAACCCAACGGAAGCATAATTGTACTTCGCTCCCATGACATGGGCAAGCATTCCGCCCATGGAATGGCCCGTAAAAATAGGTACAACACCGGGTTGTAGATTGTCGATGATCGTTTGGGCTAAAGTATCCGCATCCCGTACGCTTCTGGGAACCCAACCCATTATGTTGATGATATCCGCTCTCACGTCGGCAGCGGATTCCGTGGACCGAAATGAAATGTATAGCGGCGTAAACTCATCGTAGCCTTCCTGTCCCAATATCTGGGCTACTTCCGGCATCACTAAACCCAGTTCTAATCCATCGACAAGGAACATCTTTGGCGGATTTCCATTATCATCTCGATCAATCCGAAGCCCCGCCTCCATCGCCCGATCGGAATTGATATATGAGCACCGCTCCCCATCATGACATATACGACGCCCATAGCGCGGATTTTTTTTCAATGTATCCACGAATATGCCCTGCGCCATCATTTTAAGGTTATCCTTACAATCCTTTCGCCAATATGCCGAACTATTATGGTAAGCTATAGCTTCCAGTTTGCCTATCCTTTCGAGGCATTTGGCAAAATTGGATTGGCTAAAATTTAATCGCTTACGCTCTCCGCCGTAAACCCTATTGCTGAGATGGCCGAGCTTCAAGTTTTCATAGATCGACTCGATGGATTCTTTAAATTGAATTTTATCGATTCCTTTTTCTTCAAGGTAACTTCCAAACTTACCCACGGTACCAAGTATCTCACCGGACTGACCATCGGGAGTGAAAAGCCCATCGAAAAATGCTAACCCACGGTTATTTTGTATAAGCATTCTCTTCGTGCTTCGAGGACTAAGGGAGGCCATTTAATCGAGCAAGTGAAATTTTTCTTGCCCATCGGAACACTCTCCCATCGCCTTCAGTATACTTTGAAAGGATTCATTATTACTTTTACTGCCTACTTCGCCATTCACCTTTCGCCCAAATCCGTTATCCCTATGACCATATTATTATAACTTGCGTATAACAATTTGCAAATATTTTTACAAATTAAAAAGATTGTATTATGAAAAAAAATTCTTAATAGATGTGATAGATGGAACGGGAATTCATACTAAAGAAGGTATCGAAGAATGACATTTTTATCGATAATATTTTTTATGGTCGGGAAGTTCACCTTACATTTCCATCCGATGGAGGACAAATGAAAGTGGAAATCTGCCGACAGGATACGCAATTTTCTGTGGAAATGAAATTGACCATCGGTCGCTACCCATGTTCCCTATTTTTGGAATCGCTACCGCCATTGGCGACGTTTTCGAAGACATTCGAGAGTATTGATCCCTTTTCCGTCCCAGAAGAGATTCGGCCATTGATTTTTCAAGCGGCACTAGAAAAACTACAGAAACATTTTTCCACTGCCCTTGGGATAGCCATTTCGATCGATTCCATCGGTACCCTTACTTCCCCTGAACTCCCAAATGGACTCGATTTTGTCGTCACTTCCGGACAAGACCACGTCACAGCTGGAACACTCGTAGCTCCCAAGGAGGTCCTTGTCCTTTTAGCAAAAAAAATTCAGAATACCCCCAATTTACACGACTTCAAAGAATTGGAGGCATCCTATCGTGTTTGCGTAGGATCTACACAACTTTCGAAAGACGATTATCGAGACTTACGCAAAGAAGATATTGTATTTTTGGATCAATATGAGCTTGCTAAATCGAAAAAAGTCGACATTATCGGCTTCGATGGGGTCAGAATTTTAGGAACATTTGCTGAGGTGGGAGTAGTTGTTGAGCAAATTTCCTAATAAATATAAACTTTTAAAGAATTTAATTGTGAACGAGGAAATTATTAGTATAAATCTTTACGACATCGAAGGATTCGACTCTCCGGATATAAGAGAGACGGAAACGACCATTCAGGATGCATATCCCACTACTTTGTTACTGGACAATGATAGCGAAGATCTCAGTACAGGCGAAATAGAAAGCAGCGATAATGCTTCTTCTAACTTTGGAGGATTTTTTCATGGATGAGGAAGAGGATGTGATAGATGTTAATCTTTTTGGGTTTGATAGTGAAATCGATGAGAATGAGAATCTCGACTCATTTGCAGATAAAATGAATGACGCAGCTACTAATACCGAAACCCAAAATACTGGCGATATGTACTAATTTTCGACCACTAACTATGGATGAAGAAGATGATGGGGCAGTGGATATAAACCTCTTTGGAATTAGTCAAAAGGCTGCTGAAGATGAAAATTTTGAGGATGTAAATATGAATGCAGAAGGTGTAACAGGTATTAATCTTTTTGGGATCGGCGACGATGAGCCATCGGACGAAAATAATGACGCAATGGATGAAAAAAATCTTGATCAGCTACGACAACCCGGTACGGGAAGCGATTCCAACGATGCATCTGCTACAGACGGTGCACAAGTCGCAGCAACCGTTACCGCAACCCCAAGCGATTCCGTAGCGAGCGGCCCACTACCGATACCACCCAAAGCTAAGCCCGGCGAAAAAGTGGATACTTCACAGTTGGATGCCGAGCTCGCTAAGATGAAACCAACAGATTCACCTCAATCCAAACAACCCACAGCCAACGCTTCCGCTGCCAGTGATGCGGACGATGACGCAGCAGCCGACGCTTCCAATGAGGATGCCGATGCTTCCGCTGCCAGTGATGCGGACGATGACGCAGCAGCCGACGCTTCCAATGAGGATGCCGATGCTTCCGCTGCCAGTGATGCGGACG
>JAITJQ010000033.1 GCA_031278845.1 Puniceicoccales bacterium
CGGCCCCACACCCTTGGAATAGAGTGAATTTTTAGGATGGGTCAATTCTTTATTCCGCTTGGGCGGTGGCAAAATTTTCTTCCAACTCCTCCGCTTGCGTATCCGGTTTCGCGGGTGAAGAGGCGCGCAAGGATTCCGGAGCGATGGGCAATGCCTGGGGTAAGACCTCAACGGGTATCTCCGCCACTTCGGATGTGTAGGTTTGGGGGATTTCTGGAATTGTGTAAGGAACTTCCGGTATTTCAACCACATCCGAGGGAGTAATATTTTCGGAAGGAACTTCCGGTATTTCAGCCACATCCGAGGGGAGAGGAATATTTGCTTCAAATTCTGCCAATTGCGCATTATAGGCTGTAGTGCGTGCATTTTCTGGTATAGCGGAGAGGGCTTCGCGGAACGAATCGGCGTCGAATTTGATGGGAAACTGTGTTTTTTGCATCAACTCGACGGCTGCCTGTTGAAATTGGGCTTGTTTTTCTGGAGAGAGGGAAAAGATTTCCTGGGCTGTATTTCCGAAGAGGTGAATATATGGATCCTGAGCAGTCTCTGTTATATCGTCGATTCCATTGTCATTTGCATGGGCAATATTTGTTGCAATTTGGGCTCTCCAGTCCGTACTATCATCAGATGCGAGGGATTCGACATTTTTAAAAAATTTTTCCTGAGCCTCTTCGCCCAATTGGGAGAGATGTTTCGATACTTCCGAAAGTGTTTCCTGACCTTCATGGGCCATAGAATGGTCACTATTGCGATGTTTAGCGATATTGGGAATAGCATCCATAAGGAGTGACTGACCTTTTTCGGACAGTACTTCGGGATGTTGCGCCAATTGTTGGACGACATCGTTAGCCAAGTGCAATTCTTCCGTTGTGGTCGATTTACTCGTGATATCGTTAAAGAAGCGTTCCATTTCCCGATCATTGACTGTGCTGCCATCCTGTGCTGCTTCTGTTGCATGCAGTTTTAACGCATCAAAATTTTCTACTTTCGAAGCTTGTTCAGCGCCGAAAGGAAAATCCTTTTGATTATTAATTTTTCCGTCTCGGAGACGGCTTACATTATCCACATTATTTCTAATATTATCCATATCGGAAAGCTATTGTTATGATTTTAGCGAAAATTGCAACAAAAAATAATTTTTTTAATAAGTATTTTTTTGAAAAATAGATTTACATGGTACATAGCGAGGCATAATTTGCATCCTATCATTTTTGTGATTAAAGTTTTACAAGAAAAGTTTAACAGGGAAGAGAAATACGGCAAATCCCCGCCAGGGGATCCATCCCCTGGACCTGGATTTGCGGTTTGATCCAGTGGCATTGCCACTGGATCAAACCGCAAGGGTCAAAGACCCGCCCGGCACGTTGCGCCGGGCTGACCTTATCTTCTCGAGAAGCTGAACGTGTCGCTTGCTCCCACCCTCTGTCTTTTAGCCTTGAGAGAAAACTGGCGGCTGTCAAGCTGCTTCAGGGAAATATTTTTTCAGAGAGCCAAACGTGCCGCTTGCTCCCGCCCTCTGTCTTTTAGCCTTGAGAGAAAATCGGCGGCTGTCAAGCCGCTTCAGGGGAATATTTTCTTGAATATTATTTACAATTAAATTATTATTTTTAAACTATATCGGTTGAATTTTATAAAATATAAATATTATGAAAATACATACATTATGGATCGGAGGTATGGGTGGATTTTTTCTAATCGTTTTCCAGACATGGGGCAGTGAATCGGGTACAGCTTTTTCGGTAGATAAGACGCGACGAAGGTCAAAATGGGGACATAGTTTAACATTGGGTGTTTGTAAACGAATAGAAAATAAGGATAGTTTTATGAGTAATTTTACACATATTGAAAAATCTTACGGTCTAAACGCGGATGAATTTCGGCAGTTACCATTAATTTTTCGGAATCGGATCATGAAATTTCAGGAATCGTGTACCCTATATATGATAAGAGAAATAAAGAAAATATTACAGGATTTTTTGCAAACCATGCCCCTCCATAAACATTACGCCGTCGAATGGATATTTTTTAAGACAATTAATTTTATCATTCGGCGCAGTGATATTCAACATAATAGTAAAATTTGTGAGCTTTTAAAAGCTATCGAACATGAATTCCGGGATGTTGAAGAATTTATTGCACCACCTCCCCGCTATCCGCTATTTTCGGAAGTGATGCCTTGGCACGATGGCCCTTTGGGTAATTGTATTGATAATAGGGATAGGGAGGGCCTGAAGGAGGTATTGAGAAATTGTCTTGTCTCCGATCCCATCCATAACGTTCCCTCCGGCGATACCGGTGGATTGTTCGAAATCTACCGGCAAGCGGCTCAGCGTAGTGGGGTATGGGATAGCGAAATCGACACCATGTTCCGAGAACTTACGGAAAAATATTCCGCGTATCAGTCGGATTTACTGGATTTATATTGAATCTTAAATATTAAAAATTGATCGTAAAAATTTCAGATCCTGGAAAGTAGTAATTTTCAAATTCAAAGTGTCGTTTTCCAGAAATTTAATCATTCCCGAAAAAACGGAGGAGTCATCGGTCGGATGATTTCCCGAACGGATCGCCGTTTTGTAATCTTCAAAAATCACCGGCAAATAAAACGCTTGCGGCGTTTCTAAAGCCCAAAGCGTTTCGCGAATCGGGTAATGCCGTTGCATCCTTTCAGTTACCTCGACGGTGGATAGCGCATTTTGTACGGAATCTTCGGCCCAGTGGGAATCGCTATTTTTTGCGTTGTCACTTTTCGGTATAATTGTAACCATCGTATCGGTTGCGCGATGACCCAGTACAACACCTCGTTCCCTGGAAAGGAGTGCGTTTATAGCAAGGATATGTTCCGCTGTTACCAGTGGCCGTGCCCCGTCGTGAATGAAGACAAAGGCTTCCAATTGTTCGTGGATCGCTTCGAGTGCACCGTATACGGATAATGCCCGTTCCTGACCGCCAGGAATCCACGTAATGTGTGCTAACGTCTCCGCGGAATAACAGCCCTTAAAAAAAGTTTCCAGTCTTTCCCGTTGAGCGGCATCGCGGTAGACAAAAAAATAGCGGTCGAAAATCTCCGCCCTACGGAAAGCTTCGAAGGAATAGGATACAATCGGTTTACCATTTATGGTCGCAAGACATTTGTCTTCACCCCCAAAACGGCGAGATCGACCCGCTATGAGTATGATCGCATAGCGCTGCATAGTTTACACTTTTTCCTTTAGTACAGCGGCGATAAAATCGGCGAATAGTGGATGAGCCCGTTGCGGTTTTGATCGAAATTCGGGATGAAATTGTACACCCAAAAACCAGGGATGATCCTTTAATTCGAGAATTTCAACCAAATCAAAATCGGGATTAATTCCAGAAAAAATCATACCCCGTTCTTCAAATTGTTGGCGATAATCGTTGTTAAATTCGTAGCGATGGCGGTGACGCTCATTGACGTAGGCGTTTCGGTAGGCTTCGTAGGCCTTTGTTCCCAGTATTAGCTTGCAGGGATAGCTGCCAAGACGCATAGTTCCACCCTTTTTTTGGATATTGCGCTGGTTTAGCATCATACGGACAACTGGGTTAGACGTTTCCGGTACCATTTCCGTACTATTGGCGTCGCCGTAGCCGAGGACGTGCCGCGCAAACTCGATCGCCGCAATTTGCATCCCTAAGCAAAGTCCAAAATAGGGAATACGATGCTCTCGAGCAAATTTTGCCGCCAAAATTTTACCCTCGATTCCCCGGTTACCAAACCCTCCCGGTAGCAAAATACCATCGATGTTGCTGAAAAATTCGTCCATTTCATCCGCCTGCTCAAGCTCTTCGGCATCGATTACCTCGACGTTAACCTTGCAATCATTCTGAATGCCGCTGTGGGCAATCGCTTCGTATACCGATTTGTATGCGTCCTTGACATCGAGATACTTCGCCACAAGCCCTACGGTACACTCCCGTTTCGGAAACTTTATCTTTTCTACAATGGTTTCCCAGGGTTGGATGTTGCACGGTTGCGTCTGAATGCGGAGCTTTTCACAGACAATGTCGTCGAGCTTTTCGAAGTGAAGTAGGGACGGCAACTCGTAGATCGAAACCTTTAAATCAAGCTCCTCGATGACGGATTTTACGGGAACGTTGCAGAATAAACTAATTTTTTGACGCATCTCATCAGAAATCGGAATCTCCGTGCGGCAAATAATAATATCCGGCAGGATCCCAATTTCGCGTAGTTTGGCAACACTTTGCTGGGTCGGCTTCGTTTTAAGTTCCCCCGCCGCTTTCAAAAACGGAATAAGCGTGACGTGCACGAATAGGACGTTTTCGTGGTTCCGTTCGAGTGCGATTTGACGGAGAGCTTCGAGAAAGGGAAGACCTTCGATATCGCCCGTTGTTCCGCCAATTTCGGTAATCACGACATCTGCATCCTCGCCCGCTGCGTAAATACGCTCCTTGATTTCATTGGTAACGTGCGGAATGACCTGTACTGTTTTGCCTAAATAATCGCCATTGCGCTCCTTATGGAGGACCGATGCGTAAATTTGACCGGAGGTGAAGGTGTTTTTTTTCGAAAGGGTTGACGAAGTAAAGCGCTCGTAGTGGCCAAGGTCGAGATCCGTTTCCGTCCCATCGTCGAGGACGTAAACTTCACCGTGCTGCGAAGGATTCATAGTTCCCGGATCAATGTTGAGGTAAGGGTCGAATTTTTGTGTGCAAACCTTTAATCCTCGGCACTCCAAAAGTGCCCCCAAAGAACCCGCCGTGAGACCCTTCCCCAATGATGAGACCACGCCACCCGTGATGAAAATATACTTCATTTAAGTTTAGGGATAAACAAACTTTTTTCGGATACAAGGTAAATATTCCAGCGGGTGCTTAGACAGTCGGCCCAAGGGCTGCGCGCCCTTAGAATCCCCGCTAGGAAGCGGTGCCTCCTGGACCTGGATTTGTGGATTGATCCGGTGGCATCGCTACCGGATCAATCCGTAAAGAACCAGAGACCAGCCTCGCAGCTCCACCGCGGGGCTGACCTGAACTGAATTAAAAAAGGTACTTCTATGAGTCACCTTAGCGCAACTCACGCTAAAGCCGCTCCATTAGAAGAAAGAAAAAAGAAAAATCAAAGAAAAAAAATTTAACCTTGCGGCCGAGCCCTCTGGGCAGCCGGAGCCTCTGGAGCCCTCTGGCTAATCCGTTTTCCAGCTGACGACGTCGATGGAGATATCGTTATCGCCGACGGTAAAGATCGCGACCCTTTCCCGTAATCCGGTGGACGGAACTCTTTCTTTGATGGTTGCATAGCTATTAAAAACGGATTGTGGGATTACCGCATCCGTATCGGCATCATCTTCGACGACGAGATTGATGACGGGGTTATTAAAGCGATCCGCTAGCAAACTGCGATTGATGCTTCCATCGGCGTTTTTGGCAAAGTCATCGTCGGAAAACTCGACGAATTGCGTTCCGTTGGGGTTGAGGTACTCGTAGGTCGAAGAAAGCGCATTGACACCATCGGTATCCTTTCCGGAGAGCGCGCGAATGAGATTCGCTGAAGACGTTGCATTGAGCGTGATAATACTTTCTGAAGCAAGGGCCGTTCCTGAGGCGACAATCTGTGGAAAATAGCTGTACTCGCGGTAGTAGGCGTTGAGGCCAAAAACATAGCGACTAAACTGTATCTTGGATTGGTTGGCGTACAGCGAACGCTTGGCCTTACCAAATGTGGGTAGAATCAGGGAAGCTAAAATTGCAATCGTCGCAATCACCACGATGAGCTCCAACGTGGTAAAAGCGCGATTTTTGGGACTATATTTTGAGGAAGAATTCATAAATATCTGCGAGTATAATTAAAAAATAAAAATATAAACGATAAAAAACTACCAAAAGCCTCCATTGGTTAAAATGATATCCCCGTTGGGATTGCCGCTGATCTTACCGCCAGTGCTAATGGTTACGCCTTTGGAGATCGTGAGATTGCGCTGAGGATTCTGCTGGCCTTTGGGGCCCTTGGAAATCAAAATATAAGATGGATTTTGCCACGTGCCATTATCCGTACGCAATTTATAGTAGTAGACATAGTCGCTCAGGAAAGGGTCGACGAATTGGTTACTAATTTCATTAAGTGGGGTTGCAACGAGGTCGATTTGTTTAACTGCAGCGGGCGTACTGCCATTCGGGTCGATGTTGCCGTGGAGTGCAGAACAGAGGACATTGCCCTGATCATCGTTATGGGTTACGATTTTCGGATAATCGCCATAAATTTCATGGTATTCTTCCAGCCAACTGGCGATTTGCATCATTTCGGTACGGGTACGGATTTGTTTTTCCCGTTCTTGGAAAGTCTGTTGAATTCTCAAAATACCGGCGGCAATAGCGAGAAAAATCGTAACCGTACAGACGATTTCAATGATCGTAAATCCCCTGTGATCGGATATTTTTTTAGTCATTGTGGGGAAAAGGTTTTTAGGCGGGTAGGTATGCATGCTAGAAAATTTTATTAAGGGTTATACCGAAGGTTGAGCTTTTATCCCTTTTGCCATAGCGGCCGGAGAAGTGGAAATTAAAAAAGCAAGATTCTGTGCAACGGAAATGGATACCGGCCGTAAGGAGTAGCTGGGTACTATCGAAGGCGGAGCATGTGAAATTTTCCGCAACGTTATGGATCGTTATGGTTTCACCGGACCAATGTTTGCGCAAATCGCAGTTGGCGCCGAGGAAGCAATGGGCATAAAATAGTTTGCTATCTTTTTCGCATTTGATGCCGGCGATACCGTCAATCGATTGTAAACGTAATGAAGTTTGCGACCACTCCTTCGCTCCATTTTGTTTCAGATTATCGCTGCGCAGGGCTACATTGGGGCCGATTTTGAAGTTGTGCCATTTCCAGGGATAGTAGATATCAATTTTGCTATGGAGGATACGATGGTGATGGGTAAAATGGTCGAAATTGATGCCATGGCAGATCAGGTTTTGAGCATTCGTATGGGACGTACCGAATCCCATGATCGACGTGGTTGAAACATCAAAGCCCCAGATGTGAAAGTTACAGTAGTAACCGGCAAATCCTATATTCAGGCGACCATTCTTGATATGGTTGTAGTGATAGTCGATGTTATTGCTAGCGGTACCGCCAAAGAATCCTACGGCACAGGTTCGTTTGAGGATAAAATTATCGTAGGAAAAATCGAAGCCTGCGAATGCGATACCACCATCTGAATCGTAATATTTTCCATTTCCGTGGGCATAGCCAATGGTTCCGAAGATTTCGATTGGGTGCGTACTGTTCCGGGGGAATATTTTTTTCGCTTCCACCGAATGTTGAGTGATACTACTATCGAGGGCGTACACACTATTTTTCAGTAACGAAGCGAGTTCCGTATAGGGGCTTTCGAATCCGCCAGCTATCTTTCCTAGCAATAAGCATCCACAAAATATGATTTTTCTATGCAACATTTCTAGAAATACCTAATATGGGAGAATAATCAATGATGAAAAATCTTGATTAATTGTTTAGGATTGCACATAATGCCCCACAACTAATTTGCAGAATATCTTTGTGAGTGCGGCGTTAATAGTGAAACATCTCTCCATGGCCTACGGTGACTATGTCGTGATGAATGATCTCAATTTTGAAATTCATAGGGGGGAAATTTTTTTAATCATCGGTGGTAGTGGTTGTGGAAAAAGTACGCTTCTGAAACATCTTGTGGGGATTATACCCGTTACGAATGGTACGATTTTCTATGGTGATACGGATGTCAATTGCATCTTGGAATCGGAAAATGTTGCGCGAAAGTTCGGTATTCTCTACCAGAGTGGTGCCCTTTGGGGAGACCTAACCGTTGGAGAAAACGTTGCGCTACCCTTGGAGTATCATACCCAATTATCCCAAAGGGAGATTAAAGACCTCGTTTCCTTTAAGCTTTCGCTGGTTGGGTTAAGCGGGTGTGAGGATCGCTATCCCTTTGAACTTTCCGGTGGAATGAAGAAGCGTGCCGGCCTAGCGCGGGCGATGGTTTTAGATCCGGAATTTTTGTTTTTCGATGAGCCTTCTGCAGGATTAGATCCCCTGACATCGAAACGTTTGGACGATTTAATTTTAGAAATTCGCGACTGTTTTGGTACGACGATTGTGATTGTCACCCACGAGTTGGCAAATATATTTGCGGTTGGAGACCGTGCGATCTATCTCGATACGAATACGAAGACGGCACTCGATATGGGAGCACCCGAATGGTTATTGCATCACGGCAATCGGCAGGTTCGCCAATTTTTATCGCGGGGAGAGAATAATGGCTAAGAAAGGAAATCTATTTGCGATTGGTGTATTCGTTATAAGCGCGTTAGCGTTGTTTATGGTTGCATTGATCGTTCTATTTCGTGGGAGCTTTTTTAGCAACATGACTTCCGTTGTTTTCTATTTCAATGGTTCACTCAATGGTCTCGATATCGGTTCGGCGGTGAAGTTTAAGGGGGTACGCATTGGCAATGTGAAGGCGATCGATATCGTCTATGATTCCGATAGTGGGGTTAGGACGCCCGTCATTGCGGAAATCGATACCAATATTTTTTCACCCTCGGCCCAATTATTATCCAAATACGAACGCGACCAATTTTATCAAAATCAAACCATGAATGGTCTTGCGGCGAAGTTAAGCATGGAAAGTTTCGTGACGGGAAAACTTTTCGTTGAACTCGACTACTATCGACCGGGTAAATTGCGTTTTTATGGAAAGAATAGGACCAATTTCCCCCAAATCCCTACGATTGCATCGGAGGTCGAGAAATTTATAGCCAGTGCGGACCATGTACTGAAGCAATTTGGTCAAATTGATTTCAAGAATATTTCGACGCGATTGGTTTCGATTTTATCGAATCTGGACGACCAACTCCAGAATTTCAATCTTGAAGAAATGGTTCATAATGTTTCCGAAGCGGCTATAAGCGTTCAAAACTTTTTCCATCCGGATAATATGCGGGCATTGATTGAGCGTCTTTCCGAGGTCATTTCCGATGTGCAGCGATTTTTAAGTAATGTATCTGCGGTTTTGGATCAATTTGGGGTAAATTTTGGTATAGCAGCGAATGGGGTATACCAAGCTTCCGAGCGATTTAGAGACACATGCGGGCATATTTCGGAACTGATCGGACCGCAATCGGATTTTAGGGAAAGTGCCAAAGATTTTCTATTACAGGCGACGAGAGCGGTACAATCGCTGCGTTATCTCCTAGATTTACTGAATAAAACACCCAATGCATTATTTGCGGGGATTGACTATGAGGACTAAGATTTTTTTACGTTACGGATTATTGATGATTGCGCTATGCGGTTCGGGTTGTACGCTTTTCAAGACGACGCCCGATCGGACGCGTTTATTTGATATTGGATTTAGTGGGGAGCAAGCGACGGTATCTTCCATTGAGGGGGCGAAGATTTGTCTCGTTTTAAATAATTTTCCGGACTACCTTGATGGGCCGCAGATGATTACCAAGATTGGCCAACACGAGTTAAAGAGTAATCCGCGTTACCGTTGGGCAAGGCCGCTTTCGGAAACGATTCTTCACATTGTGCGGCGAAAGCTCCAACAGAATTTTCCAAATGTTTGCATTTACGAATTTCCAAAGGACAGTGCAGGTAAAGTAGACTTCACGTTACAGTTAGACGTCGATGGGTTAAAGATTTGCGAGATGGGGCAGCAGGTTATTTTTGTAGGTACATGGGCATTTTTAGATGGGAAGCAAGGATATATTAATCGATCTGATTTTGAGTTTCGCGAATCTTTTTCGGACGCTCCTGATCATTACGAAAAGATCGTATCCCAAGTGGAACAGGTAATCCTTCATTTAAGCGATGTACTTATAAAGGAAATGGATCTTATTCTTCTTAAAAGGACACTGAAAAACAAACCGATCAATGACTAGCCCACAAGCCATCGTTTTTTGATGAGGTATCTACAAACAGGGCTAGTATTGTTTATGCATTTATCAATCGGCAGGGATTCTTTCATAAGGAAGAAGCTGGCCGTCTTGCCCTGTTTTTAACGAAAGTTTATTGACCATTTCATAATGTTTTATGGGGCTACTTCCCTGGGTGAAGTAATCAACAAACTGAATGGCGTAGACATCTTTAATTTGGGGCACCCATTCGCCACCTTCAAATTCCTGATTGGCAAAAGTCGAAGCGGCATAAAACAATACCCGCTTATCGAAATTGTCGTGGCGAATCATCTGCATTTCGATGATGATGTGCTCCCGTTTGGTTGTAATCGCATGATAATTCATGGCCGCAAAGGAACTGTGTCCCTGTAGCGGAACTTCCAGTCTCCCTTCATCGGCAATGCGGATGGGAGCCAGATGGATACTCTTAAAAAGTTCGTTGGTGAGCGATTCTGCGATCTCGGGGTCAGACAGCATCGCCTAAAACCCACATTCGAAGTAGCTTTAATAAAGTGAGTTATACCCGTACCATTCACCGGCATACCAAATCCCTCAAAAGGTGGTCCATTATATCGATTCATGATTTTCAGTACGTTTTGAAAAAACAGCTCCCGTCAAGAAAAATGTTTAAAAATAATGCAGAAGGGAATAGACGAAAAATAGTACAGAAAGAAGTATTGTAATAAAACATTTCGGCCTGTGTATTATTTAGGATGGAAGAGCACGCTTTCTTTTAATATGAATGGTGGAAATGACAAAACATGTTACGGAAATGAAAAGAAAAATGCGTGTCAAAATGAAGTAAGAACCGAAGTCCTTTTTGGCGTAGCTGAGTGCCGACGGTGCGATGGAAGCGAAAAAGGATACGATCGATGCCGCAGTGGACATGATGCGCCCAAGGTATTTTTTGCCAAAAAGTTTGGGCCAAGGTGCTACGTAAACAATTCCGTAGAGGGCCCAGTTGAAACCGCATAGAAAAACGAAAAACCATAGCCCCCATGATGTAAAAGTGTTTTCTAAAAAGAACATCATGGCCGCATTGGTCGAAAAAATTACGAGTAAACAGTAGCGGATCGAAAATCGATCCTGAAGGATGCTGAACAAAACCCCAGAGATTGCACTGATTATAGCAATGTAAGGAAAAATATCGAAAGGATCGGCGATGCAAGCATGGGTTTCGCGAAAGATGTCGACGATATGAGTTTGTAAGCCTGTTGAAGCAAAGGTCGATGTGGCAACCGCTAGGGAAAAAATCCAGAAGTCAAAGGTGCCTAAAGCTTGACATAGCGTGTAGTCATGCGAAATATTTGCACTTTCTTCCTTGGCGATATTCACTGTGTTGCACTCATCCTTTGAACCGTTACGATTGATGCCGATCGATTGGGGATTATCGCGGCATAGGGCCCAAATAATGGGTAGAAATCCCAGAAGAGTAACGAATCCTAGCAGTATCCAGGTGTTGAGATAACCCAATTCTTCAACTAAAAGATGAATGACCTTGGGTGCACAACCGAAGGTAATGGACATAAAAATACCGGAAATGCCAAGAGCGGTGCAACTTTTTTTGTCATACCAGTGGAGGAGCATCATGCGGCTGGCGAGCGGGATGAGGTTCTGTCCGCATAGTTTTAATAGAAGAAGTCCCGAAAATAGAATACCCGTAACGGCCGTAGAAGACGAGATGTAGTTCTCCAATGAGGCGATGGCGGAAACAATATGCCCCATGAAGAGTAGGGTTAATCCCAGCACTAATGTACTATAGGTTACGGCTCGACGAATTCCAATGTGATCAAAAATCATGCCAAATAACGGCAATAACAATGGGCTGAGCAGGGTCGCAACAGCGAGAATGTTACTAAAATGTGTGCGAGTGATATGTAAATTTTCGATTAGTGCTTCCGTGAAAGGGCAAAGACCCACACTGTGGCCGGGAACAGTAATCGCTCGTGCACAGAGGTAGGTAAAAAAAATAACCCAGCTATAGGAAAATGGCATCCGCTTAGGAGAAAAAGGGAAATTGGGGGCGAAGATTTTCAAATCAAAGGACATAAAACCGACCCGGATAATTTATGGAACGTTACAAAGATCAAGCATAAAATACTTTAATGTGGGGCTTCGGCTGCCCGGGGCTCCGGCTGCCCAGGGGGGCTCTGCCCCCCTGGACCACCCGCAAGGAGTCGGAGACTCCTTGACTTCCTTCGGCGGCCGAGCCCGGCGCGGAACGCGCCGGGCTCGGCCGCAAGGTCAAGTTTCTTTTCTTTTTGATTCCTGCGGATTGATCCAGTGGCGATGCCACTGGATCAATCCGCTAAAGCAAGCATGGGGGGGCTAAGGGGGAAGCATTCCCCCTTGCAATGTTAGGGGTATAAAAGTACGTCAGGTTTTTTGGTTCGCACCATAAAGCTTCGGATTGTCGCAATGGCTTCGATAGCCATATCTTCCAGGACGTAGTGTCCTGCCTCTTCGTAACGCACCACCTGAGCGCCGTAGAAAAAGCTTTCCCATTCCCGGAGGAACCAGTCGGTGAAGCAGAAATCGCGGTCACCCCAGAGGATCAAAATTTTTTTCTGGCTCAGTAGAAACAACGCATTTTCGATTTGGGTTAGAGTTTCCCAGGAGGGGTGTTTAGGGGCGAGGGGGATATCTGCCACAAATTTTTTTAGGGCGATACGATTTTTCCAGGAATCGTAGGGAAAGCGGTAGCCTTCGGTCGCTGTCGAATCGAGTCCTTTTTCGGCGGCCATGAAATTAGCTCCAAGGACGAATGCATTTAGTCCACGGATGAGAAGATCGCCGATGAGGGGTAATTTACAGATAGCGATACGAAACGGAATATGTGGCGAGCGGAACGCGGCTCCATTCATAATCGTGAGGCTTTCGATGCGTTCCGGCCAACGTTCCGCGAGGGCCATACCGATGGCACAACCCCAATCGTGCATGACGAGATGAAAATGGCCTAATTTCAGGTATTCGATAACTTTGCGTGCATTTGCGATGTGATTAGCGAGGCGGTAGGCATAGGTTTGGGGTTTATCGGAGAGTCCGCAGCCCATATTATCGATTGCGATGCAGCGGAATGTTGAGCACAATTCTCGGATTAGGTTACGGTAATAGAAGGACCAGGTTGGATTACCGTGGAGCATAACGACAGCATCGCCTTCGCCTTCATCGACGTAGTGGATTCGGTTTCCCTCACCCACATCTAAGAAATGATTTTTAAAGGGGTATACTTCCCTAAGATTTTGCGGTAATGTTTTCATAATTATTTAAAAAATCGACCATAATGCGTAAACTTTCTTTCAAGTGGGTATCGAATGGTTTGGGTTTTTTCTTAGGTTCAGGGGATGTTGATTTTTTTTCGGCGGCACGTTTTTCGGCTATGTCGAGAAGCACCTCTTCGAAGGGCTCATTATTTTTGATTATAGCTTTGATTTGCTGGTCGATATGGTGCTGGGTACGTTCATCTTCCAATTTTTCGGCACGGCGTTTAACTAAATTTACGGAGAAGGCTTTGGTATCGATGATTTTTTTAAGTTTAGCGATCCGTTCATTTAGGAGTTGAAATTCGGGTAACGACGCCTGTCTTTGCTGACTTAGGCGTTCCAATTCCTGGATTTGCGAGGTTGTAATTTTATTTAAGGCGGAAAATTTTATGGGATCGATGGTATCCCATTCGATGGCGTGGGGGAGAGCCGATTCACCGACGGGCAGGAGTGCATCGAAGGAGGGGAAAACGATATCCGCTTCCACGCCTTTAATTTGAGTAGAGATGCCGCTGGGACGGTACCACTTTTGAATGGTTACTTTTGCCGCACCTAAATTTTCTTTATATTTAAATTTGGAAAAGAGCTGTTCCATGGGGAGTAGAGCCTGGACTGTTCCTTTACCGTGCGTACTCCTATCGCCTACGATGATAGCTCGGTTATAGTCTTTGAGGGCACCGGCTAAAATTTCTGCTGCGGAAGCACTCATGCGGGAAACGAGTACCATGAGTGGGCCATTCCAAAAGCTTTTATTGAATTTCGTACTTAGGCGGTCGATATTGCCGTATTGTCCGCGGACCTGTACGATGGGGCCTTCAATGAATAGGCCCGCTACGAGGATCGACTGTTCTAAAATTCCTCCGCTATTATTGCGCAAATCGAGGATCAAACCCTCAATATTTTTGGCCTTTAATTTTTCTATCAGGGCGACCACATCGGTAGCGCTATTGGACTGGCCGGCATCCTTTTCGTTATCGCCATAGAAACTGGGTAAAGTGAGGACACCAATTTTTTTCTCCCGATCATTTTCCTTCAGGCGAAAGAATTTCGCGCTAGCACGACTTTCCATGACTTCGATTTCATCGCGGACTAACGTTACCGTTTTTTGTTCACTGATATCGCCCGTGGGTTGGATGGTTAGCGAGACTTTTGTACCTTTTTTTCCGCGCAACAGCTTAGGAATTTTGCCGAGCAGCATACCGGAGACGTCGACGGGCTCCTCATTTTCCTGGGCAATGGCGATGATGCGGTCGCCAATTTGAATATTTCGACTATGTGCGGCGGGGCTTCCGGGGACCAGTTCGGTAATAATACAGCTGCCATTATCATCGCTCAAGTAAGCGCCGATCCCAACGAAGGAGTGGTGGAGTGCTATCCGCAAATCTTCCATAGACTCGTGGGACATAAACACGGTATGGGGATCGTAAGTCTGCGAAATGCTATTGATAAATTGTTCTTGAATGATCCAGGGTTCCAATTGGAAGACATTGCGCAACAGGCTTTCGTAGCGCTGTTTTATATTTTTTTTAGCGAGTTCTATTTTTTCCGGGAGAGTGAGTGGCAATTTAACATTTCCGTCGTCGAGATGGAGGCGATATACGTTACTCCAGATGGATCGTGGTTTCCTGGCGCTCCGATTAGTTTTCAAGATATCTATAATGTTAAAACTAATTTCCCGAATCGGCTTAGATTTTTCTTTTTTGGGCACATTGGGTTTCAAAATCTTTCGTCGATTATTGCGTTCGATTGCTTCGGTTAGGAAACGTATGGGGCGCTGATTTTTAATTTTTTTAGCGGTGTCGATATAATCCCATTCTTTTTTTCGTTCGGAGGATTCCTGTAAAATAATTTCATTAACGATTTCGAAGTTTAGACGATCCTGCCATAATTTTTCGAGCTCTTCCTTAAATTGTGGAAATTTTTCTTTTTCGCGATCGACGATGAAGTTAGCATCGGAATAGAGTTCAAATTTATTTTGATCGATGTGTTGGAAGATCCACTGGACGTGGTCGCGAACTTTTTGGCGGTAGAGATCATGGATTAAGAATCCCGGAGTGAGGCTTCCACCGTTTAGAAAGACATCCAACATGGGTACGAAACGTTTTGTGAAATCGTCGATTTCTTTTTGTATAAAGGACATTTTTGAGCTATCGATATGTTCGATGTACTCCTCAACAATTTTTTTAGAGTCGAGATTTTTGATTTTTTTGCGGGCGTAGTGGATCTCTTCGAGGCATTTCATCATACAAATCGTTTCCAGACGCATCGCGCTCGTTTGTTCCAACGGTATGGGGACGGGTTCCTGGAAATGGATATCTGCGCTTGTTTTTGGGGATTCTTCACGGTAGTCTTCACGTTTATTGGGAATCGAAATCTGTGTTTCCGGCGCACTATTTCCAAAACATATTTCGAAAGTGCAAAAAACACCCACCAGTAGAAATTTTTTCTGAATCGACACCATCTAACGCACGTTTATTATTCCTAAGCTTTCATTTTTAGCAAGTTAATAAAGTGATCCGGGGGATACTAGCCTAAGGGTTGCGCGCCCTTAGAATCCCCGCCAGGAGGCATCGCCTCCTGTACCTGGTTTTGCGTTTTGATCCAGGAGAATTGCTCCTGGATCAAACCGCAGTGGCCAGAGGCCAGCCCCGCGGCTTCGCCGCGGGGCTGCTAATTTAAGAAA
>JAITJQ010000036.1 GCA_031278845.1 Puniceicoccales bacterium
CTCGCCTGCGGAGAAAATGAACGGGCCGGATATGGAAAACAGTCGCTCCAGTACATTTCCCAAAAAATGACGGATGAATTCGGTAATCTATCCCATATTTTTTGATAATCACTTTTGCAACAGGTCTAATATTGCTCGGGCTGGGGATGCTAAACTACTGTAATCATGAGTTGGTGTTATTCCAACAAGGACTACCTGCCTTTTGGGATGGTCTATAGCATAAACAATCCTACCACCTCCACTTATTCCTACTGTATAACATCCTTCTAATGGGCCAATTAGGGGATGACCACCGGTGAGCTTAGAATAATCAGGGTCGCACATTATGGCATTTAACTGTTGAATTGCAAACATTACAAGTTGTGCTGAAGCTGGATTATCCATACCTGCATCCCCCAGGAGCTCACCTAAAACAGATTGATACTCTGACGGAGGACATGCCGCTTGAAATAACATTCGTGCCACTAGTTCCAACGCCAATGCCTGGGGATATGGGCGTAACATAGTTAACAGTTCTTCTGTGTCGGGCGAAAATAATACTTCCGCGAATGCCCGTACCAGTGCTATTGCTGATTCTTGGTCTTGATTTCGTAGATTGTATAGGAATCCTACTACAGGATCCAATATAGAAAGCAATTGACTTATCTCTATCGTTGGGGCAAACGCTGGAAATTGTTTTGCGAGCAGAGGCATGAGTACTGCTGCTAAAGATAACCCGGGACTAAACAACTCGGGGCCGGTTATTGCCATTGCTAGTGCTTCCGGAAAACACAGTGCCAATGGCATTATAGATGGGCTATATAAAGACCGGAGCAACATTTGCATCGGAAAACAACGCGGAATCGGAGAGAATGCCGAAAGTTCCCCGCCTCTTGTTGGCGAAAGTAATGCTGGCAACGCTCCTGTTCCCGAGTGAACCAATACTGACATCAATGTTTGCGCCAATATGGGCAAAAAAACTGGATCCTGTAATATTCCTCCCATCCTATTCATTATCGCAAATGCTTGCAATGCTTCTTGGAGTAATGGGAGCTCTTGTTGTGGATCTGATGGAGATACACTATTAAGTAATACATTTGCTAGTGTCACTGGCGGCTCTGTTTGCTGTCCCAGAAATGCTATTAACTGCGGAAATGCTAGCTGCGGAAATACTTGTGGAAACGTTGCTACCTCTGGAAATGGGTTTGACGCCATTTCCGGAATTGCTCGAAATAATACGGAATGAATTAAAGGTCGATTTCCAAGACTTTTTCCCTTATATATTAATTCAAAGCGAGGTGATGGCCTTTGAGAAGGCTGGGAAAAAACCACGTGGACAATACTATACACATAAGCAATTGTTCTAGGCGGGACTCCTTCTTCAGAAGAAAGTGCTCTTCTAGCAAATTTTATCCTCATTATTTGAAAATCGGGCTTTAAAACATGAATCGTTTTTTCAAATGGAGGAGCAAATCCCCAATTGCCAAATTGTCTTTCTATTTGATCCAATTCATCTCGTTGTAAAGCACTTACGGCTTCTACGTAGTCTGAATCAGCCCAAACATCCGTCGAAGCAAAGGTTAATTTTCTTCCACTCCCCGTGCTATAATTGAACATTAAAGACAACATTCCCATTGACATTGCCCGTTTGATATTATTTCTTATTTTATGCATTTCCTCTCTTATTTCTTTTTCTATTTCAAGAAAACAGGAGAACAAACAACATTTTTGATTTCAAATGATAAAATTTTAAGCTGTATGAACAATATCCCGTTAGAAAATTTTGCTTTCCGCTGAAAACTATACCGTACCTTTTTGATAATGAATGGCCTTTCATTCAATTCATCCGGCGATAAATCCACACTATCTGATCCTTCCCAGAATGGTTCATTTTTTACCGCCATAAATCCACTTTCAATCACCTTCGTTCGTTCACCTTCAGTGAGCCCATCAAATACTGCTTTGATGTCATTATTCGCAGCAAGCACCGAAAGCATCTGCAATCCTGCAGGCGATCGGATTACATCGCTATGGTAGATTCCTACTGTCTTTTCATCATTAAGATTGATGCCTGGCATTGGATAACCATAACGCATTCCTCCATTCTGGAAAATTTCCGTGGCTTCCCTATTAATTCCATCATCCGTTAAAGGTTCGTATGGACAAAACCAGGGAGGGAAAAATTGTGAAATCGAAGAAGGTGATTGAACTGTCGAAATCCCAGAACTTGACCTCGAGGAATCTGGTTCTCGAACCATCTGGGGAAATAGTTGTTCTCCCGAAACTTCAAAATTCAACCTCCGAGAACTCAATCCTTGGTCTTTAACTAGGACCACTTCTTCTTCTCGAACAACTTGGCCAGAAAAAATTTTCTGAGCTTGTGGGTCGACATCACTACTATTATAAAATATAGGCAAACTCATCACCTATAATTTGTGCCTAAAAATAATTTCGTCAAATACAATAGTTTTATTGATGAAAATTTCACAAATAAGCCATATACCAATAAAATTTTGGAATTGACAACCGAAAGCGATAATCCGCCGATTGGCATTTTGCTCTATGCAGACAAAAGTGATACTTTGGTAAAATATACACTCCCAGAAAATAATGAGCAGATTTTTGCAGCAAAATACCTGCCCTATATGCCAACGAAGGAAGAACTAAGGCACGAGTTAAATCTCGGAGATTACGAAAAGATTGGGGAGTAATTTGGAGCTCATCCGCTATCGCGGGATAAACGCTTCCGTAGTTTCCACTGGAACATTTTGCATTTTAGGGCAAGCCGGAATTCATGGCCCTCTCAAAAAAATCCCCCTCAAAACTTTCATATGAATTTTTAATTAAAATCTATCTTTTTAGCTTGACTTCTTGACTCTTCGATTTTCTCCATAGACTATGGTCACTATTATGGGTAGAAAAATTAGTTTATTGTTGTGTATGTGTTGTGGAGGAAATATGTGTCAGGCGAACCCTGAGGAGGAGTTCATAGGTTTACAAAATCAAATTAAGGGTAAAGTAAATCCGCGTCAAAAAGGACAACTGCTTATTCAGATGGGAGATAAGGCTCGGGAGTGGTTGGAGCAGATGGAGGGACCGGTTAAGTCTGTTTTAACGGATGTGTTTACAAGAGTCCCGGACGAGGATAACCGAGTAACCATAATTCTCAATACCCTTTTTATATTAGCTTATCCCGAAGACTGTTTGGGTATTACGAAACGCGTAGAAGAAATAGCAGATATCGAAGGCGTACGTAATGCAGGTATAATAGGACCCTTACTGAACGGGATAAAGACACATTTGAAGTTGGGCGATGATTCTGATTCTCCTATTGCCGAATTATGTAACCGATATAACTAACCGGATAAAGCAAAATGAAAAAAGTTTTATTGTTCATATGGAGTATTTGTCTTTTTCTGGGGACTGTTGCCTTCGGAAGCAATTTAGAAATCAATATTTTTAATGTTGGTTGGGGCAATTTTGTTTTATTGAGAAAGGATGATGACGTTTTAGTCATAGACTGCGGTAAGGCTAGTGTTTTCAAGCAGCTAGAAGCTAAAAATAGGCTCAGAGACATTTTAATGGGAGATGTAAACTGTAAAGTCGTTATAACCCATGACCATAAAGACCATTATTCAGCGGCGAGTGTTTTAGCAGCAATAATGCAAGAAAAAAATATAGATTTTTTTGCGGCTGGTGTCCATCAAAGGAAGATTGGAAGAACAGAATAAAGCGCGGGGGTGTAAAGAATCACTATAACATGTTATTTTCCTCTCCAAGAGCTTTAGAGGGATGCCTGGGAGATGACGTTTCTGTTCATTGTATTATTCCCAGAGATACGATAAAGATTTTCACGTAAATAATTTGGTAATCGGAATTAAATATGGGAATAAAAGTTTTATTTTTCCGGGAGACGCGAACCAAGATTGGTTTAGTGAAAATTGCGAAGAATTAGTAGCGTTAATAAACGAATTAGGCGGAGTAGACTTTTTACTCATACCACACCATGGGAGTATGAGTGATACGGGTTTTTTTATGAAAGATGCCATTGAGAATCTTTCCGGTAATTTCGATAAGCGTAGGTTAATATGTGTCATTTCTAGTGATCCTAGAAAGGGAAAATATTATATACCACGGCAAGGTGTACAATATTTATTTCTTTGTGAGCACCGTTTGGGAGTCAAACCACACAGTTTATCTTTTGCCCAAAAATTGGATCCTCAAAAATGGACAGTTGTCGCAGAAAAGGGGAAGCAAAGACCAGTTTTTTCCACAGCAGATACTGTTTATGGTTATAAGATTGTTTGTGATGGGACTGATTTTTGGATGTATAAGGCGCTTGGCATTCCTCGTCGTCCAGGGGGAACTATTGCCGAATTGAAGGTTTTTGATTCTGTTGACCTTACAACACAACGACAGTAGTTTTCATTTTATAAGTATTTTTTTATTGCATCCACATCGAAGGAATTTTTTCATCGCCGATTTGTTGGGTAAGTTTCGTGGCCCTTACCGGCAATGAAAACAATGTCGTCCCTTCTGGGCTTCTTTCAGCGCAAGGGCGATCGTCCTCCTCGGTCCGGCTCAAAAAAATGGCACAACTCCCGAAAAGCATTCCCCGGTTTCATATCCTCAAAAATTGCTTCCATACTTTCATGGCGCGGATCATCAGCAGTCGCAAACACCCGATCCGAAAATTGACACGCAACATACATCATTTTTGGGCGCTTCGTCCAATCGCGGTTGCTACCACAGCGGAAAAACCGTCAGCATTCGCCGCGCTTTATCGCCTACCTCTTCCATTGTCGTACCAAGTAGCTGGCCACCAAATTGCGCTACAACCATTTTCGCACTAAACTGATTGGCATCGTAATCCAATGCCATGTGGTAGCCTTCCGCCGCATCTCGAGAAATTTTCCCGTCTTTTACCGCTTTTCGATCACTACATCGCACCGTATGCACGCAATAGTTGAGCAATTTGATCGTTGCTTCCTGCAGCCTGCAGTGCTGTTATGGGTTCTTGGCGGTTGAAATCGTCAGATGTGCCTCCGCCGTATCTAATCGCTTCATACTCATCCCAAGTGAGGGTGGGGGTGACATCATGGGTTGCATTGACATCGATTCCATCTTGCTCCAAAAGCAGACGAACCATATTTATATCCCCTGTTTCTACCGCAGCAATTAATGGGACGAGCGTTGCACCGTCCTCCGTATTGACGTTTGCTCCCCACTCCAACAATAAACGCACCATTTCGATGTTCTGCCACCCCATGATATGCCACCTAATGGCATAGATAAGCGGACAGGAATAACGGGTAAAGATCCGATCGCATTCACCAAATTGCTCCCCATTATCATTTCGCTCCGGATATGCCAGACAGGCATTTACGTCTGCCCCGCGGTCGAGTAACAAATGAACCACACTAATATCTTCTTCCATAACGGCTTTGGTGAGCGGAGTTGCATAATCACAATCCCACTGTTTTTGAGGATCATTATTCGTGGATTTTAAATGAATATTTACATTTGCTCCGCGGTCAAGCAAGAGGCGTACCATATCGATATTTTTCGTCCGCAAAATGGATTTACTAAGCGGAGTATTTTCATAAGTATCGTACTTAACTGTATGTTTTTTGATGGCATTTACATCTGCCCCGTGATCGAGTAGATAATTTACGAGATTTATATTTCGCGCATCAATGGCCTCAAAAAGCGCATCGTCAGAAACCACTACATCCGCAAATTGTCCGTCAGCTTCGCCAAAATCTGCCGTTCCGTAACTTACCATGGGCATCAAAAATGTGCCCAACAACAATGAACTAATTTTAAACTTTTTCATGATATTTCTTAAATTAAAGATATTAAATTGTTTCACGAAAATTGTCAAGCAATTTCTCACTATCGTAATTTTCTTAATGTTATTCGCACGGCTCCTCCTGTGCTCAGATTCTGCGTGTGTCCCTCCTCCGCCATCCTTGCCCGTGCACCTAAATCCGTTACCGTTGGCATAGGTGGTAAATCTTCCTCACGAGTTCCTGCTGCTCTCTTCTCTGCTCTTTTTGCCTCTGCGGCGGCTAACTCTTCCGGAAACGGCTGGAACGGGAGATCGCCCACCATTTTACCAAAAGCTTTGGTCGCATTGTTAAATTGCTCAATTTCACCTCTACCACCAAATAGCGTAGCAAGAAGCTCAATATCTTGCGATACACCGAAATCGAGGTACAAAGAATACTGTCTATTGCCCAAATCTTCCATTGTCGTTCCGAGCAGTTGTCCGCCAAATTGCTGCAGAATCATGTTTTTCGCACCCCACTGACTCGCATCGTAATCCAATGCCATGTGGTAGCCCTCCGCCGCTTCTGGAGAAATTTTCCCATCCGTTACCGCTTGATCGATGATGGCATGAAGATTTTTTCTGATTTCTGGACCATCGTCCATTGCCAGCTCCTGCATAATCTCGGGCGTTAAAACTTCGCGGTAAAGGGCCGGGCATTTCGTATTTGCCGTAACACCCATCGCATCGACTATCGATATGAGATTCGCTATAGCTTGCTCCTTGTTGTTCGTAAAATCAAGCGGCTTGTCCAACCCAAACGGATAGCTGTGCTTTAACACCGCATCCTGCATGTATGCTTGCTCATCGGGACTAAATACACCCGAATTCTGCCCACCGAGTTCCAAATAAGCTGCACTCGCCAACGGATGGTCCTTCGCTGCTCCAAAATCCCCTTTGGCGGCGTCGGTGGTGTAGCCAAGATCATGGTCAATCATAATCTGCATCGCCATTAACTT
>JAITJQ010000050.1 GCA_031278845.1 Puniceicoccales bacterium
AGGAAAAACAAGTCAAATATTCAATTCTTGACTTTGTGGCCGAGCCCGGCGCGTTCCGCGCCGGGCTCGGCCGCCGAAGGAGGTCAAGGAGGCTATGCCTCCTTGCGGGGGGGGCCAGGGGGGCGGAGCCCCCCTGGGCAGCCGGAGTCCCCCTGGGCAGCCGAAGCCCTCTGGGCAGCGGAAAGCTTTGGCTTGTATTCTCCATGAGATTCAGTTTACTGGCCATGGGGCATGTCATTTTTTTCATGGAAATTTTTATTACTTGGCCATGGTCTGATGGGGCTATTGCTTATTCTCGCTTCCGTGGGGATTATTCTTACGATTGAGCGCCTATTATTTTTCAAGCGCTGCGGCATTGATCCAGCTATTTTTTTAGATGGCATTCGCAATCTTCACATGAAGGATAGAACTTCCGAGGCGATCGATCTTTGCGAGCGGGATAGTTCACCGGTTGCGAACATCATGCGGACGGCGTTACTCAACTGCAATCTTCCGAAGGATGAGCTTAAGGTACATGTGAAATCCGTAGCGCTTTTGGAAATTCCACGATGTGAGCAACACGTACTTCCATTGCGTACGATTGCGAAGGTTGCTCCGATGTTAGGGTTAATCGGTGTAGTTTTAGCTTTTTTCAATGCCTTTAAAAGTCTTCAGGACACGGGATTAACTTACACGAATTCGAACATTTTTTCGGAGGAGATCACGATGGCGATGCTACTCATTGCGGTTAGTTTAGCGATCAGTATTTTTGCTAATTTGGCCTATAATTTTCTTTACGGCGAGGTACAGTCGATGATATACCAACTCGAGTGGACCTACAACGAGGCGATACAGATTATTTTTTCGAGGAAATAGTCATGGCTTTCCGTGAATTTCAGTCTCAGCGAACCCTAGCTAAACCCGATACATCGCTGGAGTTTAGCGCTGTTATTTCCGTTTTGCTATTTATTTTTGGTTTATCGCTATTGGGATCGCGTTTTGTTTTTTCTCCGGGCATTGAGATGAGTTTACCGCGGTCAAAGAACGTTGATTTGCAGGCAACATCGGGTGTACTCAATTTAGGGCCAAACGGGATCGTTATGTTTGACAACCTCATTCTCAAAATTGAGAATTTATCTTCTGCGGTTGAGCAATTTTTATTGCGCAAAAAGAATCCCTCGAAAATTACTTTATTGGTTTGCGTTGACCGGTGGGTACCCTTTGGTTTTGTCGTACAGGTTACTGATATTTTGAAGTCTTTAGGCTGTCAAAAAATTCAGATTGCCTGCGAACCTGAAAATGTTTTATAAAAATGTATTGAAAGTCTTTAAAGAAGTTCTAGATTTCGTGTGTGTTGATAAGATTTATATTATGTTGGATACTGTATTGTTTTAACGTTATGGATAAGGGGAGTAAAAGTTCATCCGTAATGCTTCAATTGACACCGGAACAGACCGTGAAAAAATTGGAAGCACTGATTGGGGGTGTTGGTAGGGGTATACTTTTCGTTTGGGATATCGATGATACATTGATTCGAGGGGGATCGGATTATTCGTTTACCGGGGCACAGGCGATCTGTTCTCGATTTTCTGAAATTATTCGCAAAACACGGGATTTGGGGGCGATGCACATTGCCCTGACGAATGCTTCCCCATTCGATAATGATCTCAAATTTAATGGGGGCGTTTTGGAGTTAACTTCTATTCCTCAGGTTGCGGAACGGGCTATTTGTCCGGGCTATTTTCAAGGGACTGCGGGATCCAGAGAGCCGGTAACCTTTGAGAATCTTCGCATTGCGGGTTTGAAGCATATCGGTATCGATTTCACAGACGGTGAATTACAAAAAATTCCAAGGGAATTGCCAATCACACAATTTCAATACGATAGGGAACGGAATTCTGGGGGAAAGGAATTGGTGAAAGTTATTAATCGAGGTGGCCAAGTCCTTGAAACATGGGTTGATGCAGGCGACCAAAAGGTGTACCGTCACGTTCAATGGGATTCAATGGTCCCGGGTTTTGCACCGGATCATAAAAAGCGTCATTTTATCCAAAGCCAAAATAGCCTTTCCGAAGTTCTTTGTAGGCCGATTTTTTCTCACGGAATTATTTTTTGTAATTTCATCAATCTTTACACCCAATGCTATTACGGATACATAAAAGGGGTTATTTTGCGATCGTTTTTAGATGAATGTAAAAATCAGATGGGCCGAGTATTTTCAAGGGTCATTTTCATCGACGATATGTTACCTTTCGTTGAAAATGTGATCAAAGTCATGAAGGAAATTGGTATGCCATGTATTGGGATTAATATTCTTCCCATTGAATAAAAAAAATGAAGTTACTGAATATCTAAATGGGGTCGGGGATGGAAGCGTTCATACTGCTCCCGTATGCGCCTTTGATCCACGTGGGTGTAAATTTCTGTCGTCGAAACATTTTCATGGCCGAGCATTTCCTGAATGAAGCGCAAATCCGTACCATTTTCCAAGAGGTGCGTCGCAAAGGAGTGGCGCAACATATGGGGCTTCGCATTTTTCGTTATTTCAGCCCGTTTGGAATAGTTTTTCAATCGCTGCCAAAATGTTTTGCGCGAAATAGCCCTGCCTCGGTTGCTGAGAAATAGCGCATTTCCTGTCCATTTTTTTACGAGATGCGGACGAGCGGACGATAAATAACATCGCAACGCCTCTTCGGCGCAACTTCCCATCGGAACACTCCGTTCTTTACTCCCTTTTCCCATAATTCTCAAAAAACCATTTTTAAAATCAAGCGCCTGGAGTTCCAATGTACACAATTCGGAAATGCGTAAACCACTGCCATACATCAATTCCAACATCGCGTAATCCCTCAGCCCATCGGGTCTATTTTGATTGGGAATGGATAAAATTTTCTCGATTTCACGAAGTGATAGAGTATCGGGAATTTTTCGCTGCGGCTTCGGCGAAGAAACATCGTCCATAATATTTTCTGAAACAATTTTTTCGCGGACCAAAAACGAAAAAAAAGCATTCAGTGCCACCAATTTTCGTGCCATACTCGAGCGCTCATAGTTTTTATCCAACAGAGATTCTGCCCAGGTAACAACCCACCCGCGATCCATAAATTCCACGTTACTATCGCCACAAAATTGGCAAAATAATCGCACGTCACTCCCATAGGCGTCTGCCGTATTTTTTGCTACTGCCTTCTCCAACTCCAAAAATATAAAAAACCGCTCGGCCGCCTCCGATAATAACATCGTCTAACAATTAATTAAAATTTAATTAAAATTCAATCTTGTCAAGTGATTTGTGGGGCTTCGGCTGCCCAGGGGGGCTCTGCCCCCCTGGCCCCCCCGCAAGGAGGCATAGCCTCCTTGACCTCCTTCGGCGGCCGAGCCCGGCGCGGAACGCGCCGGGCTCGGCCGCCGAAGGAGGTCAAGGAGTCTCCGACACCTTGCGGGGGGTCCAGGGGGGCGGAGCCCCAGATCGGAAGAGC